>CBINDO010000024.1:0-48127 GCA_966249405.1 uncultured bacterium | reverse complement strand
CGGTTCGGTTCCTGAGCGTCAGGCGCGGTGGAAAGCCCACCGCCAGCAACCCGCAGTGCGTCGATGAAAACGTTTCCGTCAGACCAAAAGCGCATTCATGTTTGGTCCCCGTCCGGCTGGATTTTTTGCGCCCGGCGGCTCCGATCCTCGGGGGACCTGATTCAGTGCGTCAGGTTGGTTGCGCGGAGCTCGAGCGCCGACCGTATGTCGGCGCCCCCGGCCCTCAAAACGCCGGTACGCCGGGGGAGGTCCTGCTGAGGTAGAGCTGGTCGTAGTAACCCGCCGCGGCGGCGCCGACGCAGTTGACACGAATCGTGGCGGTGTTGGACTGCGTCGTCACCATCGTCGAGCCCTGAATCCACGTGTTCGTGTTGTACGCCTGGCTCGCGCTCCCACTACCATCGTAGCCACCGTCGCAAGGTGTCCCGCTCGTCAGGAAGAAGATGTTGCAGATCGCCGTACCAACGGAGTCCGCACCCCCGGAAGCCTTGAAACGAAAGCCGAAGAAGTAGTCGGTACTCGGCAGTGCAGGTACGCACTGCTCCACACGGTGCGCAAGTCCGGCGATCAGCGCCGAGCCGGAGCCGTTGCAGGAGTCGACGTCTTCCGTTTGGTAGCTGGCGCCACCCACGAGTGTCCAAGAGTTGGCCGATCCATTGAAGCCTGGATTGGAAAGCAAGTTCCAAGAACTCTTGGTGCGGCAAGCGCAGCCGCCGCTGCCGTCGCAATATTTGTTGTTTCCACAGCTCACGGTATTCCCTGCTGCCGTCCCACCACCGCAGCTGCCGTTGGCTTGGCAGCTTTCACCCGTGATGCACGGGTTCTCGTCGTCGCAGCTCGAGTTCTTCACCACAGGAGCGGGGCAACCCGTATCTGGCTGGCAAGCGCCCACGGTGTGACACTCGTCGGCTCCGGAACAGGTGACCGCATTGCCCCCACCGCAGTTGCCGTTCGATTGGCAACGCTCGCCCGTCGTGCACGCGTTGTCGTCGTTGCACATCGCGCCCGTGGTGGCGACACAACTCGCCGACGCGCCCGAGCACGCCATACACCCAGCGCACTCAGGGCCCCAGTCCTGCCACTCCCCGTCGTCGTCACATTCCTGCGGCTGTTGGCTATCACAACGCCTTTGGCCCGGAGTGCACTCGCCGGAGCACGAGTTGGTTCCCGAGTCACAGACGTATTGGCAGGTAGTCGGCTCGGACCATGCCAGACAGCCGTTGGCGTCCGCAGTGCATGTTTGCAGCACCTTGCCCTCGCAGTTGCCCTGGCCCGCGCTGGCGCACTCGTTGTTACACACGAGGCATTCAGTGTTCGAGCTGCACGTCCCTGAAGCGCAATCGGACTCCGACCAGTCGAGGCAACCGTTCGAGTCCGCGACACACTGACTGAACACCCCATCTTGACACCGTTTTTGCCCGATTGAGCAGGTGTCGTCGCATTCGCCACAGGCCGAGGACGTCGTGCACTCACCGGTCGTACATGGCTCGGCGGCCCCCCAATCCAAACAGCCTAGCGCGTCTTCTTCGCAGTGCGCGAGCTCGCCGTTGATGCAGCGAGCTTCTCCAAATGTGCACTGGTCGTCACACTCGAAGCACGCACCATCGTCAGCGCACGCGCCGGTGGAACACGCAACGGGAGCCAACCAAGTCGAACAGCCCTCGGGCCCCCCCGCGCAGGTTTGGAGGCTGCCGTCCGAGCACGTCGCGGCTCCGACCGTGCACACGTCAGTGCACGTCGTGCACGCGACGGCGTCTTTGCAGAGCCCTTCGGGGCAGGGCTGAGCGACGCTCCAGATCCAGCATCCCGACTCCAGCACGCACGTCGTGATTCGACCATCCTCGCAGCTGGTTTGGCCCGCGGAGCACTGATCGCACATCGAGCTCACACCACCACCGTCGCCAGAGTCCAAGTGTGGCGGCGGAGTCGATTCGGAATTGGGCGATGAGTGTACGGTTGGAGCGGGCCCCATTCCGAAGGGCGGCGCGTTCTCGTCCGTTGAGGGCGATACCAAAGTCGTTTGCCCCGTGGTGCCGGGGTCCGAACCGGTCGAGTCCGTCAACCCGGCTTCACCTATGTCGGTCGGGCACGACGCGGTGTCCAAACAGGAGTAGTCCTTGCAACCCCCCAACCCCAAGACGACAACCAGTGGGACACTTCGACGGACGAGCGATCGCAAGTTCATGGGACCAGGTTACGGGGTCGGCGTGTGCCTGGTCAACGGACCGTAGTCACACCGATTCAGTTTCACCACGTTTCCCCGCATGCCGCCGGCACGCCCGCGAAATCAGGCGTAATGACCGTGGTAAACGGGGGGACAATTTTGTCGCCCGTGTGCCTTCCACCGGACTGTTCCAGTTTCATGGTAACGGTAGTCGAATTTCGAATCCTGGGACCAGAATTGGCTTTTGACGGGACACGGAGTCGCGCCCGTCACTTGGCCCCGCGTACCCGCGTGCGAGGCGCGGTAAACGTGACTCCAGTCGGCTGCACGAAGCGGTGGTGACGTGGCATTGCATAACGGATAATTGTTGCCTTGCAGGCTGTGACGGCTTCGACGGCGACCGTAACTCGGGGCTGACTCGTGGAGTGTGGTTGCCGTTTCTTCCCGACGGTCAACGAGCGCGACGACCGGCGAGGTGAAACCGTCTCAAAGCGATTCGAAGCAAGGTAGACGCGGCGGCGAGCGACGGAAGCTAGCAGCGTTGTGGTATATCGCCACGCAGAGCTATCGCGGTTCCGGATAATTCCAGGCGCGGGTGGGATTACCGGACGTGCCGTGCCCTTGAATTTTCGAGGCGGTCGCCGGTTGGGTTATGTCTGACGCCTAACGGTTCATGTCCGCCCCTCCCGTATCCAGCGCGCAGCAAAGGCCCTCGTCTCTTGTGCCCTCCGTGCTCGGTGGTCGCCGCAGCCGTTCTCGAGCGCCACGACCGCTCGTCCACCGGCTGTTCCCCTTTGCGGGCACCCTGCGCGCGTACGAGGGGCGTCACTTGCGTCCGGACTTCATCGCCGGCCTGACCACCGCGTTGTTTACAATCCCGCAGAGCTTGGCGTACGCGTTGATCGCGGGCTTCCCTCCGGCGGCGGGGCTGGCTACTGCAGTTGCAGCTGCCATCTGCGGTGCGTTGTTCGGGGCGTCGGAGTTCGTCATCTTCGGACCGACGAACGCCATCTCGGTCATGGTCGCCGCCAATGCTTCGCTGTTCGCCACTCACGGTGACCCGGTGCAGGCGGTCGTGTTGATGACGCTGATGGTCGGCCTCATACAAGTGACGGCAGGCTTGCTGGGGGCTGGAACTCTGGCTCGTTTCGTGAGCGAGCCCGTTCTGACTGGCTTTACTGCCGGCGCCGGCGTCTACATCATCATCAATCAGTTGCCGGCATTTCTGGGCATCGAACGGGCGACCCTGCCGTCCGAGCTGTTTGGCGTCGAACCTCATCCCGATCCCGGCGCTCGCGGGAACGTTGATTCACGTCGGTCTCAAGCTCGTCGACGTTGGACGTTTGCGTGCGATGTTCAGTACGACGCCCGGGGACCGAGCGGTGTTGCTGGTTACGTTCGCCGCCGTCTTGTGTGTCGAGCACCTGGAGTTGTCCTTGGCCGCGGGCGTATGGTTGTCCCTCTACTTCGCCCTGCGACGCGCCGAGGGGTTCAAGTTGCGCGCGCTCGCCCTCGACGCAGACGGCAGCCTGCGCGAACTCACCGAAACCGACGAGGTGCCTCAGGTTACGGTGCTCAACTTGCAAGGGGAGCTCTTCTTCGCTGCGGCTGACGACCTGCAGGCAGAACTGCTCGCGGCCATCGACGCTTCCCCGTCGCGTATCGTGGTACTTCGGTTGCAGGAAGCGTATAACCTCGATGCAACGGCGGCTCACGCTCTGGCCCACGTTGCAGCCGAGGCGCGGCGCAAGGGAGGTCGTTTGATCCTGTGTGGCGTTCGGCCCGGCATGTTCGGCACCCTCGAGCGCTCCGGGGTGATCTCCAAAATCGGCCCCGAGGCGATCTTCCAGACGGAGCAAGAGGTTCTGGCGTCGACACGACAGGCCATCGTTCATGCACACGGCCTGTTGCGTTGAGTTCGGAACGCTTGCGACATGCGAGCGAGCACCGTTTGGCGCTCGCCCGCAGCCAGCATCACAGCTCCAGCACCCGTTCGATCCCAATGTTGTCGAGGAACTCGCGATCGTGACTGACGACGAGCAGTCCTCCCGGCCAAGCGCGCAGCACACCTTCGAGTTGTGCGGTGGCGAGCAAGTCGAGGTGATTGGTCGGTTCATCGAGCACCAATAGTTCGACCTGGGGTTGCCGCATGGCCAGCGTGATCAAGGCCGCCCGCACGCGTTCACCTGGACTCAGGCTGACGAGAGGTCGTTCGGCAAGCCCCGCCGGAAAACGGTGTGCGGCCACCACCGACGCAGCGCGTGGCAAATCCGTCGCGTCGACGCACAGGGCTTCGAGCAAGCTGTTCGGCAACATCCAATTGCTCGCGTTCTGCGCCACGTAGCCGACGCGAGCTAGGTCGACGCGCGAAAGCTCACACGAGCCCCCTTGTTCACCTAGAAGCGTCCTCAGCAAGGTGCTTTTACCCGAACCATTGGCCCCGGTAATCGCCCAGCGCTCGTGCCTAAGGTGAAGGTCGACGACTCGTCCTGGCCGAGCACCGAAGTTCGGCAACCTCAATCGCCGGGCGTCGATGATCGGTGGCCCCGCGTTGGTCGCGTCGAGGTTCCAAGCCATGTTCAGCGGCAACTCGACGTCGAGCGCGCGCCGGACGGACCTGACCCACTCGCGCGCGGCGTCGATCTTCGCCGCCTGGATCCCACCCCGGCGTCCCTGTTGGTATTGGGCCTGCCCGCGCTTGGTGTTGAGCTGCAAGCGGCTCGAACACCGACCCAGCTCTCGGATGCGCCCGACGTTCTTCTTGCGCTCGCGGCGTCGCGCGATGCGGACGTGAGCTTGCTCCTCGTGGACGTGTTGCGCGAGATTCTGCACGTACTTGCGCTCGTGGTATCTCCGCTTGTCGTTCATGACCTCGAGCAGTGACTCGAAGTCGCCGGCGTGGTGGTAACAGCCGGCTTCCGAGACCACGAAGAAGTCGCGAAAATCGCGGAGGATACGTCGATCGTGAGACACGACGATGCAACCGCCAGGGTAGCGGCGCAACGCACCGCGCAGCCACGTCATCGCGCTCGCGTCGAGATCGGTGGAGGGTTCGTCCAAAAACAGGAACGAGGGAGCAGCGTCGAAGGCGCTGTGCAGGGCAGCGCGACGCCGCTCGCCGGGGCTGCCCTGCTCTGCGAGGCCGGTTCGCGCTGCAGGTGACGTGTGCATTTCGTCGGAGAGCTGCGACACGAGCAGCCGTGAACCCGTGCAAGCGACGCGACCAACCGCGCCCTCCGTGGCTCCAGACAACGCGCGCAGCAACGTAGTTTTCCCGACGCCGTTGCGCCCAACGATGGCTACGCGCTCACCCTCCGCGATGCGGAGGTCGAGGTCGCGAAGCAATGGACGGCCGTTGGGCGTTTGCAGAGTCAAGCCGTTGGTACTGAGTAGAGCTGTCACGCGGAAAACTCCTTGGTCATTTGCAAGATGGATTGAATGTGATGGGGCAAACCTTGGATGGTGAACTGCGTGCCATTCTCCAACGCTTCGGTGCGGCTGACTCGGCAATGAGCGTAGATGTGCTTGACGACCGCAGGGAGTGTATAGGGAACGAATACCTCCCGTTCGAGCTGGGATTGCCGCGCACCCGCGAGCACTCGTTCGCGCAAAGCTTGTACGCTCGCCGCGTCGTGAGAACTAACGGTGACGTACGGATCTTCGCCCGCCAAGACCTCGAAAGCCGGAGTCTCGCTCAACTTGTCGCACTTGTTGAACACGATCAGCCGTGGCACTTGGTCGGCGGCGAGTTTTCGAAGCATGTCGAGCGTCGTCACCAGGTGAGCTCCGACCTCGGGGTCGGAGGCGTCGAGCACCACGAGCAGGAGCGACGCCTCGGCGACCTCGGCGAGCGTCGATTCGAAACTCGCCATCAAGCGCTCCGGCAGCTTTCGAATGAACCCGACCGTATCGCTGAGTAGCACGTCTCCGCCGTGTCGAGTCAGCGCGCGGGAAGTCGTGTCGAGGGTCTCGAACGGACGGTCCCTTGCGGAGAGATCCGCGTTGGTGAGAGCGTTCATCAGCGACGTCTTGCCGGCATTGGTGTAGCCGACCAACGTCACTCGCGCGGCGTTGCTTCGGCTCTTGCGCTGGGCGGCGTCCGACTCCTTGAGCTGGCCGAGTCGCCTGCGCAAGTCCGCCATGCGCTTGTCGATGCGGCGAGCCAGGAGCTCTGACGCCGTCTCACCGGGGCCGCGGGCTTTGTTCGAGCCACCCATCTGTTGGTCCATGTTGAGCCCGATGCCGCGGATGCGCGGTCGAAGATATTCGAGGTGAGCGATCTCGACTTGTAGAGCGGCGCGCTTGGTCGAGGCGTGTTTGCGAAATACGTTGAGGATTACGTTCTCCCGGTCGCAAATCGGGAATCCCGTCACATCTTCCAAGTTGCGCGCCTGCGACGGGCTGAGCTCCGCGTCGATGACGAGCATGGTCGCGTTGGCGGCCCGGGCCGCAGCGGCCAGGCGTTCCGCGACACCGACGCCGACGTAGGTGCGAGGGTCCTTTCTGCGTAGGACGTGTTGTTCTGCGCCTACGATGAGGTCACCTTGGGCCTCCACGAGGCCGCGGAGTTCGTTGAGCTGAGCCTGCTGCACTTGCGGCTCAATGGCATCGTGCAGACTGAGCAGGTAGCACGCATTGCGTGCGGCCCGCGCTGATTCGTTGGGCGCGCGCGCCTGCCATGCGGCTACGAGCTCTTCGAGGCGGCCATCGTCGGCCAGAGGTACTTCTTGGTGTTCGTCGACTGGTTTGGAATGAAACTTCATAAAGTGGGGATCCTGAAAAATGAACGAGGCGCAACGCGCTCGCGTCATGGGCGGAGCGTTCCGATGTTGGCAAAGCAACACCGATCGCACTGCGGTGCGTGGGTTAGGTGAATGGTGGCGGCGACGGCCGGGGCCCGATCACGTGTTGATGCTGCTCGCGCCGGTCCGCTGAGGCTCGACGCCGAGAAGCACGGAGATCACCACCGCGTTACGGTGATTGGCGACGTGTAGGCGCAAGATGAACGGAATCGGTCAACCGGAGACTGACCAAATCCCTCGTGAATTCAACGCCTTGCGAAAGCGCGAAGTTCACGAGGTTTTGGAGCTTCCGACTTGCGGAGCTGCTATCCGATGTCCCATCCCATACGCGCGTACACCTCGCGATGACGCCGATGTTCGGCGCCAACCGCGATGCGGTGCGGTAACACCCAGACTTACCTAGAGTTTACGCTGTTCGCCGGCACTGAAGGTTCAGTGGACGGGCTACGACGTGGTGCAGTTTGCCTCGGCTGGTATCAGCCCGGCTCGTGCACGACTCGGGTAGGTCGGGGGACGCGTTAGATGAAACGATGTGTCCACATGGCGAAGAGGAACCTAGCGCGCCGCACGCATTGGCGCAAGGTGCTCGAAGCAACTTTTGTTCGCTGTCGGAGGGTTGGTGTTGGGTAAACTGTCCCGGAGGCCTCCGCCGGGGCGTGGTCGTCAGCCGAGGTGCAGCAGGTCCGTGAGCTCCTTTGCGTACGCTGGCGTCCGCATGCCCACCACCGTCGAGACGACGAGCGGCTGGGTGCTGGCATAGTCGACGGCGAGCTGCGCGAGTGTGGCTTTCGGCAAGTACTCGGGAGCGCTCTTTTCGAGTGTCTCACGAAGCGTCCGATTGCGCCGGTTGGTGGCTTCGGAGGCGGCTTGGCGCGCCGCCAAGATCAACGTCTCGAGGGCATTCGTGTAGCGGCCGCGCCAGCTCTGCCACAGTTGCCCTATCTGCTTACCGCTGAACGCGCGGTCCAGGGCGCTGAGCACTCGCGTGAACTCTTTGGCGAGCGGCCCGCGTTCGAACTCGTTCCACTGCTCGCGACTGCGCAGCTCACGGGCACCGATGCGTTCGCTCCACGTAAACAGCCGCCCGGGTTCGAGCTCGAGGTTCGGCACGGCAGCGAGGACCGCGCCGAGCTGGGCGCGGAACTCGTGTTCGAGCGCGCTCACTGCTTCGAGTGAAGTTCCAAACGCGGGACTCGCGGGATCTTCCGGAGCGTCGAACAAACGCCGCGGCTCGCCCGCCTCGATCGTATCGAGCGCTCGATGGGTCAACATGTGCAAGCCTAGGTTGGTGAGCAACTGCAGCCAACGTGGTTCCGACGCGTCCGTCTCGCTGGGGTTTTGGGGCACCTGCACGATCTCGAAGTGAGGTGCTCCCGCTTCCCTCGCGACGCGTACGAGCTCGACGATCGACAACGGCGAGTCGGGTTTCGCAATGACGTGACTGGAGACGCCGTAACGAACAACCTTGCCCGCACCACGGGCGTTTTCGAGGGCAGCGAACGCTGCGCCGAGCGTGGTCAATGCCTCGTCGTGAGACGAGGATTCGAGGAGCGACTCGGGGTTGTGGAGCAAGCAGACGTCCACGGTCTCTACGTTCAGGCGGGCCAGGCTCTGATCGAGCTGCGTCGCGAGGTCTGGAGCGTTTGCCCCGACCATGACCTTGGTGACGAGCACCACCTCGTCGCGTCGCAGCTCGCCCCTACGACACAACTCGGACACCGCGTTGCCCACGGCCCGTTCACTCGCGCCCGCACCATAGACGTGCGCCGTGTCGATCAAGTTGCACCCATTTTGGAGCGCGAGTTGCAGCGCCCGTTGATGCTCGGCGACGCCATCGATCACGCGTTGAGTGCCGAAACCGATGCGGCTCACGTACACCGGCTCCCGCGTTCCGAGCTTGCGCGTCGACGTCTTCACGACGTCGCGGCGCGCCAAGTAACGTTGCGTGCCCTCCGCAGTCGCGCGTCCCGCCAGCACCGGCAACGTCAGCGCGGCGCTGCGCTCGCGGTACGTCGCCTGGGCAGCAGCCAAGAGCTCGGGCGCGACCGCATCGACTGCGGTGACCGGCAGCTGGCACGCATAGTTGCGGCAGATGTACAACGCGGCCGCGCTCACTTTGGGTAAGCCCTGCCAGGCGGCTGCACCGCTCGCCGTGGAGGCTCCGTGAACGATGGTGCGTGTGGGCAGATACACCTGTGCCGCGGCGGCCCGGAGCGCTGCGACGTCGGATTGCGTCGCGTCACCGGCGAAATAGAGCTGTACCGGTGAGACGAGTAGGTCGTCGGCAGCAATGAGGGCCGAGAGAAATGCGTGTGGGCGACGCGCGATGGCGTGCCCGTACGCCCGTACGCTCGCGATCGCCGCGTCGCGTAGTCGAGGTTCGTCGAAGTGATGACCGAGGCGCGACAAGAGCCGCGCCGCCACTGCGCCCGCGTTGGGCAGTGCGCCGTCGTTGCCGTCGCGAGTACGCACGATCAGGGACTCGTGGTCGTGGCTCGTTTGGAAAAAGGTCGCGCTGTCTTGGTCGAGAAAGTCGCTCAGCAAGATGCGACCCAGATCGTGGGCACGCGTCAGCCACGTCGTGTCAGCCGACGCTTCGTACAGATCCACGAAGGCGTCGCCGAGATAGGCGTAATCCTCGAGCACGGCTGGAGTGTGGGCTTTGCCGTGGCGCGCCGTGCGCAGCAATTTGCCGTCCTCGCGACGCAGGTGCGACCAGACGTAGTTGGCGGCGCGAACCGCGCTGGTGAGATATTCCGTGTTGCCGAAGACGCGCGCCGCCTCAGCCATCGCGCCGATCATCAGGCCGTTCCACGCCGTGAGGATCTTGTCGTCCGTCGCGGGAGCCGGGCGCAACTTGCGATAGTCGTACACCTTGGCTTTGGCTACCCGCAACAAGGCTTGCAGCTCCTCTGCACCCAAGCTCAAGTCGGTAGCGACGTCGGCGAGCGACTTGGGCGTGTTCGGAATGCTCTTGCCCTCCCAGTTTCCTGCCTCGGTGATGTCGAAATATGCGCAAAAGGCGCGCACCTCTTCGGCTTCGAGGACGGAGCGGAGTTCGCGGGGAGTGAACACGAAATACTTGCCCTCTTCACCCTCGCTGTCGGCGTCCTGAGACGAGTAGTAGCCTCCGGCCACGTCCTGCATGTCGCGCATCACGTAGTCGAGCGTCTCTCGAACGACCGTCGCGTAACTCGGGTTCTTCGTCAGTTGGAACGCCGCGGTGTAGACGCGCGCGAACTGCGCGTTGTCGTACGCCATCTTCTCGAAGTGTGGGACGAGCCAGCGCTCGTCGGTTGAATAACGCGCGAACCCACCACCCACATGATCGTAGACGCCGCCTTGGTACATCGCGTCCAACGTACGCGTCAGCATCTCCAAAAGTTGGGCGTTCTCCGTGCGCGCGTATTGGCGCATGAGGAGCTCGAGCGCCTGATACGGCGGAAACTTGGGAGCTCCACCGAAGCCGCCCCACTCGGCGTCGAAGTTGCGCGCCAGGTGCCCGGTCGCCAGTTCGAGGCTCTGCGCCGACACCGACTGCGCCGGTTCGACCGCGGTGAGCCGCAACAAGTGGTCGCGCAGCTCGCCCGCTTGCCGATACAGGGCGTCGCGGTCGTCTTCCCACAACGTCGCGATGCGCTGCAGCAACGTCGCGAACCCGGGGCGGCCATTGTAGTCCGTGGGCGGGAAGTACGTGCCCGCGAAGAACGGTGTTTGCTCGGGCGTGCAGAACACGGTCATCGGCCAGCCGCCGCTCCCGGTGATGGCGACGGTAGCCGCCATGTAAACATCGTCGATGTCTGGTCGTTCCTCGCGATCGACCTTGATGCACACGAAGCTCGCGTTCATCAACGCCGCGATGCGCGGGTTCTCGAAGCACTCGCGCTCCATCACGTGGCACCAGTGGCACGCCGAGTACCCAACGCTCAGCAAGATCGGTTTGTCCTCACGTTCGGCGCGCTCCAGCGCCTCGGGCCCCCACGGATACCAATCGACCGGGTTGTGCGCGTGCTGCAAGAGATACGGGCTCGTCTCTTGGGCTAGGCGATTTGCGGTCTTGCCTTCGTCCGTCGTCGAGTTGGTCATGCTGCGCTAGTAGACGCTCGGCGCACTCGGAGCAACCGGAATGGCGTGATGTTTCGAGTCCCTCGCCTGGCGGCGCAACCATGGCAACACTTCGCCCGGCGCGAGCCACACGCGGCGTCCCATCTCCAGCGGCATCGAAACCCGGCCTGCGGCGCGGTCTGGCCTGCCGGGATTCGTTTGGGCGCGTCGGCGTCTCGCCCCATGCCCGGTGAGACGCCGATGACGCCGCTCCCCGGCCGTCCGCGAAGCACAGCCGAGCATTGGGCAACGTCTCCTGTCGTCCGTCACCGGCTGCTCGAGGGGAAGGTGGAGCTAGACGCGATGGGCGCCCGCCACACGGATAAATGCCACGCACATAAACGCAACACGATTGCATGATTGGGGGACGCATGTTAAGTAGAGCTGGGCTCGACGTGAACTACGACGTAATCATCATAGGTGGCGGCCCGGCGGGTCTCTCGGCAGCATTGGCGCTCGGCCGCGCGCGACGCAGAGTGCTCTTGTTCGATAGTGGGCCGCGGCGCAACGCGCGGGCGGAGCACATGCACAACTTCCTCACGCGTGACGGCACGCCTCCCACTGAGGTCCGTCGCATTGCCAGAGACCAGCTCGCGGCATACCCCAACGTCGAGTTTCGAGACGCGGCGGTAGAACACATCGGCGGAGAGCGCGGTGCGTTCGAGTTGAGCTCGCCCGCGGGTGTGGTTACTGCCAAGCGTTTGCTGTTGTGCACCGGTATGATCGACGAGCTGCCCACACTGCCCGGTTTCGCCGAGTTTTGGGGGCACGCGATCGTCCAATGTCCGTATTGTCACGGCTGGGAATTGAGAGACCGAAGTTGGGGCTACTTGTTGCGAGACGGAGCCCTCGGTCACTTGGTGCCATTCGTGATGCAGCTCAAGGGCTGGACCAGCCACGTTCAAGTGTTCACTAACGGCGTGCGGTTGCCCGAAGAGGCGGTGGCGAAGCTGAGCCGGGCCGGAATTACGATCGTCGACGGGCTCGTAGCTGCGGTAGAGGGGGAAGCTCCTCACCTCCGCGCTGTCGTGGTCGACGGGCAACGGGTCCCGTGTGAGGTGTTGTTCGCGCACCCCCCTCAACGTCAGGTCCCAGTCGTGGAAGCGTTGGGATTGGTGATGGACCAAGACGGCTACGTTGCGGCTGACGCCATGACTTGCCAGACGTCGATTCCGGGGATCTACGCAGCGGGCGACTTGGCGACGCGCATGCAAGCAGCGATCATCGCTGCTGCAGCGGGAACTCGAGCCGCGGCGATGTTGAACGTCGACCTGGCGCTGAGTTGACGAGCGGCTCCAAAGCCGCTCCTGCGGCGAACGTCAACGTGGCACCCATTGCATCTCGCCATTCAAAGGGACGTGACCGTCACATTGGCTTCCGGTCAGGCGCAGGCGCCCCTGCGCGGCGTCCAAGACGAGGTTGACCGGATAGGTCTCGATTTGCGCGACCAGCGCCAGCGGCTTGCCCGTGTTGAGTTCGAAAACGCCGTTCGTCGTTTCCTTGGCGCTCGCGCCGCAGACGCCGTTCTCGTCGTCGATCTGGGGCGTCGGTCGACCAGGTACCGCCCACAGTGGGGTTCGCTGCGACGAGAACCACGCGTAGCCGTCGCGCACCTCCCAATCGTCGTGGCGCGCGCCCACGCACGCGTCGGGGTGAGACGCTTGCACGATCTCTCCCACGAAAAAGCGGGGGAGTTTCGTCGAGCCGGGTAGGGCATAGACCCAAGCGCTCGAGGAGCCAATCCCATGCGGTGAAGCGCGATAGGTGAACTTCCACGGCCCCGTTTCGTCGCAGCTCCGTGCGCGGGGGTCGGCTTGGTTGGTGCTGAGCAATGCACAGACGCGTTCGCGCGCGGCGCTCTCGGTGATTTCTTCATGGGCGAGACCCTCCGTGCACCGCTCCACGGCGGCGCACAAACCGACCCAGCCGTTGACCACGCGAGGGCGCGGCAGATCGGCGTTCGGCGCGATCTCGGCCAAACACGACGAGCGACCGTCGAGTTTCTCCGCGGCCGTTGTGCGGTTACGTCGGAGCACCGCGCGCGCCATCGCGACGCGTGCCTCCTCTTGCCGGGTCTGCCGCTCGTAGTACGTTGCGAGGTTGTACCAAGCCGGTGCTTCGAGGTTCGGATCTTCGGTGTTTGCAGCCGTCAAGAGGGCGCCCTCGACCTCGTCGGGGTTGCCGACGCCGTGAGACGCCATCAAGAAAGCGAGTTCGGCGAGTGCTCGTCGATTGACGGCTCGACCGACGCCAAGCGCCGCAACGAACGCTTCGCGTGCCGCCTCGTAGCGACCCTCGCTCTGTAGCCTCCGAGCGCGGGCCAACGCTTCCGACTCCGCGGTATCCGAAGTGTTCGCTTCACTCGGCGTAGGAGCCACGGGAACACGCCTGGCCTTTACCGAAGGTGCCGTGGCAGTCAGAGACCCGCTGAAGTCCTTGGGGTTCCAACGGAGGATCCAGCCATCTTGTCCCACTGCCCACACGTCGCTGGTCGTCGCCGTCACCCCGCGTAGCCACTTCCAATCCGGTTTCGCGCCGGACCACGACTTGCCGTCGTAGTGTAACACTACGCTCTCTTCACCGACGGCCCACGCGTCTTGTGGGCCGTTCACCCAGAGCCCCATCAAGCCCCGTTTGGCCGGTGACGGCACCACGCTCCACGCTTTCCCATCGTAGTGAAGGATCGTGCCCCAGCTCCCGACCGCCCACACGTCGTTCTTGCCCGTGCCCGAAAGCGCGGTGACCTGGCAGTTGCAGGGTAACGTAGACACGGTCCATACCTTGCCGTCCCAGCGTGCGACCAGGCCCAGAGCGCCGTCGTGAGAATGGCCGCCGGCTGCCCAGTAGTCGTCGGCGGATGCTCCCCAAACGGCATCCAGCCAACCGGGGAACGTCGTGTCGACGACGTGCCATGTCTCGCCGTCCCAGTGTGCCGCTTGCCCGCTCGTGCTCACCGCCCAAACGTCGTTCGAACGGGTTCCGAAGACGTCCGTGAATTGGCCGTCGATTGGTACGTCCGACGGCACGAGGTGCGTTCCATCCCAGTGCAGCGCGCGGGCTTGACCTACGAGCCACGCGTCATTGCCGGCGAACCCGTACACTCCGCGCAACATCGACGTGTTGGTGGGCACCGACGACCAGTGACTACCGTCCCAGTGGACCGCAACGCCGGTTAGACCGACGGCCCAGACGTCGTCCTGTGCCGCCGCCCAGGTGGCGGCATAGGTCGTCTCGCGCGCCGGACCGCCCGGCAAGGTCTGCGTGCACCAGCCTCGGTCATCACAGACTTCGTCTCGATGCAACGACGGGGTTGCGTTCGGGTCGGTGGGGTGCGGCCTTGGTCGTTTTAGGTAAACGCCAACACCAGCGCCGAGGAGCAGCAGCGTGACCGGCGCCCAGCGGCGTAACGACTCTCGAACGGCCATGCTCAGGACCTACGGCCCCCGTCAGCGGATGCGGAACCAGGTGAGTTCGTGTTTGTTGTGATGCAGGTGCACGACGCGTGAACCCGGGATCTTTGCGAATTGCCGCGCCGTCTCGTGGTCTGTCTCACCCTGGAACTTCAGAGTGCACACGAAGTTGGTCGCCTTGTCGAGGGCGATCCAACGCTGCACGTGTTCGAGCAATCGCTCGGGGTAGCAGATCACGTCGCTGAACAACCAATCGAGCTTGGGCAGCGTGGCTGGGTCCAACGCGAACGCGCTCATCTGCCGGAACTGAACGTTCGGCATTTTGGCCACGTTCGGTGCGAGCGGCGACTTGTCGATGCTGAGGACCGAAGCACCCAGCTTCGCTAGAACCCACGTCCAGCCGCCGGGGCAGGCTCCCAGGTCGATGCATTTGGCGCCGGCCTTCGGCCGTTTGCCGGTAAGGGTGAACAGCTCCCACAGCTTCAAGTATGCTCGGCTCGGCGGGTCCACCGAGTTCTCCTCGAACTCGACCTCGCCGTTGGGAAAGGGACTCGAACACTTGGCGCTGGCCAACATCAGGTTCGGCTCGAGCAACGCAAAGCTGCCCAACGGCGCTTTGGGTGGTCGATCGCCGAAGGTGAGCGGCGCGGCAGACACGTGTGGCAGCGACTCAGCGATCAACTGTCCGCGCCGGAAGTGATCGATGCCGTAGAACGCCCAGTTTCTCTGGCGTGATTGGAGCTGACGCGCAGCGTCCGCGATCGACTCGAAGGGGATACGCTCGGGCGTCAGCCACACGTTGCTGGCCCACGCCGCGCGGCTCGGTCCCGAATCGGCCAAAATCAGGCGTCCCCACTGATCGAGCACGCGTGAGCCAGCTCGCCCCAGCTCATCGAGGAGCTCGGCTTCACGATCGGGAACCGCCAGGTAAGCGCGCATGGTCTGGGGTGGGTTAGTCGACAAGCGTCCCGAGCGCAACGGGCCCAGGCGAGTTTCGTTGACAAGTGGCCCCGAGGTGCATGCACGCTTGCGGTCGTGTTTACGCGGATCCGGCGCTGGTGTCAGTTTCAGCTCGAGCGTTTCCTGCTCGGCGGCGCCGTGTATCGGCTGCTGTTCATCATCTTGTGTTTGGGGCTGCTCAGTATTGGCTGCGGCTACCTGCTCACTTGGTTGGAGCGGGGTCCGGAGCGGATGGAACCAGCCGAGTCGGTGTGGTGGGCGTTCTTGCGCCTGACGGACCCCGGGTATCTAGGTGACGATCACGGTGGAGTGCGTCGGGTTATCTCTACGGCGCTCACCGTACTCGGTTACGTCTTGTTTTTGGGCGCGCTGGTTGCGACCATGACGCAGGGGCTGAACGACCAGATTCGGCGCTTGGAGCGCGGCTTCACGCCCGTAGCGATGAAGAACCACATCGTGATCCTCGGCTGGAACGCCTCGACGCCGGAGCTTGTCAGCGAGCTCACACTCTCGGAGAAAGGCAAACGCGGCTTCCTCGAACGTCACGGCCTCAAGGGGCTGATGCTCGCCGTGCTCGCCGAAGAGGTCGGGCCCGAGCTCGAGCAGGCGTTGCGCGAGCAATTGGGTCCCAACTACAACCGTTCAATCACCGTGTTGCGCTCGGGCTCGGCGCTCCAGGCCGCGCACCTCGACCGCGTGGACTTCCGGAACGCTGCCGCCGTGGTGTTTTCACCCCCGGAGCGCCTCCGTGACGCGGACGAGGCCAGCGATGACGCGCAGCTCGCCAAGGCGGTGGTAACTTTGCGCCGCCAGCTTCGAGATCAGGAGCACGCGCCGTTCGTCGTCGCCTCCGTGGCCGATCCTCTGAAATTGGCGCTGGTGCGGCGCTCGTATCGTGCCGGCCGAAGCCAATTGGTCTCGGGGACGCTGATCGTCGCACGCTTGATGCTGCGTTTCATTCGTTATCCCGGACTGACGACGGTGATGGCCGAGGTGCTCAGCACCAGTGAGGGCAGCGAACTATATCTGCACGCGATGAACCCCGAGTGGCCCAAAGACGCCGGTCGTCTCGTGCGCGCGCTCGACAACGCGGTCGTGTTCGGGTTCCTGAGCAGACCTCCGAAAGAGCGTGAGACACGTTACCCCGGTGCGGGCCGATTTCGGGCACCCGTTTGGACGCAGGTTCGCGACGATGACCAGCTGGTGGTGCTCGCCAAGGACAGTGAGCTGTCTCTGCGGGACAACGCCGAACTCGACGGACCGGTCGAGCCGCTCGTGATCCCACAGCTGCAGGAGCGTCAACGTTCTCTGCTGATGATCGGCTGGAACGACCGCTCCGCGTGGTTTTTGGCTGAGCTCGAGCAAGCGCAGTCGGAGACGTGGCGCGTGCTGGTCGTGTCGAGCGCCAGCATCAAGGAGCGCGAAGCCCAGCTGTTTCAAGCGGGGCTGACACCGAAGCGGTTGGTCTTGGAACAACGCCAGTGCGAGGTCACCGTGGTGCGCGAACTCGAGCAAGTCCCTGTTCTCGACTTCGAGGCCGTGATGGTGATGTCGAGTGACCGCCTGGAGAGCGCCGAGGACGCCGACGCGCGCACGCTCCTAATCCACCAGTTGTTGCGAGCCCGGTTGCGCGACCTGGGTGCGCCGCACTGGCGTGTGCTCGTGGAGCTGCGTGACCCATCGAACGAAGGACTCTTCGATCGCTTGGATACGGAGGTCGTGCCAAGCTCGGTACTCGTTACCCACGTGCTCGCGCAGGTCGCGTTGCGCCCAGAGCTGCGACCCGTGCTCGACGCCTTGCTCGACGAACACGGGCCGGAGATCGAGCTCCACCCCGTTTCACGGTGGGGTCTGACGAATCAGACGCTGACGTTCGGTGCTTTGGTTGCACGCGGGATGGCGGGGGGCGTGAGTGTGCTGGGGATCCGAGTCTCCGATGGTTCGAAGGCGCCGCGGGTACGCCTCAACCTACCGCGCGGTGAGACGCTGCAACTGGGCGACTCCGAGGAACTCGTGGTGCTCGTCGACCGCCGTTCCGAGCGTTCGGACTCCAACGGGCCACTGACCGCGCCACGCGTCCCGTCCTACCTGTGAACTTGTCCAGGTGAATATTTCGTCGCCTATCCGCGACTGGAGCAAATTGGCAGGATCAATGAATGAGCAGCCACCGAAGAACCGCGTTCATGCTGTCCGTCTGCAGCCTGTCAGCCGCCTGTGGTGACGAAATCCCGCCGCAGCTGCAGGCGGCGGCGTTTTTCGAGTTCGTCGAGCGAAACGACGGCTGCGTTCACGACGTCGACTGCGCTGTTGCGGGCCAGGGATGCCTCGCGCTCTGCGGCGTCGCCGTCAACAGCCGGTTTGCCGCGCAGGTCGACGCCATGGCCCGTGAATACGAAAATCCGCCGGGTAGCGCCGTGGGCGTGTCGTGCAACGCGCTCTGCGGCGAAACCGTCGCCGTTTGTGGTTCTGGTGGTTGCGAGCTACGTGAGTCGAGCCCATGAATCGGCCGCTCCGGTAACTTTATACGACTACTGGCCGTTCTCCGCGTTGCGTAGCCGCGCCCAGCTGTCGCGGAAATGACGTTGGATGGCCTCGTTCTCCAGCTTGCCCCAGAAGGCGCTGATCGCGAGCCAAATGGCGAGCCCGTTCAAGTCGCGGAACATCAGTGGGACATGAAGTGGCGGTCTCACGAGACCTTCGTGGGCTCGTTCCGCGAGGATCGGGATGTCCTCGAGGGCGACCTTACCCACGAACAACCAACGGATGAGATCGGCGCGCCCCGCCGCGATCGCCGAGGTGAGGAAATTGAAGTTCGTGACGATGCCGCGTGTGTAGACGATGTCCTTGGTGAACGGTGCGCCACCCGTCGTGGTGCCGCCTCGAAACACACGCTGCGTGTTCCAGAAGCACGTCGACTCGTCGTAACCCTCGGTCCGGAACCACTCGAATACGTCGAGGAAGTTCGCGCCGTCTTCGGCCTTGTCCACCGCCAACACGCGGTCGTTGAGGCGGCGGGCTCGGCCCGGGTGCGTCGTCATCGTGAGCACTTCGAGCAGCGCGGCCAGGCCTTCTTGGGTTGCGGCCACTCGAGGTGGCCCGATGCCGAGCCATCGCGCGACGGGTTGGGCTTGACCGTTCAAGCTCGTCGCTACGTGGACCCAGCCTTCGTGCACCTCGAGCAGACGTAGATCGCGCTCGCTGAACAACGCGCCCTGGCGGACCTTGATGTAGTCACTGCCCGCAGCGGCATCGGCGACGATACCGTCGTCCAGGATCACGTTCACCTGTTGTTGCCCAAAGTAACTCTGCAACCGCTCCCCGAGGATCTTGACGGCGGTCGAGGCATCGATGTTGCGCTGCGGAGTTGGGCCGAGCACCGCATCGTCGAGACCGTTGAGGATCCCGTACATGTCCTGTGCAACGGTGCGCAGCGTCGTTTTTCCGCCCGGGAGCAGGTCTTTGGGTGAGCCATACAACGTGCGACTGAGCGCGTAGAAGGCGGCCGTCCCGCGCAACTCGAGCATGCGCGCCGTATCGATGTATTGTTGAGCCGTGGTCGCCAAGATACCGCCGATCGGGTCACTGCCGAGCTCGGAGTGAATGTCGCGAATGATGGCTTCCAGCACTTCTTCGAGTGCGTCCGGGTTGAAGCCGAGTGGCGAACGGCCGTAGGTGTCTGCGTCGACCTTGGGCATCGCCTTGAACTTCGAGTCACGGAATTGCTCGAACGCTTGCGGCTCCCACTTGATGGCGTTCAAGATCCGGATCGGACGCTGAGCGTCCACGATGCGTTGGGCGAGGCGCGACACTCGCTCTTTGTACGGACGCCACGGCCGCGAAACAGGAACGTCGCTGGCAGCTGAAGTCATGACGCCATCCTAACGCGGCATAACACGAAGTGTCTCCAACAAACCGCGTGCATCGGGCTAAGAGCGGCTCTGGACAGCCCAGCGCCGCGACGCACGTAGCCGGTGAGCGGCCGCGAAAACCTCGGGCAGGAAGGCGGAAGAACGACCGCAGCGCACCCGCTGGGCGGACGTTCTTCCCTGCCATGTTGGGCTTCGAGATCTGCTCTTGGTGAAGTCGCGGTCATACTCGAGACGGAACGACGCTGATCTCGGTTCGATAAGGGTCATGCCGAATCTACGCTGCGGAAATTCCACGGAAACCAAGCCTCCCGGACCATCCTGCTCCCGTGCGGTCCGCCCGCGGCGAGCGTTCTCTAGTGACGGCTATGCCCCAACGCTCGGGCGGCAGCCTCCGCCGACACGTCACAGTGACGCCTCGACCCCGAGGCTCGGGAGAGTCACCGGTCCGAATCGACCTCCCAGTCGCGAAGCTCGTCCTCCCGGGAGGCGAATGTAAACCCAACGCGGCAATCGTCGACTGTCGGATGTTGCGTCTTCCAATCGTCGCCATCGGCATTGGTCAGCAAGGTGCCTTCCAATCCGTTGGGGGCTGCTCCGTGTTCCACACGCCGTGTGAAGATAGGTGCTGATTCATCATCACGTGGAACGATGAAATCGAGCTGCCCGAATCGGTCGCGGAGGCCGTAACCGAGGTGGCCGACGACGAGTGGAAGAAGACGTTCTTGGCGCCGTGTTTTGTCCCGGGGCCCTGGGGTCGTAACCTCCACTCCCCGCGAGCCTGGTCGGTTGGTGCATGCGTCGGGTTCAACTTGGTGCATGCGTCGGGTTCAAGGAGAAGTCGCGCCGAATGGTCTCGCGTGCTACGCTGGCCCGGAGCCGAGTTCGTTCGCCGTCCGTACGAAAGGGGTCAGGTATGGAGCACCGTGAGATCGCCGAGGGCCGAAAGTCGAGCCGAGCGTACGTCAGCCGTGGCCACATTGGGCTTTTCGCGCTCGCGTTAGGGTGTTTCGCCTGCACGAAAGCGACGGACGACGTGGGCGCCAGCGACACTGCAGTCCAAGGCGCTCACGGGGACGAACCCACCGAGGGCAAAGCGCCGGGCGGCGGCGATTCAGCTGGCGTGCAAACTTCGGTCGTCACGACAAGCCCTCCCGAGGATGATCCCGGTGTCGACGGCAACGGGACGCCGGGTGACGTACCGGTCACCGATGAACCCGCAGACCCGGATCCCGACTCCACCGTAGGCGAAGCGACGGCGGAACTCGACGACACGACCGGCGACGCGCCGGCAAGCTCCGAGACCGAAGTCCCGCAAACCGGTAGCGTCGCATGCGGGGCGCGCGCCGGCGACACCTGCGGTCCCGACGAATACTGCGCGTACGAAGTCGGGCAACACTGCGGCGCAGCCGACGCCGAGGCGACGTGCAAGGTCAAACCCCAGGCGTGCACCCGCGAATTGGCGCCAGTTTGCGGCTGCGACGGCAAGACCTACGGCAACGAATGTATGGCGGCGAGCGCCGGTACCGGCGTATCGAGCGAAGGTGAATGTCCCACCGAGAGCGACTGTGAGCAGATCCAGTGCTTGCGTGCAATTAACTGCGCGGCGGCGTGTGGCGGGGAGGTCGTGCAATCGGGTTGTTGCCCGTGCCCCGACGGCATGGTGGACGTCGAGGTAGATTGCAGATTCTGTGGTGGACTCGTTGGCGGTACCTGTGACCCCGACACGGAGTACTGTGCGTACGAAGCTGGTGAAGGTGGCTGCGGTATCGGCGATGCGAGCGCGCTGTGCAAACCTCGGCCTACCGTTTGCACGCAAGAGGTCGTCCCGGTGTGTGGCTGTGATGGCAAGACGTACCCCAACGCGTGCGCGGCGAACGCCGCGGGCAACGGCGTCTTCTCCAATGGGGCTTGTGAGGGGTAAGTAAGTCGAGTAGCGTGAGACAATGACGAAGACAAACGAACCCCGGCAGGCCAGACCGCGACGCAGGCCGGGCCTCGCTCCATCGCTGACCACGACGGCTTCCGTCGCGTTGTACCTCGGCCTCGCGGCGTTGGGTTCCGGGTGCGAGAAAGACAAGAGCGCTTGGGACAAAGCCCTAGCGGAGGACGTCGACGCGTCGGTGTCGTTGGGGACGGAGAGCTCCGTAACGACGACCACGCCCACACCGCCCCCCGTTACTCCGACGACACCAGCCACGACGACGGAGCCGGAGCCTACGAGTTCGGCGCCCGAGGAGACCACCACGACCACCACTGCGCCGCCCACGACCACCGAGACGTCGAGCCCGCCCGTGGTCACGACGGAGCCCGCCGGCGACACCTCCTCCACCGGCGATTCACCCGATGCGACGAGCGCGGAGACGTCGGCGCCACCCGCCGACACGTCCGCCCCGCAGGTTTCCTCTACGGGGTTAACGAGTGAATCTACCGCCGTTATCGATACGACGGTGGTTGAAGAAACTACCGTAATTTCCGACGAGACTGCAGCGTCGAGCGCCGACCTGGACGCCGGCGCGGGTGACGCGAGCGTCACGCCCTGAACGCGATTTTGACAGCTCGAGCGCGTAATTTGCCGCGGCAATACGCGCTCGAGCCGTTCTTCGAGCCAAAAGTGTGGGCCTCGAGACAACCCCGTGAAGGCGCGGAGCGCGGTCGCTGCGCGTAGATCCGTGGTGAGAAAAGCGCGGTTTGTCTGCGGGGAAACCTACATGCTCGCCCAAAAGTGACCTGAACTTCTGAGCAAGAACTTGCCGCTACTACTCGGCGGAGCTACACCAACCGTATCACCGTATGGATGTGGCCACCGTTTCATCGGTGGTTGTGGTGACCAATCCGTTGGGCAAGTGGTGGGTGAAGACGCCGGGCGAGACGCTGGCGAAGAGCTAGGCGCCGACGAAGAGCGAGCGAAGCGGTAAACGGGAGAGCAGTCAGCGCGATATCGAAGTCAAACGTTGGACACACGGGCGCGCGGAGAACTCGTCGTATCCGGAAGAAGTGAGTCGAGGAGAGCAGGGGGGCAATATGGTCTACCGGCAACACAAGGGTGTAACGTACGAGGTGCACTACCCCGAGCGGAACCAGAAGGTGTGGGGATTCGGCTCGGCGAAACTCGGCGAAAGCGCAGTCGTGAAGTTCGGCGAACGCATGGCGGCGACCGAAGTTTGGAGCCGGTATCGCACCCTTTGCGCGGCAGGCGAACCCTTCGACGTCGCGCTGGAGTACCGAGGTGAACACGTCGACCCGTCGGTGATTTTGGCGCTCGGGCGCTTGGTGAGCGGCGAGTGCGAGAGCTTCGCGCTCTGGGTACCCGCGCGCGAGCAGCTTCGCCTCGCGTCTGGCTAAACCAGGCTAATTACCCAGCTGTCGAGCAAGGGCCAACGCCTGCGCCCGTTCGAGGAACGCGGCATGTTTCAGCGCCAATGCGACGGCTTGTTTGGCCTCGGCGGGTTTTCCCGTGGCCGCCAGCGCCTCCGCGAGGTGGAAGTGGTGGGTCGGGTTGTCCTGGCCGCTCGATGCCTCGGTGAGCAAGCTGACCGCTTGGGTTCGATCCTGCCCTTGGTTGCGGGAGAATAGTAGCCAGCCCAATGTGTCAGCGACGCCGGCCGAAGCAGGCGCAAGCTCGCGTGCGCGTGTCGCCAAGGTCACCGCTTCGTCCACCGACTCTGGCCGGCTTCCGAGGATCGCGGCCAGGTTGTTCAACGCGAGCAGTGCGTTGGGGTTTACCGACAACCAGCGCCGGTAGACGCCGATCGCTTGTTCCGTGTCGCCGAGTTTACGGTTCAGACGGGCGACGTCTCGGAGTGCCGCTTCGTCGTTGCCGTTCAAAGACAACAGTTGCGTCTGTGCGGCCAGAGCCTCAGCCGTCGCGCCGGTCGTTTCGAGGTGAACAGCGTAAACTCGCCACACCTGTGGTTCGTTGGGAGCCACTGCAGTGGCCTCGCGGAACAGCTCGGAGGCAGTCTTCGCGTCGGCCTTTTCGTTGCAGTAACTCGCGACCTGCACCAGACCGGTCCAGTTGCGTTGCTCGGTGAGCCAAGCCCGGACGTCTTTCAGACTCGCCGGGTAACCCGACAACTCCTCTTCGACGGCCAACCAAGAACGGAGCAGGGCGGGCTCTCGCGGGTTCCGCTGCAGCGCTTCGCGCAGGTCCGTACGCGCACTTTGGAGCGATTGCGCGCGCAACGCTGCGTCGCGGGCGCTGGCTTTGGCGAGCTCTGCGTGGGCCTTTGCACGAAGCGCCCAAGCTTCCGCCCGGTCTGGAGCCTGGCTCACGTAGTTCGAAGCGCTCGACACCGCGGCGTCGTATTTTTGGGCCTCGAGCAAGGCAACGACGTGCAGTTTGCGCGCCCCGTCGTTCAATGGTTCGAGCTGCACTGCCTTGGCTGCAGCTTGCTCCGCCGCTTCGAACGCTCCCAACTCGAGTTCCGCGCTGGCTCGGCCGAGGAGCGCTTTGGCCGCCGACGAGCCGTCTCTTTCGGCGTTCGCGAAGGCCTCCTTGGCTTCCTTGGGACGACCTGCGTCGAGGAACGTCTGGCCCAACAACAGGTGGGCAGCCGAGCGCTTGGCCTTGGCGTCTTCGGGTAAGGCGCGGATTGCTCGCTGAATTGCGCCTATTGCCGCTGCTCGGTCGCCGGTGGCGTTGTAAACTTGAGCCTGCAACATCAACGCTTCGGGCGAGAACCGTATGTCCGACGGCATCTTCTCTGACGTCGCGCGAGCACCGCGATAGTCGCGCAGCGCAACTTGGACTCGCAGCAGTGGGTACCAGAGTTTGTGCTCAGCTGGATACTTGAGGGTCCCAGCCGTCAACAGCTCTGCGCTGAGGCCGGGCCGCCCATTCCCTTCGAGGACCGTGGCCAGCTGAAAGAGCTGCTCCGCTGGCAGCAGCGGCGGCATGCCGCTTTGGGGGGTGAGTTTCACGAGCTTTGGATCGCGGCGCGTCGCCAAGGCTCGACCCACGAGGTCTGCCTCGAGTCCGCCGATGGAGCGCGACTGCAGCGTGCTGGCGGCCAACGCGACGTCTTCTGCAGCGGAGGCGAGGGCGCCGAACAGGAGCGCCGAGAAGGCGTCCTCCGGATGTGCGGCGAGGGCTTGTTTCAGCACCAACAGCGCAGCGTCGCGCTGTCCAGCTTCGAGCAGGACTCGCGCTCGCGCGTGGGCCAATGACGGGTCCCTCGGCAACGCCTTCTGCGCTTCCGCGTAGTGAGCGGCTGCGCTTTCCCAGGCGTGGTTCCGCTCCGCAAGCTCGGCCAACTTCAGGTGACCCTGGGCCGCGGCCCCCAACGCCACGGCTTGCTCGTAGTAACTCGCTGCGCCGGTGGGGTCCGTCGCCGCGTGCTGGTCTCCAGCGCGCAAGGCGTCGCGGTAGGGAGGTTCACAAGCGAGCAATCCCAGGGTGAGGGGCAGGATGGTCAGGCGGCGCATCATCGGACAAAACGACCAAGGCGAGCACACCCCGAGCTTCGAGGCCAATGATTCGTCAGAGAATCACGTAGCTTCAAACCCGCGAGCCTGCTCGCCCGAGTGATGGGTAGTGTTCCCGCGTGGCAGCTCAGCGAGCTGCGACCAAAGTGCGACGTCGGCGCTGGCTCAGCCCCGCGAATGCAACGCCTGCCAGGAGCACGGCTGGGGCAGCCGCGCCGGTGCCGCTAAGCTCGGGGACCGCGCCTCCGAGCTTGTTCCACGACAACCCTCGCACGGCGAAATCGTTGTCCTGGAGGACGTCGGCAAGCGTGTTGCCGCCCAGGTTGGCTCCGCCATTGGTGGGGCCGGTGGGGACCAGGAAGGTGATCGAACTAGCAGTTTGGTTGATGGAGGCGGTGAACATGCCTTGGGTGCCCGGGCTCTGGGTCCCTACGACCGTGGACGTCGTGCCGTTGACCTTGAAACCGCCGATTTCGTCGTACGATACCCAGCCCCAGAGGCGGGTCTCGTTCTCGTAGAGGTTAACGAGCACGGCGTCGACGATGTGCACGGACAACGCGCTGCCTTCCGCCGTGGCGAAACTCACCGTCAGGTATTCCCACTCGTCGATCTCGGTGGCCGACGAGGCTTTCAGGGTCGGAGCTGGGCTGTTTACGCCGATCGAGCCATCGGTCGCGTCGTAGGTCAACGTGGGCTTGTAGGAGCCCTGTGCCCCGGCCGTGAAGGTGACGAGGACTTGGTTACCCTGGTCATCCACCACGAGGGTGGACCATGAGCCTTTACCCGTTGCCTGGGAGGGCGACGAGGTCCCGTCGCCCGGCACGTTGTTGTAGTTGCCCAAGTCCAGCTCGAACTCGGCTTCTGCAGCCTGAGCATCGAAGGACCAAGCAAAAGTTGAGAGCGCGCCCAAAGCGAGCAATCCACGGAGCAAGCGACTTTGCGACATGGCCAGAGTTGTAGACCTCATTGCTCCTAGTGTCCACATCACCTCCGCAGACAAAATCGATGTCTGCACCCAACTGATACACGGTGCGCACACCCTGGTGTTGCACATGGACCGCTTCAGCGCACTCACTGGGGCATTGTGGTACCCAAACTCCGAAGTTTGTACGTGCGTCTCGCGGCCTTACGCGACAACAATTGGCAGTGATCTCGCGCACCTCTCCTTGGCTCGCCATCTCCATCCCAATGGCGCTTTGCGTCATCGAGCCTGTGGTGTTTGGCGTCGCCTTTGACGCAGAGCATCTCAGCGCGTCCGGTGTACTCGGAAATCTGGTCGCGAGCGTTAGCCAAGTGCTGGGGTTCACCTTTGCCGCGATGGCGGTGTTCGCGGTCGTGCTCGTCTTGCGCGTGGAGCAGCGAAACACCGTGTTGCGTCACGTCCAAGAACACGCCCGGTTGCGTCCAATTTTGCTGCTCGTGCACGCAGTTGCGGTGGTGGGCCTGTTCATCGCGACGCGCGACCTGCTCGCACAGGCGGGCGCAGGCCCGTCCACTCGGTTGTCGCCCGTCGCCGTTGCGGTCTGGACGGGTTCAGCGGTCGCGGCGAGCGTGAGTCTGGCCCTCAGCGCCTTGACGTGGGCGAACTGGGTGGCACTGTTTCGCCAAGTCCACGGCGTCTTGTTGGCCAGCTTGCTCGCGGGTGGCGGTGCGGTCGCTCTGGGGCTGCTGGCGGAACGTCTATGGCTGACCTTGGGCGGCGTCACCCTGCGCGTGGTCTTGTTTTTGTTGGACCGCGTCGAACGCGAGGTCCTGGTGAGTGAGGCGGCCGGGGTCATTGGCACGCCCCGCTTCGTCGTCGAGATCTCCCCGGAGTGTTCGGGTTTCGAGGGCATCGGGCTGATGGTGGTGTTTCTCGCCGTGCTGTTGATTGGCGCACGACGAGCGCTGCACTTGGGGCGCGTTTTGACGCTCGTGCCTGGTCTGTTGCTCGGCGTTTGGTTCCTCAACGCGGTGCGCATCGCGGCGCTCGTGTGGTGGGGATCGCACGTTTCACCCGAAGTCGCGCTGGGTGCTTTTCACTCCAAGGCGGGCTGGGTGCTGTTCTGCTTGGTGGGCGTCGGTACGGTGATGCTGCTCCGCTCCTCGTCGTTCTTCTCGCGAGACGTCACGGCCACTCCCGCTCCGGATCGCGACTCGTACAACCCGGTCGTCGTTCATTGCCTGCCGTTCGGCCTGCAGTTGCTCACCGGCATGGTCACCGGCGCGTTCATCTTTTACGTTGATTGGCTTTACGGCGTCAGGCTACTAGCCATTGGTCTCGGATTGTACGCCGTGCGCCGCTTCTTGCCGCGCCTATTGCCCGTCGATTGGGCTGCATCGGTGGCCATCGGCGTACTCGGCTTTGCACTGTGGATGGTGTTCGAACCTGCGCCGGACCTCGTGCGTCTCGGGTTGGCGAAGGCGGAACTCGACCAGGCCACCGCCACGGGCCGTGCGACGTGGCTCGCGTCGCGGGCGCTGGGTTCGGTGTTGCTGATCCCCGTGGCCGAAGAGCTGGCATTTCGAGGGTTCTTGATGCGCCGTTTGATAGCTGCAGACTTCGAGGACGTGCCGTTCACGCGCTGGACGCCCCTTGCCGTCGGGGTTTCGTCGGTCGTATTCGGCGTCCTTCATGGCAATTGGATCGGCGGCACCTTGTGCGGCGGTCTGTACGCCTACGCGCAGCTACGACGCGGCGCGGTGGGCGACGCCATTCTGGCGCACGCGGTAACCAACCTACTCGTCGCGGTGGCGGCATTGGGGTTTGGACGCTGGCAGCTGTGGTTGTGACGAGTGCTCTTCGGATGACAGCCTGCTGCGGCATTCGCGCGCTTGACCGACGCCCAGCGGGCGTTGCACACACGCTCCCGTGCCGATCGCCGAATTCGCGGGAGTCCGAGTCAATTACGACCGAAGGGGCAGCGGCCCAGTGGTGCTGTTGGTGCAAGGTGTTGGGTTGGCTGGCCGCGCGTGGAGCCCGCAGGTCGAGCGCCTGCAGCGACACTACGACTGTGTCACGGTCGACAATCGTGGCCTCGGAGGGAGCACCGGTGACACGACCGGGCTGCGCGTCGAGACCATGGTGGAGGACTTGCGCCAACTGGTCGAAAGTCTCGGGCTACGGCGCGTGCACTTGGTGGGACATTCGATGGGAGGTGTGATCGCGCAGTAGTTCGCGCTCCGCCACCCGGGGTACGTGCGTTCGCTCGTGTTGATGTGCACGTTTTCACGCGGCAAGGACGCCGTCACCCCGAGCCTCGCGATGCTCGGGCACGGCATCGCGACCAGCGTCGGCACCTCGCAGATGCGACGTCGGGCGTTTGCTCGGATGGTGATGCCTCGAGCTTACATCGCGGAGCGTGGGATGAATCGCGTGATCGACGAGCTCGAGACGACGTTCGGACGTTCGCTCGCCGAGCCGCCCAACGTCGTTCGAGCTCAACTGCGCGCGCTCTCCCGCCACGACTCGCAGGCACGTTTGGCGGAACTCGGCCGAATTCCGACGTTGGTGCTTTGCGGCACCCACGACCCGATCGCGTTGCCACGCTACGGACGCCGTTTGGCCGAAGGTATTGGCACGGGGAGGTTCGTCGAGGTTGCGGACGCTAGTCACGCGTTGCCCGTCCAATTGCCGGACCTGGTGCACGCCGAGTTGTGCCGGCACTTTGGCGAGCATGAGGGCGGAGCGTCCAACGCTTGAGCGCCAGTCCGCATCACTGAGGGTTGGGCCCAGCGCCTCACGTCGAGCCGCGGCTCCCTCCCACCACACTTCGCTTGTCCGCGACACTTCGGCTTGCCCGCGACGAACGGCGATTGTCTCACTGAGTCTCGGGCGTGGCCGCGACGAAAGCCGCGGCAGCGAACGCGATGTGGCGGGCACCTGCCTGCGCCACGACGTCGGTTTCGAACGCCCAGGTGCCGCCTGGTGGCATCTCCAGTGATGCAGCGCTCCTCCCGTTCCCCAATGGACGGCCAGCCTCCGTTATCGGAAACACGGAGACTTCGGGGTCCCTCACGGGTGAATCGGCGTCGTTGGTTACCACGCCGCGAAACGTCACGCCCGCCGCGGTTTCGACCGCTTCCACCTCGTTCACGGTAACACCGGCAAGGGGCGTCGCCCCGTCGATCACGAACGCGGGGAAGCGATGACCCATGGACCCGAGATCCGCGAGCAGCAGTCCTCGTGGCAGCTCGGTGAGCGCTGCCATCGCTGTTTGCCCGGGAGCCACACAAGAGATCGGGTAAGGACTCTCGCTGAAGCTGAAGAGACGGCCACTCTGTACGGCGCCACTGGCGGTTCCGATGACCGTGTCCGAGTGGTCGAAAAACTCGACCTGCAGCGCGGCGCTGCAAAGCGTCGACTGGCTGTCGTTGCAGATGCCGGCGTACAGCTCGAGGCCGTTCGGGCCCTCGAGCAAGGTCGAAGCGTAAAGAGTCAGCGAGCCAGCCACGCCGTCCAAACTGACGTTGGGTACTCCTGGCGGCTCGAACATTTCTGCCCCACCGACGTTCTTCAGCCATTCGGTGCATGGCGGTAACGACGTGGCGTTGGTGCTCGTCTCGCCCTGATTGGTTAACTCGGAGGCGGTCCCCTCGGAGTTGGTCACTGCCGAGGCAGAAGTGAGTTGTGGGGAACCAGTGTCCGGCCTCGAGCACGCCGACGAGAGCAACCACACCGCTCCCGACAAGGCACGTAGAAGGGTCGGTACCGAACGGCCCTCGAGCGGCGGTACTATCGATGCCTGGCAAGACGACATAACGACTCCGAGTGCCAGCGACGGTAACACGAATTGCACGGAGGCACCTGCTGGGTCTCGGTTCGCGCGTGAGGGCTGCAGCTTTCTTCGACGATTGCGTTCAAGGATCGGCTCGACGCGCCGATCCCTCGATTGGGCAGGCTCCGTTCGAAGCTCCTTGGCCTGCTTCTTGCTCATACTCACGTCGGTATGAGTCTCCGATTCCTCCAGATTGGCGTCTCCGGCTTGAAGGTCGAGGGCGACGCGTTGGGGGTAGTTGGCGACAACATTGCCAACGTCAATACTCCGGGGTTCAAGCGTCAACGAACTGTCTTCGAAGACGTCTTCAATCGCGGCAGCACGTTCGGTGGCGCGGGTGTTCGCCTGGGGGACATCCAACAGGCGTTTACGCAAGGCACGCTGGTGCAAACCGGCATGTCGACGGATCTAGCGATCACCGGCGATGGGTTCTTCGCGTTGCGTGGCAACGTCGGGGGCATCGAAGGCGACTTTTACTCGCGAGCTGGTCAGTTCCGCCTCGACGCCAACGGCGCGTTGGTAGACCCTTCCGGACTTCAGGTCCTTGGTAATCCAGCGAATGCGGACGGGACCATCGCCGCCTCCGTCATGCCGTTGACGGTTCCCACTGCTGCGTTGGCGGCCGCCCCGAGCACGCAGATCACGCTCGTCGCGAATCTGGACGCCGGGGCGCCAGTGCCGACCAACCCGTTCGACATCACGCACCCGGAGCAGGGGGCGGCCCTGATGACCTCGGTGCCCGTCTACGACTCACTCGGCGCGCAGCGCGAGATCCGAATCTATTGGAGTAAGGTCACGGACAACAGTTGGGAGTATCACGCGGTCGCGTCGGGGGACGACCTGAACCCTCCTCAACCCGGCATCAACGTCGAGGTTGGCAACGGCACGCTGCAGTTCAGCACCGACGGCGCGCTCGCCGATTTCGTGGCAACTCCGATCACGGTCGACTTCCAGAACGCCACGCCGGGGCAGGTGATCGACGTGACGATGGGCACTCCGATCAGCGCAGGCGGAGCCGGCCTCGACGGGCTCACGCAATTTGCGATGCAAAGCAGCGTCTCTTCCGTTGCTCAAGACGGCTACGCGTCGGGTAGCCTGACGGGCGTGATGGTTGGCGCCGACGGCCTGGTGCTCGGACAATACACCAACGGCCAGAGTTTACCCGTGGGGCAACTAGCGGTGGCCAAGTTTGCCTCGACGACGTCTCTCGCGCGCGCCGGCAATGGCCTCTGGATCGCCACATCGGACAGTGGCGGCGCGGTGTTAGGGTGGGCCGGCAGCGGTGGCCGCGGCATGATTAGTTCCGGCGCGATAGAACAATCCAACGTGGATGTGGGCGAAGAAATGGTGTCCATGATCATGCACCAGCGCGCCTACGGCGCGAACTCGAAGGTGATCACAGCCGCGGACGACATGCTGACCGCCTTGATGCAAATCAAGAGCTGAGGGCGTCGGGCGAGTCCAACACCCGAAGGTCCTCGCGCTCATCGGTGACAAATGCCCACCATGCAACGCGTTCCGGGAGTCGCTTCGGGAGCGGCAAAACACTCGCGTGTGCCATCGTCGGCATTCAGCAAGTGAGCGTGTAAAGATCCGTCGCGGTCAAAGTGGGCGAGTTGACCCCAGAGTTCGGTTCAGTAGAACCGAACTCTGCAAGCAGTCCCACCGGCTGATACGTTGCCGTACGAGTAGCGATTCGGACGCCCTCACACCTGGGGCGGCGGCAATCGCGGTTAGGTCAACACAGGCGAACCGTGGGTTCAGTGAAGCAGGGGGCAATTTGCTTCGCTGCTGATCTGGGTCGTGAAACACGGAAATTTTCTGGTCTGCGCAGACCGGTAAACGAGGTGTCGTCCCCAAAGGTGGCGCCGCGCGTCATAGACACCCCCGCGCAAATACCGGGGGGGCGTTGATGGACACTTACTCCCATAGGTAGCGCAACACCCGCCACGAAACGGACAAGTGTCCCATCGGGCGTCGAGGCACGCAGACGTAAGGAGGTTCCCCAAGCGGAGCTCCCCAAGCGAGCAAACCGAGACGCAACGAACCCACGCTCGACCCAGGCCCCCGGACAGACCCAATCACTCCCGACGTCGAGCGCACGGTCAGCACCGAAACGAAGAAAGCTCGGACGGCAACCAAGGCCTCCAGCTCGACAGTCAAACCAGCGACGGCGGACGCAGCGAACCTAACTCAGCGGAATCCCGGAAGATTGTCCCCAAGCGGGGAAAGACCCAACCGGCACTTCAGCGAGGCAGCGGACGAAAACCCAGGCGGCGAAACAAACGCAGCGAAGAAGAAACAGCGGAGAAAATATGAAAACGGCGACAAGAGCACTGATTCTGGCCAGCCTGTTCGGCGCAGGTTGCTCCGGCTCTGGCGAAAGCACCCTGCCCGGCAACACTCCCGATGGGACCCCCACCGGTGTCCCCACCGTTCCGGGTCAACCTCCCGTGACGCCCGGTACCGCGACCCCGCCGGGTCAACCTCCCGTGACGCCCGGTACCGGCAACCCCCCCGTAACGCCGCCCGGCACGACTCCGCCCACGGGTAGCACCGACGTTCCGCCGCTGCCCGATAGCGGGACGTGCAAGGTCGGTGTGCCCGCCACCAGCCAAATTCCTCGCTTGACCAATCTGCAGGACGATACCGTCGTTCGCGACATCTTCGGGGTTACCGCTCCCGGGGGCACTTGGTCGGCAGACTTCGAGCCCGATTCGAAGGGGGAGCTCACCAGTGGTCAGTGGTCGCAATACAAGAGCGCGGCCGACAAGATCGCCGAGGCGGCGATGGCCACGTCGATCGGCACCGAGCTCACCACCGCTGCGGCGAGCAAGGACGCCCTCACCACCGCCATCAAGTCGCTGGGTCGCAAGATGCTCCGTCGCCCGCTGACGGACGCCGAAGCCGCGAACTTCGCGAGCCTCTTCGACGTTCAACCCGCCGGCACGCCCGCCGAGATTGCCGAAGAAGTGATTTACGCGATGCTCGTCTCGCCCTCGTTCCTGATGCGCACCGAGCTGGACGCACCGGAAGAGGTGATCCCCGGCACCGAGGCGAGTCCAACCATGGCGTTCAAGCTGTCGAGCCACGAGGTGGCGAGCCGGCTCTCCTTCCTGATTTGGAACTCGATTCCCGATCAGGCGCTGTTCGACGCAGCCGACGCCGACGCTCTGCAAACCAAAGAGCAGATCACGGCTCAGGCCGAGCGCATGATCGGCGAGGAGTTCCGCTCCAAGGTAACGCCGGTGGTTTCGGCCGCTCTCCGCCACTGGGCCACCATCGACGAGACCAACTCGCTGTCTCGTTGGGGCAAGACGACGCACGACAAGACGCGGTTCCCCGAATACAGCGAAGCGCAGAACGCGCCGCTCCTCGCGGAGATGGACGCCTTCTTCGCGGAGGTTGGCTACGACGGTCCGTTCGAGCAGTTGTTCCTCAGCAATGTCGCCTACGTCAACCAGGACACGGCGCCGCTTTATGGTGTCGAAGGCAACTTCGGCCCCGAGCTGCAACGTGTCGAATTGGACGCCATGGAGCGCCCTGGCTTCTTGACCCGCGCAGGCTTCTTGGGCTCGTACGCGCACGAAGGTTCCACGGCTCCGATTTTGCGCGGCGCCTACATCATCACGTTGATGGGTGGGCAAACGGGCGTACCCGATCCCTCGGCGCTGATGAAGCCAGTTCCCGACCTCGAGTACAAGACGAACCGCGAGCTGTACGACGCTCGAACCAAGGTCGAGCCGGCGTGTGAAGTGTGTCACACCAACATCATCAATCCGCCCGGATTCGTGCTCGAGAACTACAGCGCAATCGGCACCATCCAGGACGTCGACCCCGAGTTCGGTGGTCCGATCGACACCAAGGTCGACGCGGTTGCCTTCCCCGACGGCGCCAAGCCCATCAACAACGCGTTCGAGCTCATGAGCGGCATCGCTGCGGGCCGACGCACCAAAGAGATCTACGCAGAGAAGTGGGTCTCCTATGCGACCGGTCGCAGCACGAACGACTACGACAAGTGCACGAGCAACGCCATCGCCGACAAACTGGAGGCGGGCCAATACGCTAACCTGGCGGGCGTCCTGGCGGACATCACCCAAGCAGAGTCCTTCCGTCTACGCGTAGCAGCCCAGTGAAGTCGCAGCACCAGTGAAAGTGAATAGGAGATTTCGATGACAACTAAGCTAAACAGAAGACTATTCCTCCGCGGTGTTGGCGGAGCGGCGATCGCCGCGCCCTTTCTCAGCACCTTGAACGTTCGCAGCGCCATCGGTCAGACGCCAGCGACGGCCAAACGCGTCATCGTGATGTTCAGCCACTACGGCTGCATCACCGAGAAGTGGTTCCCGGCCAAGTCGCACGGGGAATTGACGAGCGCCGACTTCGAAGGCACCTCGCTTGCGGCTCTGAAAGACTTCGCCCCCAAGCTGCTCATGCCGCGTGGTATCCGCGGCATGAACGAGTGGACCTTCGGGCGTGAGTTCGGTCAAGAGACGGATCCGCACAGCCAGGTGATGGCATCGTACCTCACCGCTGCCCCGGTTGACCGCACGTCGTCGGGACAGACGCTTGGTGGTGGTATCAGCTTCGACAAGCTGAACGCGGTTGCCTATGGCCGTTCGATGGATCACTACATCGCCGATCAGCTCAACGCCCCCGGCGTGGGGCCGCTCGTCGCCCACTTTGGTGGTGTCAAGACCGGGGCCATCGACAACCTCTCGTACTCGGCGCCGCTCGAGATCTACTCGGGCATTGGTACGGCTGCGCAAATGTATGCCACGCTGACCAACCTCGGTGCTGCGGCTGGAGGCGGCGAAGCTCCGGAGGCAACGTATCAAGTGGCTGCTCGCGGTAAGAGCGCCGTGGACCTGGTCCGCGACGACATCATGCGTCTGCGCACGCAGCGCATGAGCCAGGCCGACTACGACAAGCTCGACCAGTGGGCAGAGCTCCTCAGCCAGGCGACGAACATGGTGCGCACCGAGTTGTGCACCGAGGACCAGGCGAGCGCCCTCGGGATCACCAACGGTGGCGGTGGTGGCGGCGGCGGCGGTGCCTTCCAGGATACCGTCAAACCGATGATGGACCTGGCGGTGATGAACGCGCTCTGCAACCAGAACGCGATCATCATGCTGATGATGCCGGGTACGGCGCGCATGAACTTCATCTCCGGCGTCGACAGCACGACGGACAGCCACGGTCTGTCGCACCGCATCGGTAACGCCAACATGGGCGGTAGCTGTTTGGAGGGCGTGCTTGGAATGCTCGAGAAGATCGACCTGTGGTACGCGGACCAGTTCGCGTATCTCGTTGGTCAACTCGACAGCATCAACGAGACCGAAGGCGCTACGGTGCTCGACAACTCGGCGACCATCTGGTTGATGGAGCAGTCCGACGGTCAGGCGCACAACCTGAACAACATGCCAATCCTCCAGGCAGGCAGCCTCGGCGGGTACTTCAAGACCGGTTGGGCCGTCAACGTCGACGGCGGCGCGGACAGGGACCCGGGTCGTGGCAACAGCTTGTCGCAGTGCGCTGACGGCGACGCCCAGATCGGTTCGAACGAGGTTCAGAACACTGGCACGGACAACGCGTTGGCGAACAAGCCGATGACCAAGTACCTCTACAACCTCATGAACGGTCTCGGCATGAAGGGCAACGCCGAGGGCTTCCCGGACAAAGACGGCACGGGTCCGATCACCAAGTTCGGTTGGTCCGACGATCAGCAACAGTTCGCCGACTTCGTTCCGGACAGCGGCAAGGGCATTGCGGACAAGCCCCAAGGCACGTTCATCGACGAAGGCGAGTTCGCCGAACTCCGCGCCTGAGTCAAAGGCTGTTATTGCCACCAACGAAAAAGGGCTCCACGAAGTGGGGCCCTGACGAATGCTTTTCCCGTGAGCAAATCCCGTCGAGACAAGATCAGGCTGAGCATCCGGACCTGCAGAAGGAAGACGGACTGTAGAGAGAGCGTGGGGAGCGAAAGCGGGGCGAGCGTCCAGAACCGGATGTGAGGCGAATCCGAGAAGGGCGAGCGAAGCTTTGATGGTAGAGGCTTCGATGGTCGAGGCTCAGGCGGCGCAAATCCGGCGATGGTGCAGTGAGGGACTGCGTTCTTACTTGGGGACGTACAAAGCGAGAAGTCAACGGAGGGCGTAGTAACGGCGGGTTACTGCCCCAATGACCGAACCAAGAAGAGGCCACGGGCCGAAGTTGGGGAAGCGCGCTGGAGGCGGGTGCATCGTCGTGTGGCGGGGGGGCAAATGGAGAACCGGGTGCAGCGTTGGGTGAATGAGGCAAAGAACGGGACGGAGTTTTTGAGGGTTAACGTTCTGCCTTTAGTGGCAATCCGCGCTGAGCTGTAGGAAAGTCTGGAGATTACGAATGCAACTACGATCACCTGCCGCACTTGCTTTTTCCTTCGCCCTTTCGCTCGCAGCTTGTTCATCGGCCGAACCCGAAACGGTCGAGGTTGACGCCGTCAACTTCAAGACGATCGGCCTCGACGCAACGAACCTGGACACAGACGACCTCGACGCTGAGGCCGCTGAGATCGTGGACAACCTTCACCAGGCAGGCGTGGAGGACCGCCGGATCCAGGTGCTTTCGCCCACCGGACCGAACGGTGACCCGTTGCCCGCGTTTCTCCGCCGTTCACAGGTGTTGATAGACGGTGACGTTCACATCTCGCTGGAGGCGTCCCGAGCCGTTGCAGAAGGGGCAGCAGCGGCATTAACCTCGGGGGAGGGGGAGCGCGAGTTTCGACAGTGGCACGGGTACCATACCGTGGCCTGGCCGCGGACTGTCTGCCTAGTGGCCGTCACCAGCGCTGCTGCGCAATACAGCAGCTACAAGCTGAGCACCGTCATGCAGACCGCTGTGGCATCGGCCTATATTAACTACCGCGACGCGGGTTTGGAACTCAGCTTCAAGGTGGTGGGGGGGCGCGTTAAGGCCGATGGTACTTAGGGCTGGGACAATACCGGGTGCGACACGTATACAATCATTTATCGATACGTAAGCGATATCCTTGCCGGAGGACACGGTGACTTCCCTCCCGGAGGTGGGCACGCAGGTCGGTACTTGCGGCTCTACAGCGGAATCGAGAACGCGTACTTTCCCAACAACTATCGCGAGCACATAGTCACGCACGAGCTGGGGCACACGCTCGGGTTACGCCATTCGGACTGGCGGACACGGGAGAGCTGTGGCGGTGCAATTGCAGAGGGCGAGAGTCCGTACGGTGCGATTCATATCGCAGGCACTCCAGAAGACACAGTGGATTCCATCATGCGGGCCTGCGCGGATGACCAGAATGGCGACGACGACCTAGATGAATACGACGGGGAGTTCACGAATTCCGACCTCACCGCATTGCGGACCATGTATTAACCAGCAGCGCTCCCGAGTCAGCGAAGTGCTGTGCTGTGCGGCTGCCGTCGCAATACTCGTAGTCGGATGCCACCCTGCCGCGGACGGTGGTGCGGCCAGCGTCGAGTGGCAAGAGCAGGCTCTGATCGGGGGGGAGCCTGCGCTTGGCCCTGAATGGGACACCGTGGTGTGGTTGGACGGCGGGTGCACCGGCACGGTGATTGACTCGGGCACAATCGTATTCGCCGCTCACTGCGGTACGGAACACGCCTACGCTTATACCGGTCCCAGACTGCCGGTATCATGGCCGTCGAATGAGGCGCCACACGTGGAACTGGGCCCCGACGTCCAGAGTTTCGAGTTGGATCGGTGCGTGGCTCGCACAACCCCGAAGATCGGCTCGGGAGAGGACATCGGAGTCTGTTCATCGCGCGATGCGTTGCCGATATCGAACATTGGCCTGCCTACGGCGGAGAACGAGCCTCCCTCCCTCCTCGGGGCGGAAGTATTGCTGGTCGGATACGGTCCGCGGTACGGGGATCGCCCGTCTTCCTTGCAAAGAGACTTTGTGCGGTCAGTCGTGACCGAAGAGGGACCGGAACTGACGGTGGGCGACGCGGACGCGGGGACTTGTCCCGGCGACTCCGGCGGGCCAGCTCTGGCCCCACGTGAGCCGGTCGGGTGGACATTGGTAGGGGTGCTTTCTTCCGGCTACCCACTCGAGTGCGGCACCGGTTGGTACACCCCGGTTTCCAGGAACGTGGCCTGGATCCGATCAGTGCGCGAGCCCAATGCCGACACCGCTGCAGGGTGCAATGTTGCGTCGCAAATCCTCGCGAAACCAGAATGGCATCCTGTTATGTTGGCGTTGCTATCCTTTGCGATCTTGCGACGACGTCGACGGATGTGAGCAGCTAGGTGACGCGTCCTGTCGATCGAAACCATCGGCCGCTTCGGCCATAGAACCGCACTCGACGATGATGTAGGCAACTGTTTCTCGCCAGTCAACCGTCTACCACACCTGAAAATTCGCCACGACGCTTGCGCGAGGACCGTCACGGACGTGAGCAGCCCCTCGCGCAACGTCACATGGAAACCCAAAGAAGGCGTTGTGTTGCGTGATTAACGGCGGAGGGAGCGAGCCGCGGAGTGCTGCTCGGCGGCTCGCTCACCCCGAAGCGCCATCAACGTTCGCTCACTCTTTCGGCGCGCCGGCTTCGATCCAGAGGCGCAGGCGCTCACGGTCTTCGTGAAGCGTGCAGTAGTTCACCAAGCCGTCTTCGCTTTCGGAACAACCGGCAGGCATCTTGCCAACCGTTCCACACGGCAAGCCGTTGATTACGAGGTGCAGAACGCTATTCTCGGGTTCACCTGGCACAACGAGCTTCTTGTTTTCGCAGCGCGCGACTGTGGTGTTGATGAGTTGATCGTAGATGGTGTCGTCTTCTACGAAAACGTAGGGCTTGTCCGCCCCTTTGGTGTCGTGACACTCGTAGCAGTTGGGAAAACTGCCCACCGGTGACGCCAGGAATTCCTTGACCTCGGCGAAAGTGAACGGGACGAGCGGAGCGCCCGTTTCGTTAGATACCTCGGTGCTGCTCACGTCGCTCGTCGTTTCAGAGGATGAGTCGGGAGCGCTCGACGTGGTCGGCGTTGTGGTCGAAGTCGTGGCAGTCGACGTAGTCGTTGGGCTCGACGTTGTGGTCGTGGTGTTCGACGTGGTCGTTTCCGGGCTCGACGTTGTGGTCGTGGTGTTCGACGTGGTCGTCGTGGTGGACGTCGAAGGCATCGAGGTCGTGTCCGTGGTGGAGCTGGAGCCCGTCGTGTCGGTCGGGCCGGGGCCTGCGCTTTCGCTGCAAGCGATGCTGAGCGCCGCTGCGCACACGGTGGATAACAGGGGCCCGCGGGATGAAGATACGTTTCGCATGATGTACGTCGGTGAACGGTACCCGGAACCGCCGCCAATGCAACACTTGGCTACCGATGACCCCTCGCACGATATGCCAATTTTTCGGCTCACTTCATGATTCGAAATTCGTCTGCGGGGGAAATACGAACGGCCCCTACGCAAGGGTCGCTGCGATCAGCCCTGCCGGGATCACGCCGCGCGCGCTGCTCGAGATGCGTCTCCGCGCCAGGGCGTTTCAGAACCGTACCGCGGCGAACCGGTGCGGCGCGTTTGGTGGGATCGCGGCGGGCGCGGTTCCGGCGGCCTGGAGCCGGCCCGCCGCGCGCAGGAGGGACAGCGTCGGCGCGAACACGATTCCAACGGCGAGGCACTTCAGGGCCCGCGCATGTCCTACGGCGCTCAACGCGGTCGCGCGGCGGTCTATCAGCCTACCGTGACCTCATCGTGAGTGTGTGCTTCGAGTAATCGTTGCCGCGTGCGGCGGCGTGGCGAGTTACTGGTGGAGTAGTGGTTTGAGGATAACGAACGCGTGGCGGCGGCGAGGTAACGTCGGGGGCGTCCCAGCGAGGCCGCGACGCGCCTTCGCGAACCCCGGCAGCAGAGACAAGGACGCAGGCCGGGTCCGGAGCGTTTGCCGAGTGATTGAACGAGTGACCGCGACGGGGGCGGCCGAGCTCAGCGTCCGCGCCGTGATTTCGCGGACTTGGCGCCCGTCAAAATGCGGACTCGGGGTTCGAAGGTCGGTTTTGCGCTGCTTTCTCGCGGCGTTTTTGCCTATGCTGGCGCGACTCATGACGACCGTTCGTACTCGTATCGCGCCTTCTCCCACCGGCGACCCGCACGTGGGGACCGCTTACATCGCTCTCTTCAATCTGTGTTTCGCGCGCCAAAACGGCGGCCAGTTCATCCTGCGCATCGAAGATACCGACCGCGTGCGCAGCACCAAAGCCAGCGAGGAGGCGATTTTGCAGTCGTTGCGTTGGCTTGGGTTAACTTGGGACGAGGGGCCCGACGTCGGCGGGCCGTTTGGGCCTTATCGCCAGAGCGAGCGCGGCGCGATCTACGCCGAACACGCCCAAATCTTGCTCGACAAGGGCCACGCCTTCGAGTGTTTCTGCACCGCCGAGCGGCTCGAGGCGGCACGCAAAGAACAACTCGCCGCCAAAGGGCGCGTTGGCTACGACGGACACTGCCTGAGCCTCTCGCGCGAAGAGGTCACGCGACGCAAGGCCGCCGGTGAACCCTACGTGATCCGCATGAAGGTGCCGAGCAGCGGCAAGTGTGTAGTCCCCGACTTACTGCGTGATCCGATCGAGATCGAGTGGCAACAGGTCGACATGCAGGTGCTCGTCAAGGCTGACGGTATGCCGACGTATCACTTGGCCAACGTCGTCGACGACCACTTGATGGGCATCACTCACGTGTTGCGCGGTGAAGAGTGGATCACGAGCGCGCCCAAACACATGTTGCTCTACCAATACTTCGGTTGGCAGCAGCCGGTGTTCTGTCACTTACCGCTGTTGCGCAACCCCGACAAGAGCAAGCTCAGCAAACGTAAGAACCCAACCAGCATCGGGTTCTATCGACGCATGGGTTTCTTGCCCCAAGCGCTGCTCAACTACTTGGGCATGATGGGCTGGACGATGCCGAACGGCGAGGAGAAGTTCACGCTGCAGGAGATGCAAGCCAACTTCGACCTGAAGCGCGTGTCGCTGGGCGGCCCGGTTTTCGACTTGGCCAAGCTGTCGTGGCTCAACGGTCGCTACATCCGGGAAGACCTCACGGTCGAGCAATTGGCAGGTGTGTTCGCCGATTGGGCGCTCAACCCGAGTTACGGCCTGCCGATCTTGAAGTTGATCCGCGAGCGCATCGACACGCTGAGCGACGCGTTGCCGAAGGTCGGGCACTTCTTCGCGCCGCCAGCGGGGCTCACGCCCGACAGTTTCAAGCACAAGTCGATCGACGCCGACACGTGTTTGAAGATACTCGTGTTCGCCAGCCGCCGTTTGGACGTGTTCCAAGATTGGAACGCGGCGGGGCTCAAGGCCGAGTTGTCGCGCCTGGGTGAACAGATGGGTCTCAAGATCCGCGATTTGTTGTTCCCGTTGTTCGTCGCGATTTCGGGGCAGGCCGTCTCCACGCCGTTGTTCGAGACGCTGGAGATCTTGGGCCCCGACTTGTCTCGCGCGCGATTGCGCGTCGGGATCGAGGCGCTCGGTGGCGTCTCGAAGAAGCGCGCCAAGGAGCTAGACCAGGAGTTCGCGGCGCTCGGCGGCGGCGCCAGCGATGCCGAGGACAGCTGACGCGAAGGTATCCAACCGAGTGAACGACGAGCGCACATGGTGAGACGGCGCGACGTGCCGAAGGCGCGGCGCATGGTGGGTTGGTTCGACCCCCAGGTGCTCGCGCAATCGGCGTGGCTCGTCGCCGTCTCCAACGTGTTCGGGCGCCATTCCGACACACGCCTGATCGAGGCGCTCGCCACCCAACGCCAGTCGGAGTTCGACTACGCGCCGTCGAGTGAGGACTTCTGGCTCGACTTCGTCTGCGACACCGGCGACGGCTGGGACTCGACTTACGCCGTCGCGCATCACCTAGCCGAACCGACTTTGGACGTGACTCACGACACAGGTGAACGTGAGACCACGCGCCGAGGTCGCGTCTTGGTGTTCGGGGGGGACGAAGTCTACCCGTACCCTTCGCGTCGCGAGTACGAGTCGCGCACCGAGCGGCCGTATCGCAACGCGTTCTCGGGCCAGACGGCGCTTCCCGACATCTTCGCGGTGCCAGGTAATCACGATTGGTACGACAGCTTGATCGCGTTTTCGCGCACGTTTTGTCGTCCCGAGCGCGGTTTCGCGGGCTGCAAAACGCACCAGACACGAAGCTACTTCGCGTTGCGGTTGCCCGGAGATTGGTGGTTCATTGCACTGGATTTACAGCTCGGCTCCTAGCTCGATGAACCACAGGCGCGCTACTTCCAAGACATCGCCAAGCTGATGACCGAGCGCTCGAGGCTCATCATGTGTGTGCCCGAGCCGCGTTGGATCTTGGAGGTGGCGTACCCGAAACACGTGAGTTACGCCGAAGATACGGCCGTCAAGTTCCTCGAAGAGCAGGTGTTTCGGCGTAAGGTACGGGTGTTCTTGACGGGAGATTTGCACTTCTACAAGCGCCACGAGAACGCGGAGGGCGTGCAGAAGATCACGTCTGGTGGCGGCGGCGCGTTTCTTCACCCGACGCACGCACCTCGTACCCATCAGCTGCGCGATGGCTTCGTCGAGCGTGCTGTGTTCCCCACCGAGGCTACGTGTCGACGGCTCGCGTGGCGCAACTGGTTGTTCCCCTTTCTCAATCCCTACTACATGATTCTGCCAGCGTTCGTGTACGCGCTGTCGGCGTGGCTCGCGTCCGAGCACCTGCAGCCCGAGCACTTGACGGACATCGGGACGGCGTTTGCCTCGACGGTAAGCGCCGCGATTCGTTACCCGCTGGACGGCTTGTGGGTGCTCGGCATCGTGGCGTCGTTCGTGTTCTTCACGGACACCCACGTGCGCTGGTGGCGTGTCATCGGCGGAGTCAGTCACGCGCTGGCGCAGCTCTGCGCAGCTTTCGTCGTGGGTTGGGTTGCCTACGTGTTTACCGTCGATACCCTGGGCATGCCGTACGCGACGCCCACCCAGCTGCTTTTGTCTGGCGCTCTCACCTTTCCGTTGGGCGGGTTGGTCGGTGGCGTGATGATGGGTGCTTACCTGTTCGTGTCCGTCCACGTATTCGGACGTCACTCGAATGAAGCGTTCTCGAGTTTACGCGTCCAGGATTACAAGCAGTGGTTACGTTTGCGCATCGACCGCGACGGAGCTCTCTCGATCTTCTGCCTCGGCATCGAGCGCGTTCCGCGACGCTGGCGCCGAGCACACCGCGGCAGCGCAACGACTTACGTCAGTGACGATCCCAAGGCGACCCCGCCGCGTTTGATTGACTTCGTCCGTGTACGCTGAGGCAACGTGAGCCGTGCCCGGGGCGACCTTCCGGTTTGAAGCTTGTGCTCGTAGGCGGGATGCGGTACCAATCTGCCCCATGGCTGGATCGCACACGTGGAGCTTTTTTAGGGCAGGAGGCTTCGACCAGGTGGCGCTACGCAACGGCGCCGACATCGCCAACTTGGCCAAACTCGACCAAAAACTGTGGGTCGCGCTGGCTTGCCCCACCACTGGTCTGAGCCTGGATGCGAAGTTCCTGGCGTTGCTGGACGGCGACGGAGACAAGCGTATCCGCGCGCCCGAGTTGCTCGCGGCGGTCGATTTTGCGGCAAGCACCTTGCGCAACCTCGACGACCTGATGAAGGGCGAACACGAGCTGCCGCTCGCCGCGCTCAACGGTGAGACGACCGAAGGAGCGCGGTTGCTGCGCGCCGCGCGGCAGGTGCTGCGCAATCTCGGCAAGCCCGACGCCAAAGCGATCGCGGTGGCCGACCTCGAAGACTCGACGCGCGTGTTCGCGGACACGCCGTTCAACGGGGACGGCGTGATCACCGAGTTATCTACGGTCGACGAAGAGGTCCGCGCCGTCATCGCCGAGATCATCGACTGCTTCGGCGCCGAGGTCGATCGCTCCGGTAAACCCGGGGTCGACACCGCCAAGGTCGACACGTTCTTTGCGGAAGTGGCTAGCGCCAACGCGTGGCACCAAGAAGCGACCAAGAATCCAGGGGCGGTGTTGCCTCTCGGGGACGCGACTGCAGGCGCGGTGGCCGCCTACGAGGCCGTACGCGTCAAAGTCGACGACTACTTTGCTCGTTGCAAGTTAGCGGCGTTCGATCCGCGGGTGGTACCGGCGCTCAACCGCGCGGAAGCAGACTACACCGAACTCGTCACCAAAGACCTGAGCCTGGAGGGGACCGAAGCGGGGGCGTTTCCAATCGCGCAGATCGCCCCTGGTCGCCCGCTGCCGCTCGAAGGCGGCGTAAACCCGGCGTACGCTGCCGCGCTGAAGAAGCTCAGTGAACAGGTCGTGGCCCCGTTGATTGGCTGGCGGAAGGAACTGACCGAAGCCGAGTGGCAGCAGGTCCGCGAACGACTTTCGGGCCACGTCGCGTGGCTCCAGAACAAGAAGGGGACGGTGGTAGCCAAGCTCAGCGCCGAGCGCGTCGCCACGCTGGATGGCTCGAGCTTCAAGCCTACGCTCATCGACTTGATCGCGAAGGACAAAGAGCTCGAGTCCGAGGCGCAGAGCCTTCGAGACGTCGAGCGCCTCGTGCGCTACTACGAGAGTCTGTACACCCTGTGCACGAACTTCGTAAACTTCCGGGACTTTTACGATCCCGCGCGCATCGCGATTTTCCAGTGCGGCACCTTGTATCTCGACCAGCGCGCATGCACGTTGTGTCTGCGGGTCGAAGACGCAGCCAAACACGCGCCGTTGGCCGGGTTGGCTGGGGCGTACCTCGCCTATGTGGACTGCGCGCGGCCTGCTACCGCCGAGAAGATGCACATCGTGGCGGTGATCACCGACGGGGACTCGGACAACCTGATGGTGGGTCGCAACGGCCTGTTCTACGATCGTCAGGGCAAGGATTGGGACGCCACGATCACGAAGATCATCGACAACCCGATCAGCCTGCGACAAGCCTTCTTCTCACCGTACAAGAAGCTGGTGCGGCTCATCGAAGAACAGGTCGCCAAACGCGCCAGTGCTGCCGACGCGGACGCCAACGCCCGTCTGGGCGCCGCGGCCGAAGGCGTGTCCACGGTCGACCAAGCGAAACCGCCGGAAACCAAGAAGGTGGACGTCGGCGCAGTGGCGGCCTTGGGCGTCGCTATCGCCGGTATCGGGACGTTCTTTACGGCGGTGATGGGTTACGCCTCGGGCATCATTCAGCTCGGTTTGCTGCCGACCCTTGCTGCGTTCCTCGGTTTGATTCTGCTCATCTCGCTGCCTTCGGTCGTGCTCGCGTACGTCAAATTGCGCAAGCGCAACCTGGGACCTCTGCTCGACGCTTCGGGATGGGCCATCAATTCCCAGGCCAAGATCAACGTACCCTTCGGTACGACGCTGACCAACGTGGCGAAGTTGCCACCCGGCTCGTCGCGCACCGTGACCGACGCGTACGCCGATCGCGGGTTGCCGTGGAAACGTTGGGTGCTGTTGTTCATCGTCTTGTACGGCGGATACAAGTGGTTCCACGGCAGCTTCGACGGAGTGCTCCCCGAGCAGCTGTCGAGCAAACAGGTGACCAAGCTGTTGCCCGCCTCGGCGCCCGCGGCCGCCCCAGCTGCGCCCGCGGCCCCGGCCAAGTAGTCCACGAGGACGGCTGGACCTCAAGACTTCTGGTAGCGGACGACCATCAGGGTCACGTCGTCCGTCCAGTCGTTGGTCCACTCGCGTGCCGCGCCGAGCAGACGGTCCCGGATCTCCGCCGCTGGCAACCTAGCGTACCGCTTGAGGTACTCGGCGAGACGTTCGGTGCCGAACTGCTCGTTGTGGGCGTTGCGCGGTTCGACCAACCCATCGGTGTAGAGCAACAGGACGTCGTCGTGTTCGAGCTTGAACGAGGAGTCGTGGGTTTGCGCCGCGATCTCCGGCACGGCGCCTACCCAGAACCCATCTGGTTCAATCGTCTCGCATTCGCCGGTCGCGGCGCGAAAGATGATGGGTGGCTCATGCGCTCCGGCGTACTTGAACGTCCCATCGGTCGTGTAGCGCATGACGACCAACGTCGCGTGGTCGTCACGGTTCAGACGCTGGTGGATGCCGTCGTGGAGCGCACGGTTCACGGCGATCAGCAGCTCCGAAGGCGACATTGTTGGATTCAGGTGACCGAGCCCCGTTATCATGCTCTGCATCATGATCATGATGATGCCGGCGTTGAGTCCGTGGCCAGTGACGTCTCCGATCCCGAGCCAAGCACCGTCCTGCGTCGGCAAGACATCGTAGTAGTCGCCGCCAGCCTCGGCCGCCGGGAGCAGCTTCGCCGCGATCTCGAGCCCCAGAGCCTTCGGGTCGAGCGGGTTCAATCGCGTCTGCAGCTCACTCGCCAAGCGCGCGGCCTCGAGCAAACGTTCGCGTTCGAAGCGTTCGCGCACGGCGATTTGCTCGATCACTTGACGATGCAAGTGCGCACCTTTGAGCGCCGCACCCATCTGCTGTCGGATCGCGCTGTACAGGCTCGTGATACACTGCGTGTCCAACACCGCCACTCCCAGGAAGTCGGCCTCGAAGGTGAGCGGCAGCACGATCCGGTGCGGGCTCGGGTTACGTGCTGTGACTTGGAAGGTCAGGTCCGGGGCCAGCTCGGCGGCTGCCAGGGTCTCGGTGGGAGCCTCCAGCGGCTTGCCGTCGCACAACAACAGCAAAGACACGAGGTCCTCGGGTTTCGATGGGTTGGACGCGAGCGAAACGGCGCCGGTTTGTATACCCAGAGCCGGTAGCTCCTCCGCGAGCACGTCGCGTAGACGCGGGGTGCTCAACGAGGTAGCCAGCCGTTCGCTCGAGCGACCGAGGAGTGAGATGGTCTGCTGCTCTTCGATGCGCTGGCGGCCCAACATCTGCACTCCGCGATCGTTGCAGTGAACGCGCGCTTGGTGCCAGATGTGTTCGGGGACGCCGCGTTCGTCCGGCTGTTGGAGCGTTTGGACCGTTCGGCGAGCCTCGGTCACCACGCGTTGGAACTCCGACAGGTTCACACCCACGGCTTGCGCGTCGCTCAGCAACTTTTCAAACGCCGGCAGGAAATGGCCCGGCGATTCGACCTCTTCGACGAGTGCCTGGAAGATCCTCTGAGGCCACTCGCCGAGCGCTTCGTTCGGCACTTGCACCAGCGGCTTCAAGCGCGCCTCGAGCTGCTGCTCCTGGCGATGCAACAGGTCGATCAGACCGAGCTCGCGTTGCCGCACCGCTTCCGTCGGAGGGACGCAGTGCTGGCAGCCACACGACTCGCGCACTACCAGTGACAAGGGGGTGCTCGTACGCTCTGGCACCGGACGCCCTGCCCACTGTTCCACCAAAACTTGCACGGCCCTGGCCCCCAACTGCCACAGCGGCTGGCGCAAGCTCGAGAGTGACGGCGTAGCACACGCTGCCGCGTTGACGTCGTCGAAGCCGAACACCGCCACGTCGTCGGGGACGCGCAGGCCGACGCTGCGCAGAACCTCGATCGTAGCGAGCGCCATGTAGTCGTTGGCGGCGACGACCGCGTCGAACTCCACGTTGCGCTCTAACAAGCGTCGCATGGCGCTGCGACCAGAGGGCAGCGTGAACTCGCCGTACTCTACCAGCTCGTCACGCGGTTCGATTCCGTGAGACACGAGCACTTGGCGGTAGCCTGCGAGCCGTTCGTTGGACTCGGGGCTGGCTTTGGGTCCCGCAATGAAGGCGATCTTGCGCCGGTCGTGGTGTTCGACCAAGTGTTTCACGCCTTCGGACATGCCCGCCACGTTGTCCACGACCAGGCTCGGGATGCCGGGCACTGCGAGGCCAATGCTGCAAACCGGCAGCGGCCGGTACTGGTGAAACAATCGGCTCAGGCCCTCGATGCCCGTGAAGTGCGCCAACGTCGCCGACAGCGCTACCACGCCGTCGACGCGTCGCGACGTGATCAAATCGAAGATTCGGTTTTGCGCAGCCTCGAGATGAATCGGCGCGCCCAAGCGCCCCCCGGAGAACGTGAGCACGCCGAGCCCCTGGCGATTCGCCTCCTGGCTGACTGCCATCGTCAGCAGCTGCGCGTACTCGGAGTTGAGCGTGTCGGCGAGAACCGCGATCGTGCTGGCTGGTTTATTCATTGCCCCACGCCCAATACGCCCGTCGGGGACGCCTCCAAAAGGCCGCCGCGTGCAGTTATCGGGTGAACCACATGGGAACTTGCGACTGACGGGCGTCATGGTGTCAGCAGAATCTTCCGTGACCGTGCCGCTGGGGCTGGACGCCCGAGGGGAGGGCGGCGATTTTTCTGGGACAACAGGCGGCTGGAAACGTTACCATATGGGCGATGTCCGAGTTCGATCGTCCCCGGCTTGTCGCCCTCTGCGCAGCAGTTCAGCTGTCGGCGGCCTGTGGTCAGACCGAAGGCCCCACGGAACGGCTGACACCGTCCAGGCTCGGCACACTCCGCGTGGCGAGTGGGGCGTGGGTACCGACAGCTCGGGTGCTTCCGGCACCCGTCCCCAGCCCCGTCGCACGGCTCGACCACGCCGACGGTGAGACGAAGTTGCCCTACGAGTTCGCACGCAACTCGTCCGAGTACGGCAAGTCTTGCGTCGCCCGCGAGTTGGCGGGACTGGCAGCTTCACGGGGCGCAGGTCTTGCGTTCGACTCCAACGCAGCACCGGGTGGTAGTGAGCACGACGCTTTCGACAT
>CBINDO010000023.1:0-49444 GCA_966249405.1 uncultured bacterium | reverse complement strand
GTTGAAGCAGCCGAGACACCCGGCGGTCGACGTGCCGGACATCAACATGAGTCACATGCTGGTGATGACCGACGACACGGGGATCTTGCAACACGCGGTCCGCAACGTGCCGCGTTATGCCGAGGGTTATTGCACCGACGACAACGCACGCGCGTTGCTTCTCGTTTCACTGATGGAGGAAGAGCGCGTCGAGCCTCCCGAGAAGCTGCGGGTCCTTGCGACGCGTTACCTGGCGTTTCTCAACTTCGCTTACAACCCGAAGAACGGCCGGTTCCGCAACTTCTTGGCGTACGACCGCGTGTGGCTCGAGGCGTCGGGCTCGGACGATAGCCACGGCCGCGCGTTGTGGGCGTTGGGTACCGCCATTCACCACACTACCGACCCTGGTCGCCGTGAGCTCGCCAAAGATCTTTTCGCGCGAGCGCTGCCCGGTGCGTTGAGTTTATCCAGTCCACGCACGTGGGCGTACGCATTGCTCGGCATCCACGAGTGGCTTCAGGCGAACGGCGACGACCGTGCCGTGACCGCAGCCGGGCAGGAGTTGGCAGGCCAACTTTTGGCTCGATACCGCGAGTCTTCGTCTCCGGACTGGAGCTGGTTCGAGGCGGAGGTCACGTACTGCAACGCGAGGCTGCCGCAAGCGTTGATACTGGCTGCCGGCTTCTTGGATGACGAGCAGATGCTCAACACGGGCCTCCAAGCACTGGAGTGGCTGCATTCGATCCAAGAGGTGGACGGACGTTATTCTCCAATTGGCTCGAACGGGTTTTACAAGCGCGGCGGTGAGCCCGCGGTATACGATCAGCAGCCGGTAGAGGCCTGCTGCATGGTTTCGGCGTGTCTTCTGGCGTATCGGATCACGGGAGAGAGCGCGTGGGCCGATCGTGCACAACAGGCATTCGACTGGTTTTTGGGACGAAACTCTGCCGAGCAGTGGCTCTATGACCCCATGACGGGCGGTTGTCGAGACGGCTTGAACGACCGCGGAGTCAACGAGAACCAAGGCGCCGAAGCGACGTTGTCGTTCCTCTTGTCATTGATGGACGTGAGGCAACGCGAACGTCAGGCCATTTGGCGTGGTGTACTTGCGAGGCGAAGCCCGTTGCGGCGTGTGCGGTTAGGTGAAACATAAGTATGGTCAATCGAGTAGAACTCATCAAGCGCCACCCCAAGAACCCGATTCTGCAGGCCAGCGACTGGCCGTATCCAGTGCACACCGTGTTCAACCCCGGGGCGACGCGGCTCAGCGACGGCACGACGCTGCTCCTATGCCGAGTGGAGGACTTTCGCGGCCACTCACATCTCTCGGTCGCGCGCTCCGTCAATGGGGTCGACGGCTGGGTCGTCGACCCCGAGCCCACGCTCTTACCCGATCCGGAGCGACATCCGGAGGAACTGTGGGGGATCGAAGACCCACGCATCACTTACGTTCCGGAGCTCGCCAAATACGTCGTGGCCTACACGGCGTTTACTCGCGACGGTCCAGGCGTCGCCCTGGCGACGACGACGGACTTCGTGCGTTTCGAGCGCATGGGGTTGATCATGCAGCCGGACAACAAGGATGCAGCGTTGTTGCCGCGCCGTATCGACGGCAACTTCGCGCTCATCCACCGCCCTGCCAACATCGGCGGCGGTCACATCTGGATGTCGTTCTCTCCGGACCTGCTCGCCTGGGGTAATCACAAGCTCATGCTCGTGGCCCGCAAGGGGGCTTGGTGGGACGCGAACAAGATCGGATTGTCGCCGCCGTTGATTGAAACCGAACGCGGTTGGTTGATGATCTACCACGGCGTGCGCCGCACAGCTGCGGGAGCGCTTTACCGCCTCGGCTTGGCACTCTTCGACCTCGAAGACCCGTCGGTGTGCATCCTGCGTGGGGACTCTTGGGTGTTCGGTCCCGAAGTGAGTTACGAAGTCGTCGGGGACGTGGGGTACGTGACTTTCCCCTGTGGTTACGTAATCCAGGACGACAACGACACGGTCTACCTCTACTACGGCGCGGCAGACACCTGCATTGGTCTCGCGACGTCGAGCATCCGTGAGATGCTCGCGTGGTTGGACGTCAACGGCGAACAGATCCCGACCACGCCCCGAGCGTCGCCCTCGCAGCTACCGCTGTGGAACGCCCACATCGCAGACCACGAAGCTTGAGGTAAGCCGCGCCGCGTCGGTTGGTTTTCGTCCCCGAACGCCACCGGCGACTCGGCGCCACCCGCCGCGCCTAGCCCCAGCATTACTCGTCGCGGGCCGCGGCGCACTTGGGCGCGCGTGCGCCATGCGCTGTTCCGTCGACGCCCACCCAAAGCGTTCGTCGCCTGGTCACCGCGCGAAAGCTGGCGTACCCTCGCACAGGGACCGTTCGGTCCCCTAGCACAACGTCTCGTTGTCCTTCACTGTAGTGGTATCGAGGCCGCGTCACTGGGCGGCCGGCAAGGACCCCGTGAACGCAAACCTCTTGATTGACAGCGTCGTCCGTCAGACCACCGTGCTGATCGCTCAGTTGGCCACCTCGGGGGGTCTGCGCGCGCCGCTCGCGCATCTGGCCAACCAGGTGTTCGTCGAATTGGCCAAGGAGCTCGAGTCCCAAGGCATCAGCAAGCAAGTGACCGCCGACATGTTCGGCATGGCGCTGCGGAGCTACAGAAGAAGGGTTCACCGACTCAGCTCGAGCGCAACCGACCGAGATCGGTCGTTGTGGGAAGCGGTGCTTCAGTTCCTGACTCACGCCGGGGTGGTGACGCGCAAAGAGGTGCTCAAGCGTTTCTTTCGGGACGACGAGAACCAGGTGCGGAGCGTGCTCCAAGACCTGTGCGACTCGGGGTTGGTTTTTCGGCTGGGCACGGGCGTCGATACGGCGTATCGCGCCGCGACCAGCGACGAATTGTCTCAGCTCAGCGGCAAGACGGACACCACCGACGAGTTGGTTTGGATCTCGATCTACCGCCAGGGACCGATCTCATCGGAAGAACTGCGTCAGAGTCTGCGGCTCGACCCGAGCCAGCTCCACGACTGCGTGGCGAGGCTGGTCCGCGACGGCCGAGTGCAGCAGCTCGGCGACGGGCGTTATGTCAGTCAGTCGGCGGTGATGCCGATCGAATCCGGTGCCGGATGGGAGGCCGCGATGTTCGACCACTTCCAGGCAGTGGTGAAGACCTTGTGCGCCAAACTGCAGTCCCTCGACGAGGCCAAGCCGAGCAGTGAAATCGGCGGGAGCACGTACAGCTTCAACGTGTGGCCCGGTCACCCGCACGAGGCGGAAGTCCGTGGTGCACTTTCAGCGTTCCGTCGCAAGTACACGGAGCTGCGGGAACGCGTCCAACGTTACAACACCGAGCAGGGCTTGCCCACGGAGTATACGCGGGTGGTCATCTATGGCGGTCAACACCTCACTTGTCAAGAATCCTCACCGGAGCATCCAGATGAATAGAATCTTCAATACCGGCTACTTGCGATCGTTGTCACCTCTTTGCGCGCTGTTGGTACTTGGCGCGTGCAATTCCTCGGCAAACACCCCGCCCTACGAAAGTGAAACGCATTTCCTGTCCGCGTGCGTAGACTCGTGTCCCGACGCTCTGAGTTGCGTGTGTGGAGTTTGCACCCGCGGCTGCGACGAGGACGCGCAATGCACGGCGTTGTCTGCGTCGGCCACGTGCGTATCGGTGGCGCAAGGATGCGGCGCGAGCCAAGAGATTTGCGACGTCGAGTGCACCCGCGAACGCGACTGCGAGGACGGGTACGAGTGCTCCGACGGCCGTTGTCGTCCGCCGCAGGCAGAGACGACGAGCGGCTCCGGGACAGGTGCGGAGAGCACGATGGGCGCGTCGCGCGACGCGTCGGTGAGCGGCGAGCCGGGCGCAAGCAGCGGCTCGACCCAAGGCTCGTCGACGGGCGACGAGCCGTTTACCACGAGCGAGCCCCATGCGACGTCCGAGATCCCACCGGACGACACCACGCGCGCGGGGACGGGAGCTGACGCCTCGACGGCTTGTTCGTTCGAGTTACCGCTCTTCTGCGATTGCAATGACGACGGGGACTGCGAGGGTGGGGCGCTCTGCTACTACGCCGATTGCGCCGCGGAGCTAGCTGGCGGGTGCAGTATGCCACCCGAAGTTGCTGGTACGTGTTGGGACGATCGGGACTGCAGTGGTGGGACCGTTTGTTCGGGCGGAACCTTTCCAACCTGCGGGAGAGATTCGGTAACCCGACTCGGACAATGTACCGCCGCATCCTGTGGCGCTTCGGGACCGTGTGTTGGAGGACAAATCTGCGTTCAATCCGACTCGGGAGCGGACGCGGGCCCCACCTTCGAGTGTGTCGACAATCCGTGTTTCGGCGAGGCGCTCGATTGTGGTTGCGCAGCCGCGTTGTGCGCTGCATCGCCGGGCACCACTTGCTCACTGCCTGATCCGAGTCAGGGCGACGTCGCGTCCGACATCGCCTGTTTGCCACCCCAGGCCGCGTGTGTCGCCGAGGCACAACTCGGCTGCGCCGAAACGGCTTGCTGCGATGGTCTGCAGTGTTGCCAAGGTGTGCCCTACGACGCGCGCGGCGAATGCCTCGTCGAATGTCTGGCCATCAGCGATCAAAACCAGAAGACCAACATCGAATCGCTCGACCCCAGCGAAGTGCTGCGCCAAGTGAGCGAGCTCCCGCTGGCGCGGTGGTCGTATCGCTCGTCACCCCGAACCCCACACCTGGGACCCATGGCGCAAGACTTCAAGGCCGCGTTTGGCGTCGGCGACGACGACCGGGTCATTCACTCGGTCGACGGGATCGGTGTCGCACTGGCCGCCATTCAAGCGCTGAGCACGCAGGTCGATGAGCTCGGTCGTGAGCTGCATCGGCTCAACGCGGAGCTCGAGACCACTCGCCAGGAATGTAAACCCGAGTGACGAGGCGCGCTGGGCGTCCGTGACGCCCTAGAACCACTTGACGAGCGCTTCCCGCAGGCCCGAGTCCGTCCCTTGGGACACCCACGCCACGTACCCATCGGGACGGACCAACACGGCCGCCGGCGACGCCACGGCGCCAATCACCGGCAGCTCCCACACGCCATCGTAGCGGGCCGCGACGCGTTGCACGTCGTCCTGCCACGGTGAGAGATCTACTCCGAGCTCGACTCCGAAGTCGAGCAGCACCGGTTGCGCTCGGTGTAGCAAGCTCCACACTCGCTGCGGACCAGCGCCGGTCTCGAGCTCGAGGTCCGGACACCGACGTCCGAGCAGAGGGTGCGCAGCCGCGACGCCCTCGACGCTCACCATGTCGTAAACGATGTCGAGCCCGGACAACATGCCGCCGTAATATTTGCGCGGCCCGTCCATCTTCAGGAGCGCAGCCAGGTGCTCGCGCAGTGCTTCGCTGCGCTCGTCGCCGCGATCGAGCGCGGTGAAGGCTAACGTATTGCGCAACAACCGCGCGCCCACTGGGTGTCGCTCGGCGTGGTAAGTGTCGAGCAGCGCGGGGGAGCTCTTGCCCTTCACGACGCGCGCCAGTTTCCATCCGAGGTTTACGGCGTCTTGGACCCCGGTGTTGAGACCCTGCCCGCCCACTGGGGAGTGGACGTGCGCGGCGTCACCCGCGAGTAAGATTCGCCCGTTGCAATACTGTGAGGCTTGGCGCGCCATGTCGGTGAACCGCGACACGTAACTCCCGCTCTCGAGGCCGAAGTCGGTGCCATAGGCCGCTACGAGCGCGTGCCGCAGATCCTCCAACGTGGGTTTTCCCTCACCGACGTCGCGCTCGCACAACACGACGCGCACCTGTTTGCCATCTTCGTGTTTACCTATTCCATATACTCCTTTCTCGGCGCGGCGCAGACCAAAGGCCGGTTCACCGGACATCGTCACTTCGCCGATCAGGTAGCTGGTCGATGCATCCCAGCCGGGGAAGTCGATGCCTGCCAACTTTCGCACGACGCTCTGCCCGCCATCGCATCCGACCAAGTATCGTGCACGCAGGCGCGCACCTTCGGAGGTCACGACGTCGACCCCCGTCGCGTCTTGGGAAAGCGCGGTGACCTCCCGACCGCGATGGATAGGCACACCCAGTTCGTTCACCCATTCGAGCAAGAGCCGTTCGATGTGTTTCTGCCACAGCGCGAGGCCGTAGTTGTGCGGCGTTGGAAAATCACTGATGTCTACGGGCGTGCGCGCCACGGCGATGACTTGCGCCTTCTGGCCAGCCGCCAAGAACCGCTCGGCGATCCCCCGCTGATCGAGGACTTCGATGGTACGCGCTTGAAGTCCGCCTGCACGGGCACTTTCGAGAGCTTGGCTTGCCCGCCGTTCCACGATCGCGACGTCTACACCTGCCAGCGCCAGTTCTCCCGCCAACATCAAACCGGTTGGGCCGCCGCCCGCTATCAAGACTGCATGGTCCGTCATAACGCCCGAATGTGAGACGCGCGAAGACTTCGTGCAACCTCGAATCCAGCGTGCGAACGCCGAAGTCACGCGTTCGGGCGAGAGTCCAGGTGTTATCTTATGGCACGTTATTTGGCGGGCTTGCCAACGCTCGCCAAATCGAGTAGGTTCTGGCAGTAAGAGGTGGGAGCAGGCCGCAGGTGGCCAAAGCCGGGCCCGTTTCCGCCGGAGCACCGGGAGCGTAGATGCTCGTGCCCACTGGGTCGACACGAGCGAGACGCATTCGGACACCCCGTGCGCGGTCGTTCTTCGTGTGAGTGCTGCTGGTCGAGTGTGGGCGCGAACGTGCCCCACGAGCAGCCGGCGGGTGAATGGCTAGCGAAAACCGATCGAGGATCCGCGGTTGATGATCACCCGCTTGACCCACTCCACCGGTTGACGTCTACTGCGCGCATGAGTGGAGTTACCGGTGAGGTGAGCCTTCGGGCTTCTCTTCGTGATCCGTTGGGGTTGTTTACACTACTGGTCGCTGTCGGCGGCGCGTGCGCGTGTTCGAGTTCGCCGTCGTCCGAGCAGACCGCGATGACCGGCGCTGACGCGAGTCTCACCGGGAACGAAGAGACGTCGGAGCCGGTCGACACCAAGAGTCCCGACGGTTCGATACCGATCGTTCGCGGGGACGGCGGGGTCGGCGCGTCGAACTCGTCCGACGACGTGGGTGAGGCGAGTGGCGTGAGTCAGGCGTCGGACTCGACAGCGACGTCACCGGCAACCCACGACGATGACCGCACCGCGTGGACGACGACGACCGATACCGACGGCGTGGTGCCTGGCGCCGATGCGTCGACGCACGCCGACGAGGACTCTGCCCATGACGGCGCGACCACTGTTCCGGCGAGCAGCGCCTCGGGGGAGCCCACGTCCGAGAGCCACGAGTGTTTGGAACCGACGGTGATCGCCGAAGGCCATGCCTCGAGCTTCGAGCAGTTGCAGCTCGGCAACCCGATTGGAGACGACGTCGCCGTTGCAGAAGTGGATGACTTCTTCGCGCAGTTCGAGATCGGGGCCGAGCCGACGCAGACGTTTTTTGGTCGTGGGTTTGGCTTCGCGGTCGCGCAAGACGTGACCTCGGTCGACGTGCGATTGGTCGTCAAAGCCCAAAGCGAGTGTGAGGTGGAGACGTTGGTCGGGGCGCGTCTGGCGCGCAGCTTCGGACCGTATTGGTCGCGGACTTTGCGACGTGACACCTGGGGTGTCGCGGCGCAAACCATCGAGTTCCGATACACGCCGGTTCCGCCATACCAAACCGGTCCGATCAGCGCCACCTCGGCCAACGAGACCGCGTTCGCGATGGAGTTTGCTTTCCGAAGCCCCAGTGGCGAGCCGTGCGAGGTAAACGTGGACGGGTTCAGCATCCGTTTGGTGTTGACCGACACCTCGACCACCGAGTGGAGCACTCCTTCGGCGGTCGCTGGCGACGTCATGGACACTGGCTGGAACGACACCCAGCGCCTTTCGCTCGAAGACGGCAGCTCAGCGTCCATCTCTACACAACCCAACGTCGGAGCCACCGCCGTGTTGCGTGCCATGGGTTACGATCTATCGGTCGCAGACTCCGCGGTCATCACCGGCATCGAGCTTCTGCCCGTAGGGCATCAAGGGTTGGGGCGGGACTTCTTTCCGCGATTGGCGCAGCTGGTTAGCGGCGGCGAACGCGTCGGAGACAACCTCGCCGATCGAAGTCCGTGGCCGCAGGTCGACTTTCCCGCCCTCGGCGGCGCGAGTGAACTCTGGGGCGCTGCGCTCGAGCCAGCAGCACTGAACGATCCCAGTTTCGGAGTCGATTTGTCGTTCTTCTCTGAACTCGAAGCAGGCAACGGCGCCATCAACTTGGACGCCCTACCGATCCGTGTTTGGGGTTGTGAATAGGATGAAGCCTCGTTGTCTTCGGTCGGCGTGCGCAAGTTAGCTTCGTCGCGTTGCGTCACGTCGACGGTCTGCGCTCGAGGGTGAGGTGTGCCCACATGGGCGCCCCGCGTGATCCTGAACACGAGATTGAGCTCGCCGAGTCTGCTTGCGGCACGGCGCAGCAAGCGGTCTCATAACCCACGTTCGGCTGTGTGACCTTGCCGCGATTGCCGCCGCCCCAGGTGTGAGGGCGTTCGAATCGCTGCTTGTGCGGTAAACTATAGCCGGCGGGACTGCTACATTGCAGAGTTCGGTTCAATTGAACCGAACTCTGGGGTTAGCGATCGGCGTTCGTGCGTTCGACGCACGGAATCTTTGACGGAAACCCGTCGCCATCATCATTGCTCGAGTCGCTCTGCAGCGTGTGCTGCGTCACGGGATGATGCGGCCGTGCGCCCTCGAGCCGCCCCGCGTCGTGGTCGTGCCTGGCGGCGTTCGCTCGGGTACGTCGCTGCGGCGTCGGGGCTCGTGTTTTCCATGTTGCGCCGTGAGGTTCACTAGTCGGCGGCGTCTCGGTTGGCGAAAAGGCCCCACCTCCACGAGCGAGCGCGTGGAATTCGCGGCTCGTGTTCGGAGTTCCTGCGCGTCCATGGATGTGTTCCTGCGGTGATGCCGTATCAGGTCGCTGCAAAGCTACGGCCTCACGGCGAAACTCCGCGAAGGGAAGGCCCGCGGAAACTCGCTCCCCGAGCGTCCCTTCGTTGGCACCTTCAGGCACGCGACGAAGAGGACTCCCCTTGGCTTGAAAGCGCACTGCGTCATTCGACGGCGAGCACTGACGAGCCAACGCGTGCGATGGCTCACCGTAAAACTCCGTTCGTACCCAACTCGGTAGCGACCTTCCCGCGCACGCTTCGTTTAACGGCGCAAGAGTAGCGCGTCGAACGACGTCATCGACGTTGGGTCGGTCGGTCTGGTTCATCGCGACCAAACCGTGGGTGCGCGACGCTTCAGTTCGTTTACCGAAGACTGGCCGATCGAAACCTGCGCGGCGCGCATGAGGCATGACACCGCGGAGCTGCGTTGACGTCGGTCAGCGAACCCGCGCAGGCACCTCCATACGTAGGCGCGGTTCGTTCATTCGACCAGTACGGGTTGCACTTCATGAACCAAGATCGAACGGCGCGACGTGTTGGGTTGTGTTATCTTCGTAGAGCGCGGCGCCTCGGGTGTGTGCCGCGTCGGAAGGCGCAGGGTGATATGCGGGCGCAGGCGCGTCGGCGAGTGTTTGATCGGGTTGCGGTTGGGCTGTCGCGGGTCTTGGTCGCGGGCGGGTGTGTGCTTGGCGTTGGCTGCACGTATCAACTCGCGGACTGGGGCGATGGGGCGCGAACGAGCTCATCCAACGAGTTGGATGGTGAAACAGACGGACCTGGAACGGTCGTCGTGGTGCCGCTCACGCCGACGGCTTCGAGCGGGGCCACGTCCGCTTCCGCCGTCGGGAACGCTTGCGAGAACGGGGCGCTCGACGTCGGAGAGAGCGCCATCGATTGCGGGGGTGGGTGCACACCGTGCGCCGCGGGCGCGCGATGTGACGAGGCGTCCGATTGCGAGAGCGGCGTCTGCGCGTCGCTCACGTGTCAGTCGCCGAGTTGTGACGACGGCGTAGCGAACGGGGGTGAATCCGGGGTCGACTGTGGCTCGGCAGACTGCGGACCGTGCCCCAACGGTGAGAGCTGCCGCGGCGACGAGGATTGCATCGGTGGTGTGTGTTCGGGCGCAAAGTGTACGGACGCCCAATGCACCGACGGCCGGCTCAACGGGGACGAGACGGACGTCGACTGCGGAGGCAGCTGCTCGCCGTGCGGCGCCGACGGCGTGTGCCGCGTCGCCGCCGATTGTGAGAGCGGAGTTTGCCTCTCGACCTCGCCCACGACGAACCGATGTTCCGAGGCCGACTGCAGTGACGGTGAGCGCAACGCGCGCGAGACGGACGTCGACTGCGGAGGTCCAGATTGCCCGGCGTGCCCCGACGAGAAGGTGTGTCGCGTCGCGGCCGATTGTGCGAGCCACGTTTGCGACGCTCGCACGCAGACCTGCGCGCCGCCTGCGTGTGACGACGGCGTGCTCAATGGACCGGAGTTCGACGTCGATTGCGGCGGCGGCTGCGCGGTGAGGTGTGCTCCCGGAGCTCCGTGCGCGGTGGGACAGGATTGCGTGAGTGGGTTATGTGACGATGGCGTTTGCCTCGGCGAGAGCTGCAACGACGGCGCGCAGAATCAGGGCGAAAGTGACGTCGACTGCGGCGGGCCGTGCGCGCCGTGTGGGGCAGGGTCTACTTGCGAAGAGCACTCCGACTGCATGAGCGGCGACTGCGACGGCCTTTGTTTGGCGGGTGCTGCGGGCGACGCGTGCCTCGTGGAAGCCGATTGTCGTTCGGGGTGGTGCGTCGACGGTGCCTGCCAACCAGGGTACGTCGGGGCTGCATGCGAAACCGGCGCGGACTGCCACAGTGGCTATTGCAAATCGGATGGCAGTTGTGGTCTCGGGTCGTTGGGGCGCGCCTGTTTGACGCCGGACGATTGCGCCAGCGAGCGATGCGTCGAGACGTGTCAGACGTCCCGCTTTTCGGTCCTGCATAGCGGTGGGTCGGACACGAAGCTCGTCAACGCGGACATGATCGTCCAACGTGGAGCCGACGATCCGGCGCGCGCGTGGAACGAGTTGGCCATCGTCTACTTCTTCACCATCGGCGCTGGTGAGTCGCACGTCGACTATTTGGGCAGATATTTGGAAGGCCCCGACCGCGCGACTCGAGACGGTCGCTTCTTGGCGCTCAACCCGAGCGGCGGCGACTGGATGATGGTTTGGCGCGGGCTCGACAGCAACGACGCCGCAGTTCCGACGACCGCGACCACCATCAAGCTGCAGCTGCGAGACGACGGTTGGCCAGCGTTCAACCTCTCGAACGACCACTCGTATCGAAGCGGAGCGCACGCGGAGAACGCCAACATCGTCGTGTGCCAGAAGGTGGACGGACGCTGGATCCACACTCAAGGTGTGGCACCGCCCACGATCGTCGACCCCTGCGGTCTGATCGTCGACCGCTGCGAGGACGCGGGTGTGCCGTGTGACGTCTTGGATCGCGACGACTGAGCCGCGCGGTGGTCGTTACTGCGCGACGGCGGGAGTCAAGGTCACGAACAAGACGCCCGGCGACGACAGCTCGAGGTTCAGTTTGGTCGAGGTTCCGCACAACGCTTGACCCAGCGGCTCGGCGGGGGACTCCGCGCCGTTACGTAGCGCTTCCCAAGCCGCGTCGTCCATTTGACTCATCGGTGGGCGGCCTTGTGAATCCCACACCGCGAAGGCGTTGCCGTGCGTCTCGTCGACGCGATATGCCGTCACGTCGTAGGCCGTCTCTGGATTGAGGCCCTCGATGGTTACGCTGACGGGCTGCGCGGCGGCGACCTCGTAGTAGGTATCGTTGCGGAAACCCTGGCCCGGGTTCTGCCCGTTGTAGATCAGGACTTGTACGCCGCCTCGTTCGTCGCGAGCGGCGAGGCCATTCACGCCGCCGGGGCTTTGCACGGTGAGCGGTAGGTGTTGGCTCCCCATCTGTGCGAGGAACTTGTAGGCGTTGTACGCCGGCTTCTTGATGCCCTCGCGGTTGATGAGGCCCATCGCGCCGATGAAGGGGTTGTCCTCGAGGACGTAGTCCGCATCGTCCTCGTAACCCTCGTCGAAGATGTCGGAGAGCGTCCACCACGAGTAGGCAATCGGGAAGCGCTTGCCCTCGGCTGCGGCGCGGCGCGTGATGTCTGCGTAAACTTGGGCCACGAAGGCGGCACCCTGCGACGTCTCTTGGGGTTCCCAGCTGGGCTCCATGCCTACGCCGCGCAAACCGAACTCCCAAGTGGGGCCGAACTCGGTCACGGCGATCTTGATGTCGTTGAAGCCGCGTTGGTCGAGCAGATCTAGACCCTGGAAGTAGCCGTTGACGGCGCCGTCCAAGAAGCTCCAGGTGTGGAAGGAGAAGAAGCCGAGGTCGCCGCCGGTTTGAGTGATGTGGTCGAGGAACAACACGCCAGCGCCGCCCTCCCACTGCCCACCGGTGAGCTCCGATGGCTGACTGGTCACGGGTCCACCGACGCGGCCGTTCGGCAATACGGCGTGAACGCCCGCCGCCGACGCGTCGAAGAGCTGGAAATACTCTTGGGCGCTGGCAGGGGTGCCGGAGCCTCCCCAGAACTTGCCGCTACAACACTCGGGCTCGTTCCAAACCTCGTAGTACCAGCTCTGCGCGACCTCTTCGCCGTACCGTTCGACGCTGTGTTGCACGAACGCCTGCACCAAGGCTTGCCACTTGGCGTAGTCTTTCGGCGGCGAGACGATCATGTTCCAGTCGAACACGGTGCGGCTCGGATCGGCTGCGAGCGCGGCGGGCATCGACGCCAGCTCGATGATCGGCTGGACGTTACTTTCGACGAGGAAGTCGAAGATCTTGTCGGAGCGGGAGAAGTCGAACACCGGGTTGCCGCTGGCGTCTTCGCTGTAAATGCCGATGTCGTCGTGGAACAAGCCATGCCCTCGGACGCTGCGGAGTTCGAGGTTCTCGATCGCGTCGAGCGTGTGCTCCTGCAACAGCTCCGACCACTTTCGGCCCTGATGGTTCTGGCGGTCTTGCGCCGCGTGTTCGGAGCGCAGATCTTCCTGTTTCAAATACAGACCCATGCGCCCGAGCCCGTAAGTGGTCCAGAAGTGAGGCAGTTCACCTATTGGACTACCGAACTGAGTCGCCAACGAGTGCGTGGCGGTCGACGTGTCTGCTTGGGGGAGCTCACCGGCGCAACTGACCGTCGTTACCGGCACCACCGGCGGCGTCGGGACCACGGGGGGAGGCGGCGTGACCGTGCCGCCAGTCGTCGGCGGAGTCACCGGTGGCTGATTACCGCTCGAGGGCGTCGGTGGCACGGACGGCGTGACCGGTGGCGGCTGCACCCCGACGGGAGGGGTACCCGCAGGCCCCGGCACGGTAGGCTGCACCGGCGGAGTCGAGCCCGGCGGTGTAACCGTCGGGTTAACCTCTTCGACCGGTGGGTTCGAACCTTGAGAACATGCAACGACAACGGGAAACGCTGCCAACCAAGAAAGAGAGGTGAACTTCGCCATTGAGGCCTTGTCGATACGCCTAGCGTGAATTTCACTGGGTTGCACGCGGTCCTTTCCGTCTCGAGCAAAGGTGCGATTTGTTCGGACCGTTTTTCGAGCGCGGGCTCTCCATGCCAGCGAAACTTTCCGGTCGGAGCCCCCTCCGATCCGCGTTCGAACGAAAAAACGACCCCAGCTCGTTTCTTGGCGAGCCGAACCAGGCGGCTGTCACGTCTGGTCGCGCCGTGTTCCGGTGTGCCCGACTCCCCGCGGCTACTCGCTTGGTGCGCGCGGAGCCGCCGACAAGTCCCGTCCGCTGTCTACGCCGAGCGGTGCTACGCTCGGCGCGGCCCGCTCAGCTTGCCTTCGAACGTCCCCACGCTCACGCGTTCGCTGCGCTCTGCCAGGTAGCGCTCGAGAAAGGCGCGCGTGACGGTGTCCTTCAAGCAACGTTCGAGATCGACCGAAGACACCAACTCGACGGTGATACATAGGTCCCACTCGCCGCGCGTCGCCTCATCCATGGCGCGACCGACGTGGACGGCCTGTACCCCATACGCGGCGTGCAGAGTATCGTGAGCCATCTTCTGTAGCTGCACCAGCTTCAGCTCCTGGGCGTATTCGGGTTTGAGTTTGACGAAGACGTAGCGTCGCAACACACAGGGCAGCCTTCGTGATCACCTAAGACGAGTCAATGGATCTCGGGCCCAAGTGGCGAATCACTGGCGCCGATTGCCGCCGTCGCGCAATTATCCAGGCGCGTCGGTTGCGAGCGGACGGGCTCGGCGCCGGTGAGACATCGAGCGCGCTCGAATGCGACGACTCATTGGTCTTGCGCAGCCACCTCCGCGTTCGTTTGACACAGGTAGCGGATGTACTGCGGGAACGTCCTCTCTTCCGCGGTCGAGTCCGCCCGACTGGCGAGCTCATCTTCGATGAGAGCAGACGCCAGGAGTGCCCAGGGAGTGACTTGTTGCAGCGAGCCCGTGAGTTCGATCTCACATGCTTTGGCGAGCCGCGCGTTGCGCTCTTCGAGAGTCTTGGCGGCGTTCACCTCGGAGGCTAACACGTCGAGTTTTCCGCAGCGCTTTTCTGCAGCGGGTTGGAGCTCTGGCTCCTCGAAGGCTGCAGCCAGGAGGAGGCTGCACTGAGCACTGTCCACGACGCTGGCGGCCTCGAATACGCGCGTCCATGCCGGGTTCAAGTCGTATTCACCTTCCGTCAGCCCAACTGCGACGATTCGTGCGCGAAACTGGGCGTCCGTTTCCGGCTCGGCGATCACTGACGCAATTGCCTTGGTCGTCTTGGTGCGGGCCGACTCGGGGGGCTCGGCGGGGCTGGGGGTAGTGGTGGCCGGTTCACTCGGAGTGCGCACGCTCGACGTGGTGGGTTCGGATGGCGCGGGAACAACGGCGGATGGTGCCGATGCGCCGCACGCCGACAGCAGCGCCGAAAATGCTGCGACCGTAGGCGGTAGTTTCGGTTTCATTCCGGCAAGCGGAATTCAAAATGGCGGCAGGGTCAAGCGCTCGGGTCGGATTGCGTTCGAGCCGCACTCCGGAGGGGTCGAGACATTCGAGCCGAGTCGGTCGTGGGGAGCGTCGCAGCGTGCAGCGGTGTGGGCGGACTATTCCGGCGAGCGGACCCTAGGGCGGGAGCGGCTTGTCGAAATCTGGCAACTTTGGGCGAAATGTGGCAGCGGGCAGGACCCGTGTTCAAGCGACCCTTATTTATCGGTCTCCTAACGATGGCGCTGCTGGGCGTGGCCCCCTCCGTGTCGGCTCGTGGCGCGAGCGGCCGTCAGATCCACGTCGTGTATTCGGGTCAACGTCTGGGTTCGATCGCCAAACGCTACAACGTCACGATCGAAGCCATTTGTGAGGCCAACGGCATCCGGCGGCGTGATCCGATCCGGCCAGGTCAACGCCTCGAGATCCCGTCGCGCGACGAGAAGACGCCGAAGCCAGCGGCGTCCGAAGCTCCAGCCGCGCCCACCGCGGAGTCGAAGCCCAAATCTGCGGTCGTCGAGCCCCCTCGAACGAACCAGGGGGCCGGCGCCAAAAAAGCCCCCGTCACCAAGTCCGAGGTCCAAAAGCACCCTGAGCGGCCCAAGACCGTCGTCGAACCGAGTCTCGCCGCGGTTACCGAGCAAACGGTCGTGGCGCCCGTCTTCGGTGGTATGTCTCACCGAGTGCAGCCGGGCGATTCCCTGAGCGCGATCGCCGTGCGTTACGATACCAACGTCAAGACGTTGCTCGAGGTGAACCGCTTGAACCGCGACCAAGTGATTCGCGTCGGGCAGGTGCTGACGATCCCGCGGGCTCCGGCCAACAGCTGGTGGGCGAAGTTTGCGCGCAGCCCACGCCGCGCTGGTGAAATGGACGTGTATGCACACACGAATCGCTGGAAGGGCAAGGTCATCGTCAATGGCAAGGTCCAGTCGGCTGGACGCGCCGCGCTCTCACGTTTGCTCGGCGCAACGGGTTCGGCGCCCCCTCTGCCCGAGCGCTTGATTCAGCTGTTGGCGCACGTGAGCGACACGTTCGGCGGGCGCCCGATTCGGTTGGTCAGCGGTTACCGGACCAACTCTTACTTCAAGGACTCGCGGCATCGACACAGCTCCGCGGTCGACTTCAGCATCGAAGGGGTGCCGAACTCGGCGGTTCGCGACTACCTGCTGCAGCTCGGAAATGTTGGGGTGGGGTACTATCCCAATTCCTCCTTTGTCCACCTCGACGTGCGCGCGCGTTCGGCGTATTGGGTCGACTACGCGGGGCCGGGGGAGGCGCCTCGTAAGACACCCCGCGGTGACACACGTCTGGCCTCGAAGAAGCGCAAGTTCGAGCGGAAGTCAGCGACCCGTGCGCCCGTGCGGCGTGTTCACCGCAAGCCAGCCCCCACCTCGCGGGAGCTCGATGAGCTGGGGCGGGTCGCAAGTGCAGGTATGGTCCGTGAGACGCCGAGCCAACGCGCTTCGACGGACGTCGAGCCGACGGCGCCCGAGCCCGTGGTTCCCGTCAGCGAGCAGCCGCCGGCGGGCGACAGCGCCGTGAACCAGGAGCCGCCGAGCCCGACGCGGGCCAAAGCCAAAGGCGAAAGTGAACCGCTGGCGGGGCGAACCGTGGACACGGGCAGCGGGCGTTCCGACGTGACGACCACACCTACGCATACTCCCGGCACTTGATTGAGGTGAGTCCCGGCCCCAACGCCACGAGGCGTCGCAGCAGCGGGGCGAAGCGTCCGTTGTCGCGTGCGTATTAGGGCAGGTGCAGCGGACGGCAAGGCGCGGCTTGCTTTTGCGTCGCGATAATGATGCACGGCGGCAGGCGCGCGCGATCCCTGGGCGCATCGAAAACTGAGTTGCTGCGTCTCACTTTCCCGGCGCGTCAGCGAAAGCGCATGGATCGTGGAAGTTTGCAGAACGAGACCTCGCGCCGGTGCGACGTCGTGGATGGCAGCCAGTCGGGCGCGAAACGAAGTGACAGTTCTGGTATGTTGTTGCCATGGCCTCTCGCCCGATTCAACGCAACGTCGTGTTCCGAACCTCTCGCCTCGCTTTCGTAGTCACGCTCGGCGTTGCCGGGTGCGGCGAGAGCAAGAGTACAGAGCCAACCACCACCGGACCTTCGACGGACGCAACGTCCAGCGCAACCGGACCGACCACCACCGTCCCCGGCGCAACTGGGACGAACGGTGCCACGGGCTCAACCGCTGCGACGGACTCCCCCGGCGCCACCGGAGCGACCTCGAGCACGGATGGCGCAACGGGCGCGACGACCACCGCGGGGCCGAGTGGCGCAACCGGTGAGACGGGGCAGACTGGAAACACCGAAGGCGACGCGACCAGTGACACGAGTACGAGCAACGACGGCCCGGCTCCTTCGTCCGAGCCCACTGGGCAATCTTCCGGGCCCGTCGGAAGCTCCGACGAAACCGGCGATCCATCCGGGACCGCGTGTTCGCGCGAGCTCCTGGACGGATTGCTCGACGCGTATTTCGCGGCGCTCAGCGCCGGTGACCCGTCGAGTCTGCCTCTGGCCGACGACGTCAAGTTCACCGAAAATGCGGAGATCGTAGAAATTGGGTCGACTGCGTTCTGGATGAACGCGGGCGACGCGAAGCATTCGCAGCGAGCTCTGGACACGACGGCGTGTGCGGCCGCGGCTCAAGCCGTTATCCCCGAGGGAGCGACCGACCTGCCCGTGGGTATTCGCATCAAGGTGGAGGCCGGTCAACTCACGGAGATCGAGACCATCGTCGTTCGTCCCGGTGACTACACTGCTTCATTTGCCGTCGAGTCTGACCCAGCCGCCATCATAGCCATTGCCGACGAGGTGGCGTGGCACGACGAAGTCCCGGAAGCGCAGCGTGCCACGCGAGAACAGCTGACGTCTTGGATCGACAAGTACTTTCGCGCCTTCCCCTCCGGGGTATGTAACGTAACACAAGATTGTCGGCGGCTCGAGAACGGCGGTGGCAACTTCTCGTGTGGCACCGGCGCATCGTGCTCGGGCAGCAGTCCGACGCAAGGGGGGACCTTCGAACCCCGCGTCATCGTTGCGGACGAACTGCGCGGCATTGCGGCCGGCTTTACCATTTTCGACTTCCAAACGACCGGACACTTGGACATGCACATGATGAAGATGTCCGGAGGTGAGGTCCACGCAGTGCACGCCATCTTGCGAGACACCAACGGCGAATCTGGTTGGGAGTGAGACAAAAGGTGGGCTTCGCGACATCGTCGCTGCTTCGGCGATTGGGCCACCGGTCGCAGCCTCGGCCGGGCAATAGGGCGGAGCCGCGCCAGAGCTGGTCGGGCCCGTCTACCTAAACCCGAGCGTGCCTAGGCTACTGTGATAGACGGCGCCATGCCCGGAAGTGTCTCGCAAGGCGTCACCCCTCACACCTACGCCATCGACTTCGGCACGAGCAACTCGCTGCTCGTCGCGGCGATGAGCGATGGCAGCGTCTCGGACCCAGTGCCCGTCGACCCGAGCGCGCCCGACCCAACCATTCTGCGTTCGATCCTGCACTTTCCCGAACGGCCCAACGCTCCTACTTTGTTCGGCCAGGAGGCCCTGGACACGTACGCCGAAGCGGGCATGCAAGGGCGGCTACTTCGGAGTCTGAAACGATTCTTGCCCGACCCTGGTTTCGCCACGACGTTGGTCGGGCAACGCAAAGTGAGCCTCGAGGAGTTGATCGCTTCGATCCTGCGCACGTTGCGCACGCGCGCCAATCAGCACTTCGGGGCCGACGTGACACGCGTGTTGCTAGGCCGCCCGGCGGTCTACGATCCGAAGCCGGAGCACGACGCGACCGCGGTTTCGCGGATGGTCAACGCGGCGAAGATGGCTGGTTTTCGCGATGTGGAGTTTTTCGCCGAGCCCGTCGCCGCCGCGCGAGATTTCGGAAGCGACCTCACGACGCCGAAGTTGGTGTTGGTTGCAGACTTTGGTGGCGGCACCTCGGACTTCACCGTCGTGCGAATGGACAGCTCGGGTTTCTCACCACGTGACGTGCTGGCCACCGGCGGGGTGAGCATCGCCGGTGACGCGCTGGACGGGGCGCTGATGCGACGAGAGTTGGCGCCGCACTTTGGCTCCGAGATGCAATACCGGCTGCCGATGGGCACGAACATCCTGACCATGCCGGCGGTGTTGATGGACGCGCTGTGTACGCCCGCTAAGTTACCGTTGCTGCAGAGCCGCGACGTGCAGCGGTTTCTCAAAGAGGTCCGGTCGTACGCGCAGAGTCCGCACGACCGGGAGTTGGTCGAGCGTTTCCTGGCCATAGCCGAAGACGCGCGCGGGTTTTCGGTGTTCGAGGCGGTCGAGCGAACCAAACGCGCGCTTTCGGGCGCCGAAACGGCGACCTTCGACTTCGAATACGCAGACATCGACATTCATCAGGAGGTCTCGCGGCAGCGCTTCGAGCGCGCGATAGCCGACGCCGTGGACGCGATCGCCGAGTGCATCGACAAGACGCTCGACGCCGCGAATGCGCCGGCCTCGACGGTGGACATCGTGTGTCTCACGGGCGGCACTTCGCGAGTCCCCCGTGTCGAACGGTTGTTGACCGAGCGCTTCGGCGCCCAGCGCCTACGCCGCCTCAAGGGACTGCACTCGGTGGTCACTGGGCTTGGGTTGGAGGCGGCGCGCCGCGTCTCGACGGCGGAAAGCCCAATCTCGGCCGTGCGTTAGCGCGGATCGGTGATGGGGCTGGCGCGCGCCGGGGCTGCAATGCGCGCGGGAACGTTTCTCTTGCCAACAAATCGACGGCCGCGCGCTTCGAATATCGGCGTTGTGAAACAACGACGTACCCGAACGCGAGCGATGTTGTGACGCCGACGTAATTGTCGTCGCGGGTCACAGCACGCTCGTCGTCCGCGTCGATGGCTCGCCGATTTCTCGGGCCTATCGCTGCAAAGACGATAAGCAGTGCGCCATGTCTCTCGCCGTCGAGCTACGTCGCTTTCGTCATCAATGGGTTTACGCGTTTGCATCGGTCTGGGGGCTGTCCGTGCTCCCTTCCGGTTGCGGAGAGTCGAAGGGCGAGGCCACGGTGCCGCCTGCCATGACGTCGACCGCACCGACGACGGTCGGGAGCACGACGTCAGCTGTGCCCACGTCGCCAACGAGTTCCGCGCCGGGAGCGACTGGAGCCACGGGCGCGACGGGAGCCACGGGCGGAACGGGAGCCACCGGCGCGACGGGCGAAACGGGCGCCACCGGCGCGTCAGGGCCGACTGGCCCGGCACCTACGACGGGCACGACGAGCGTCCCCCCGAACGGCACCAACGGCTCGGCACCGACCAACGATTCTTCCGAGGGCCCCGGCGATACTAGCTCTGCCGTCAGCACCTCGACCGGCGAGGACTCCGCACCCGGGCAGCCTGGCCTCGGGGTGAACCCCAGCCCCGGTTGCACGTCGGGAGACGCCAACGCCTCCGTACCCAGCGCGGTCGTCGACAAGCCGAATGGCTACGATGGCTCGACACCGGTTCCCGTAGTGTTCGCTTTTCACGGCGCAGGAGGCAATTCGAGCTCGCTCCAGGGGCCGTTCGCTGCCGACGGCAAGGCGCGCGGTTACCTCGGTGTTTACCTGAAGTCCTCGGGAAGCGCTTGGGACGTGAGGGCAGATACGCCCGTGCTCGATGCGGCCTACGATGCCATCTCGGCCAATTACTGCGTCGATCTGAACCGCGTATTCGCGGTTGGCCACAGCTCCGGCGCGCAAATGATCACTCAGCTGTTGTGCGCGGGGGAAGATCGGTTTCGAGCGGTGGTGCCGGTTGCTTCTTCCAAATACTGCAACGGCTGGAGCCCGGTTGCTTCGCTCGTGATCCACGGCGTGGACGACATCGAACGCGGCGGGCAAGGGGAGATGCGTTATGGCCTAAACGACGGTGATGGCCACATCGACTTCGGCGTGTACCACGATAGCAACGAGTGCACCGAGGCATCGACGCCCTTCGAGCCCGGGGGCAACTGCGGCGCAAACATCGACCCCGGTTGTGTGGAGTACGACGACTGTTCCGCCCGGACCGTCTTCTGCAACCACAATGACCCGCAATACGGTACCAGCAACCATGGCGTGCCGTGTTTTGCCTCGCAGGTCATGTACGACTTCTTCGAAGACTTCGAATGACTGCGGCGGCGCAGTCCGCTCCCTTTACGCCGGGACGGGCATGAAACGACTTGGAACGCGGCTGAAACAGCCTGTGTTACGCGTCCGGTTCTGACTCGTCGCGAGCGCCCAGATTCGGGTCTCGGCCGTGGGTGGGCCGATCGTGGCTCCGTCGCGCACGATACTTGCATGAAGGAGATGGCGTCGCGCGTTCGGCGTCGGTCGTGCACGTCTTGGCGCGGCTGAACTCGCATCACCGGCATTTTCAGGAGAAGGAACGATGGCTGTCACCGATTTGGACATGAGCAACTTCGAGAGCACCGTTAACAAGGAGGGCATCGTCCTCGTAGATTTTTGGGCGCCGTGGTGCGGGCCGTGCCGCGCCTTTGCACCCACGTTCAAGAGCGCTTCCGAGCGCCATACCGACGTCACGTTCGCGAAGCTGAACACCGAAGACAATCGCGAGCTCGGCGCGGCCCTCGAGATTCAGGCGATTCCGACGCTCATGTTGTTTCGCGACGGGTTGCTCCTCATGAACCAGGCGGGCATGGTGTCGGGCAAAGCCTTGGACGACATCATCTCGAAAGCCAAGTCGTTGGACATGGACGCCATCCGCAAAGAAATCGCGGCGTCGGAGGACAACGGTGATCGGGTCGCTGCCAGCGAATGACCGTCGGTTCGACGTTCACCCCGGACTGCCAAGACCGGGTTAGGCAAACCCAAGACCCGCGGCCCCTGTAGCAGGTGAGCGGTCGATAACAGCTAGGGCCCTGGAAATCCGTTCCCTAGGATGCGTGTCGCTGCTCCCGCGAGTCGTGGCCGGGGAACACCAGTCGAAATGTCGTGCCGCGACCTTCTTCGGTGTTGAGCTCAATCGCGCCGCCCAAGTCCGTCACGATGCGGTGACATACCGACAACCCTAGCCCCGTCCCGGAGCCTTGCGGTTTGGTGGTGAAAAATGGGTCGAAGATCCGGGTGCGAATTTCTCGCGGGATCCCGGGGCCGTTGTCGCTGACCTCGACGACGGCCCGGGCGCTCTCGTCTTTCGCGACCACGACCGCTACGTGATTGTGGCCGCGCGTGTTCTCGGGCAAGGCTTGAGCGGCGTTGACCAGCAAGTTGACGAGCACCTGCACCAGGCGCCCTTCGTCCCCCAAGATGACGAGGCCAGGGTCCCGCTCGTCGAGGTCGACGTGAGCGCGCATCTTCAGCGATGGGCTGCTCAGTCGGAGTGCGGTCTTGACCACTTTGCCCAGCTCGACGGGGTGCTTCGGGGGCACTTCGTTGCGAGAGAGCAGCTGGAGATCGCCCAGTATGTTCCGAATCCGGAGGCTGCCGTCGAGTGCCTCTCCGGCAATTTCGGTCCACTGTTGTTTGACGGATGGTTCGATGCTCGTCGCTTCGGGCAGCATCGCCAAGAGCACCTCCAGATTGGCGATCACATAGGTCAGTGGGCTGTTCACCTCGTGGGCGACCCCGGCGGCCAACGCGCCCACCGCAGCGAGCTTGTCTGCAAACGTCAACTGCGCTTGCATGTTCTTGAGCTCCGCCAAAGCCTTGCGCTCGGACGCGGTTGCTTCGTCGGCGCGATGGCGCGCCACGATCAACTCTCGCTCGAATAGCGACCGGCGATAAATGGGCAAGAAGGCGACGTCGTAGACGGTGACATCGCCGCTCGTGCGGCGCGCCGCGTTCAGCAACACTGGCAGCTCGCCCCTCGACGTGGTGAGTGACAGGTACAACTCGTCCACCCGACCGCCGAGGAGCAGCTCGGGGAACACGTGCGTCTGGAAGAAGATGCGGCTACCGGGAGGCATCAGAGAGCTGAACCGCTGCCCGACCGTGAGCTCCCGGGTCTTGCCCAAGAGCCGCAAAGCCTCGTCGTTTGCCTCGATGATGACACGCGAGCCATCGATGACGAGATAGCCGCAGGGGATCTGATTCATGCGTCGCTCGCGGTCATGCAGAACTCGGCAATCAACGCCGTCGTCTCCGCGGGGTGAGTGAGGTGTGGAAGGTGACCAGAGGCTTGTAGCAGGCGATAAACGCCGCTTTGGAGGCGCTGCGCCGTGTATTGTCCGACCGTTACGGGAGCGATGTCGTCATCGGAACACTGCACCACCAGGGACGGCTGACTCACCTCGGACAGCTGTTCGCGACAATCGCAATAAAAGGTAGCGCGCGCAAATTCACGCGCGGTCCGTGGATCGGTCGAGCAGAAATTCTCCGTCAGCTCGGCGGCCACGGCCGGGTCGTGGCCTGCTAGGTCGGCGAAACTCGTGGCCCAACCCATGAAGTTCTGGTCCATCAGCTCAAACAACCTCTCCACGTCCCGCTCTTCGAAACCACCGACATACGGCGGGTCGTTGATGTAGCGCGGCGAGGGCGCGAGCAAGATCAAGCGTTCGAACCACTGAGGCTCGGCGATTGCCGCCAACACGCCGACCATGGCACTGACCGAATGTGCCACCAAAACCGAACCAGTGGCTCCGACGGCGGAACACACCTCGACGAGGTCCGCGGCGTAGCCCGCCAAGCTGGCGTAGCGCTTCGAATCGTACGCTGACCAATCGGACCTTCCGGAGCCGACGTAGTCGAAGAGCACGCAGCGATGCGACGCCTCGAAGTGCGGTTGCACCTTGCGCCACACTCGCTGATCGCACCCAAAGCCATGAGCGAACACCATGAACCGTTCTCCGGTGCCCCTCACGCTCACGTTGTTCCGCCGCAATATCGCGTCCACGGCACTGCCCTCGTGGCCCGACGTTAACGCCGCTCAGCGACGCTTGCAAGTCGCCGCATCGGTCGCCGTGCTGGCGCAGAGAGAAAAACGGGGCAACTCCCTGAAAACAGTGAGCCGTTGGCGAAGCTTGGGTGCGCTAACGTTTTGGCCGGCGTTGCGGACCGGGCCGTCGTCTACCTGGCGGCGAGCCCGGCGAAACCAGGGTGCTGGCACCGAGCGGCTGGTTGGCTCGCTCGTGGGCCCCCGAACCCGCCTGCACCGCGTTGGGCGCTGTCCCGTGAGACAGGTGCGCCGCAGGTCGAGTCTTGCCTGGCCGTCGCGTCGGGCGGCGCGCGACGATTTCCTCACTGCTATTGGCAGGCGAAGCGTCGGCCGTTAACGATGCTCGAATGGAGGAGAGCCCCGAAGAGACCGTCCCTGATACCGTCGTTGCCCCGCGGCGACCCGGGGTCCGAGTCTACCTATTCGTATTGTTCGCGGTCGTCGCGTGTCTGCCCCTGACGTTACTCGGCGTCGTTCAGGGGAGGCGGTTGGCGCAGGAAGCCGCCGCCGACACCGACCGTCAAACGCTCGCGGTCGCCACCGCTTTCTCTCTCCAAGTATCATTGGCGCTCACGGACTACGTGAGGGCCACCGAATCCCTAGCCGCGCAGATCCGCGCGCACGGCGGCCTGCAGGGCAACGTGGCGGCCGCTTTGGAGGCGCACACCGTTCCGCACCCCGAGTTCGTCGGCAGCTACGCTGCGCGTGCAGACGGCGTGTCCTTCGCACACTACAGCCGAGGTATCGGCGTGGTGGTCACCAGCAACGACTACTCGGGGCGCGACTATTACCAGGAACTGCGCAGCACCGGCCGCAGCGCGATCTCGCGCGTGCAGGTGGGGAGGTTGACCGGCAGCCCCGACATCCAAATCGTCGCTCCGATCACCGATGCGGCCGGGGTGATGGTTGGATTCGTCTGCACGTCCGTCGACCTGCAGCGGCTCTCGGAGCGTGCCGCCGTTTTTGCGCGCGGGCTCTCGGAGGGGCGGATCTTGGTCCTCGACAAGGAGCGCCGAGTGATCGCCGATTCGACGCGCGAGCGAGCGTCACTGGTTGATGTCTCACCGATAGCGCTGTATTCGCACGCCGAGCAACCTTCGATCCGGCGTGGGCTCGACGAGGTGGGAGCGAGGGTCAGCTCGGCGACCGTGCCCGTTGCCGAACCTCGCCGCGGCTGGAGCGTGATCGCCAGCGTGCCCGTGCGACTCGTCGAAACCAGGGCCGCGAGCGCCCAAGGTGTCGTCGTGCTCGTGGCCCTGGCCGCGATGGCGTTCGCCTTGGCGCTGGCGGCCTTCCTCACGCTGCGCCTCGCCGCGCCACTTCGCGCACTGGCGCAGAGCGCGAGCCAGATCGCGGCCGGGGACACGCAACAGCTGCCCCTCGTACCGCGGCGCGCACCACGCGAGTTGGCACAGGTTACCGAGGCCGTAAAACGAATGGTCGTGGCGCTGCGCGAATACGCGGGCGGGTTGCAGGTTCTGGTGGACGAGCGGACGCGCGCGTTGCGAGATGCCAACGTCGAGCTGGCCACCGCGCTCGGGCGGCTCGAACACGAACAATCCGTCCTGGCCGACGACCTCGAGCGAGCCCGCTATTTTCAGGAGCGTCTGCTACCATCGTGGAGCGCGAATGGTAACGTCGAGGTCGCCACGCATTTCCGCCCGCGAGAGCGCGTCGGGGGCGACATCTACGACTTGATGCAGCTCAACGCCTCGACGGTCCGGATCTTTCTCGCCGACGCCACCGGACACGGTGTGCAGGCCGCGATGCGCACGATCGTGATCAAATCCGAATACGACCGTCTCAAGCGTGAGAGTTTGGCGTTGGACGAGCTCTTCGATCGTCTGAACCGACGCCTGGTGGAGTTGTTTCCCGATGGCGAACTGCACTGCGCGGCGCTGTGTGCGGACTTGGCGATCAGCGGTGAGACAGCATCGCTCACGGTCGTCAACGCCGGTGGCAGCCAAATCCTGGTTGCCGACGGTGATCGCGTGCAGGAAGTGTACGTCCCCGGTCCACTGCTCGGCGTAACACGGGTCACCTTCGACCCACCGGTCCATACGCCCTTGAGCCGCACCTGCACGCTCCTGTTCTCGACTGACGGCCTGTTCGAACAAATGAATCCAGCGCGCGCACGTTTCGATGCGGCCTTGGACGCGTCGGTCGTTGGCCAGGCCGCCTCTGCGCGACGTGCGCTCGAGCTCGTCGTTGAGCAGTTCGAAGCCTTCCTCCCCGGACAACGCGCCGGCGATGACGTCACCGTGCTCGTCGTTCGCTCATCGGGTACGCGCGACGCGGCCCTCGGAGACTCCGCGCCGAGGGCTACTGATTGAACACGTCGATTTGAGCTGGACCGAGGCGCCGAATCCCCTCCAGAGTCCGCGCTTGCCACTTGATGTTGGGATCGGTCCAGAACACGAGTTTACACGGGACGCGCGCCTGTTGAATCGTGGTAATCCAGGACGCCAAGCTGCTGATCGCGCACGAGCTCATGAGGTAGAGCGTCTTGCAGTCGAAGTTGACTTCCAGCCAGTGGCCGCTCTTGAGCACGGGCGTCAGGCTCGCGAGGAACTGCACGAACAACGGGTTCGTCTCCATGTCGAGGCAGCCGTCCAGCTGCACTGTCATCGAAGACGCGCTCTTTTCGCTCGAGCGCGTGCGGAACGCCTCACAGGCAACGTCATTGAGGGGCATCATCGGAGGCTTTCGCGTCTGCGCGAGGTCGCTATCGGCTTTGGGTTTGCGCTCGGGGTCGTGCCCACGTTCAGGGTACTGCTCCGCACGTGGAGGTGAACGCGCTCACCTTCGACCTCTAGCTCGAGGTCCATTGCGCCTTCGGCCAGGATCCGCAAGAGCCCGAGCTCGGAGCGCGTGCGCGTGGAGCTCGAGGCGATCCGCTCTTGGTAGAGCGAATGAGGGTCTCGTGTCGACTCCACTTCGTCGAGCAGTTGGCGCACGCGCGAGACCTCTTCTCCGCTTGCGTCGTTGCTCGTGTCGAGCACGAGCTGCGCCTGGTGAGCGCCCAACCGACGCACCGCGGCCGTCAGCGACGTGTGGGCCGAGCGGCTGTATTTGACGAGGTTTTCGGCCAGCTCCTGGGCCACGATCATGCCAGAGCTTTGCGCCTCGCGATCGCAACCCGCGTCGACGAGCAGGCCAATGACGGCCTGCCGAATCAGCTTGACCAGTTGCGTTCGGCCTCGGAAGTCGCCGTTGAGCGACAACGTGAGCGGCACGGTTCCCTCCATACTTTCGCCATCGCCCGACGCCATGAGATCCATAGCGGCCGGAGGACAACATTTGTTGCGTGGCGCGATCCGGAAGTCAAGCCGCTCGTGGAACTCCGGCCGGGACTGGTAACGTTTCCCCAGGGTCGTGTCGGAGATGCGACACGGTCGGGGAGTGGCCGCTGCCAGCGGAGCGGGTGAGCGGCCGCCAACGCTCGGCCGAATTCGGTCGACGTCCTGGAAGCCGGCCTGCGTCGTGATCACTACTGCCGGCGCTCGCTCAGCGCCCGACGCGTCCCACCGCGGCGCGCGAGGGGTTACGTCGCGGCGCGGGGCTGCAACGACGTGACACGAAACGAACGCCGGCCGGCACCTCGCGCCGCAGGCCGGCTCCACAGGAACGCGCGGGCCACCACATCGTGCAGGGGTGGGGTAGGGCGAAGCGGACGGCAAAGCAGCGCCAGCGACGTGCGTCGAGAACCACCACGGGGCGTCGATTTGTTCGAAGTTGGCACCGCGTGGGCACACTGTAAGCTGTCAGAATGGGCAATCGATCTACGATGGGGAGGAGGATGTGGCCAACGGCGACCAACGTCGCACACCTGGTCACGCTGGGCAGCAGAGAGACACCACGCGCAGCGCGTTCGAATGACGGGCCGTGGGTTTGGGCGACGCTCGTCGTCGTGCTCGCGGGCTGTGGGACGGAGCCTGGACGCGAACTCGTCGAGGTGCCGGATCCCCTGCTGCCCGAGCTCGACGCGGCGCAACTGTTCGAAGGTCGCGTCCCGACGTTCGAACTCGACCTGCTCGACACCACCTGGGCGCGATTTCGCGCGGAGGGTCACGCCGAGCAATATGCGCGAGCGGATCTGCGGTTCGACGGGAAATACGTTGGGCAGGTGGCGGTGCGAGTCAAGGGGCAATACAGCATCGAGCAATGTTATCCCGACGGTGAGTTGGTTTGCGACAAACTCAGCTTGCGCTTGAAGTTCGATGCCAACGACGAGGACTTGCGTTTCTTCGGGCGGAAGCGTCTGGCGTTGCACAGCATGGCGCGTGACCCGTCTCACCTGCGCGAGCGTTTGGCCTACGGCTTGTATCGGGCCATGGACATCCCCGCGCCGCGCAGCGCGTGGGCAAAACTCGTGGTGGAGGGCAGCGCCCAAGGATTGTATTCGATGGTGGAGGAGATCGACGGCGTGTTCACGGACGACCGCTTCGACGAACACGGGGACGGCGATCTGTACAAGGAGGTGTGGCCCACGTCGCTGGACGCGTCCTATTACGCACAAGGGCTCGAGACCAACGAAGAGACCGCCGACGTGGGCAAGGTGGTCGCGTTCGCCGAGGCCTTGACCGCGCCCGACACGGCCGAGGAGCGTCTCCAAGTGCTGGAGCAGTACATGGATGTCGCTGCTCTGAGCCGTTACATGGCCGTCGACGACGCCATCGCCAATTGGGATGGTGTCACGACGTTCTACGAAGATCATGACGGGCACAACCACAACTTCTTCTTGTACGCGGACGAAACTGGTCGAGAGCCGCCGTTCGTGCTCATCCCATGGGACATGGACAACACATTTCAAGCCGCCAATTGGCGTACGCGCGCACCGGGTTGGCGTGAGACGGTGGACGACTGCGGCTTGGCCAACGGCGTTTACCCACCGAGCTGTGATCCGTTGTTGTCGGCGCTGCTGCTCGACCAAGAGGGCTATGCGTCAGCAGCGCAGACCCTGTTGCAGGGGCCGTTTGCGCCGGAGGCGATGCAGGCGCAGATCGAGCGCGACGCCGAGCTCATCGAAGAAGCCGTGGCAGAAGATCCGTTCGGGCCGAGCGTGGAAGCGTGGGAGCGCGACGTCGCCGAACTGGAACGTAACCTGGACCTGTTGCGCCAACAACTCCAGGTATTCGCTGACGGAAAGACCGTGCGGCGCGTCGGAATCGACCCGATGCGTGTGAACGACTTCAGCGATCTGACGCCGCTCGAGGCGGAGCTCGGTATCAGCATCTATGCAGCCGAAGGGGTCACCGGGCGCGTCGCGGTGATCGAGGATGGTGAGCTCAGCGGTCTGCGCCTGGCGTTCGATATGCCGAGTGCCGAGGGAGGGCCGTGGGTGAGCTTTGCCCTGCCGTTCCCGGGCGGCGACGCCGACCTTCGCGGACGCGCCGGTATTCGGTTCAAGGCCAAAGGAACCAACCTTCCGCCGTTTGCACGCCTGCGTTTGGAAAGCAGCGCTTCGATTGACCCATCACAAGCCTGGGGGTGGGAGCTCCTGCTCGGGAATGACACGCAAACGCAGGAGCTTCGTTTCGAAGACGCGAGTTGGTCCGAAGAGGGTGCAGAGCCACAGGCTCCACTCGACGAGTGGCTGCAACACGCCAACGGCGTGAGTTTCGTGTTCGCCGGGGCTGCAGGGATGGGCGCTCTCGAGCTCGATGACGTCGAGATCTTCGCCGAGTGAGCGGCCGCACCACGGTTTGTGACGGATGAACGGCGGCTGTGGCCCAACCCTGAGAGTCGCGTGGCGGATTTGTCGCTGCTGCCTGCGTCGGCCGCGCGAACTCGAGCGTGAGTCGGCTGAGTGGTCTACCGACTTTCGCGTGGAGCGCCCGCGGTGAGCACCTCGACGCGGTCGGGACGGAGCTCGAGGACTTGGCTCGAGTTATGGCCGTAATGGTCCGACAGCCCCACGTCCACGCGGTAGACGCGCCCATCACATGCGGCGTTGACACCCATTCGTTGCACCGTGTGCCCAACGACCATGCGCTTTACCGCGAGCGCCTCGAGCACTTGCTCGAGCCCGCGGCACGCCTCGATGCTCGGGCTTGTGTCACCGTAGGCGCGAGTCCAAACCGGCGCGTCTTCTGCGGCAACGACGGCCGGTAGGGTCGGAGTCTCGCCGCGCAAGAAGCGCCGAACGTCGTCGTTGATGCGCCCGATCCCATAACTCACGTGTTTGGCGAGCACACCGGCGTGAGCGAACAGCGTGTCGCCAACGATGGCGATCGTATTGCGATGGGACATATCGCGGGCGAGCTCGGACCCCGGCGCGAAGGCCACCAAACGCCCCCGCGCCGCCGCCGGGAAGGCCGGCGGGAACGTGGCGGAGGTGGGGACCGCGACGTTCGAGTAGTCGCGCAAGCCATCCTCGGTGACGTAGCGCAGGTCACCGGCTGCGTTCATGAGCTCGTGGTTGCCGTTCAGGACGTGCACGGCGCCGCCTGCAGCAGCCGCGTCTTTGGCGAGCCGCTCCAACAGAGCCAGGATCTCGGGTTCGTCGTCGCCGCGGTCCAGTTGATCTCCGACCTGGACGAGCACTAGCTTGCCGCCAATCCAACGGTCTTCGGCGTCGATAGCGCCGGCCAAGCGTAACGCCTCGCGTGTCGACGCGAGGTCACCGTGGAGATCACCCACGGCAACCACTCGTTCCGCGGCGGGGAAGCGGAACGGTTTCTCGGCGCGTTCGTCTGGCGGAGCTGCCGCCTGCCGCTTCGGGGTCTCCGACTGCAACTCGCGACGTGCCGACGGCGCTTGCCTCACCGCCGAAGTCGAAGCGGGGGTGTGGACAGCCTTGGCGGCGACGTCGGCCCCAGCGCGAGGAGCCGTGGATTCCGGAGGGGTGCGGCTGCAGCTAGCGGTAGCGAGCGCGATGACGGCGAGAGCGCGAAACATGGTCTCGACCATAACCCGCTACCTGCGTACCGCAAAGATCCGCGGTGTGACGTTCGTGCGATGCCGCTCGCACACCTGGGGCGGGCTGTCGCGGCGCCCTGCTCGTTTTTTCAGCCGCAGCGCGTCGACTCCCTCGCGTTTGACCTTCGCCCTAGCGCGAAAGCCGCCGGTACGGTCTTTGCAGTCACGGGGACACTTGCGAGGTTCCTTCGGCATGCAGGCTCCCAACGCGGGCAGTGAGACACAATCTCTCAACGTCGTCCAACTCGCCGCTCGGCTCGGTGCCAGTCTGGCGTTGCTGTTGTTGTTGAGCCTGGCTTTGAGTCATTGGCTCAAACCTCAACTTCAGTCCCTGGCCAAACAATTCTACGAACGGTTCGGTGCGTGGGGGGCCGCCTTTGGTACGTGGCTCGCGGACGGGTTCAACTTCCCCATCCCGCCTCAAGCCTACATGTTGCTTGCGGAAGCGCATGGAGCCGCTCGCCAAGTGTTGCCCGCGATCGTTTTGGGGTCGCTCGCTGGCGGCGTGTCCGGCTACGCCGCGGCGCCAGTCCTGATGCGGCTCGGTTGGGTGCGGTCGTTCGTCGAGCGAACCCGCGACAAGGTGCAAGGCTTGTTCGAACGCCGCTGGCTCGTGGCGAGCCTCGTACTCAGTGTGTCGCCGATAGCGTTCTCTTGGCTTTGTTATTCTGCTGCTCTGTATCGGGTGCCGCGTCGAACTTTCGCCGTGTTGTGCCTGCTTCGAGTGCCGAAGCTCGTGGTTTACCAGCAGCTCATCAGCTGGGGTTGGTCTTGAATACGGAGGGCAACGCGTGCTGCGAGTGATGACTTACAACGTGCACAGTTGCAGAGGCAGCGACGGCGTCGTCGCTCCCCGACGCATCGCCGACGTGATCGCGCGCTGGAAGCCGGACGTAGTCGCGCTCCAAGAGGTGCTGCGTAGCTTCCGCGCCGATCGCGACCAGGTCGCAGTCATCGCTGCTCAGACGGGTATGGAGGCGCACTTCACGAAAACGCGCCCCGACGGTGAGGACTCCTTCGGAATCGCGACCCTGGTGCGCCACTCGTTCGACGTCCACGCCGAAGCGCCACTGCCGAGTCGGCGCGGCGAACCGCGCGCCGCTCACTGGTTGCGAGTCGACGCTGGCGGCACGCGCCTCGACATCGTCAACACTCATCTGAGCACCAACTTGCTCGAGCGAATCGGCCAACTCCAAGCGCTGCTGCGCGTTCAAGAGCGGCGCGGTGAACCGGAGGCCCGTCAACCCCAGTCTCCGTTTTCCCTGCTTCCGCTCACGCCGGGGTTGGTGCTCTGCGGTGACTTCAACGCGGGCTTTCTCTCTGCCGAGTATCGATTCCTCTCGTCTCATCTGCAGAACGCTCAACGCGCGTTGCGTCGCTGGCCCAAGCCCACGTTCCCCGCCGTGTGTCCTGTTTTGCGTCTCGATCACGTGTGGTTGGGATCGGCCTGGAGAGCCGTCGAGGCACAGGTGTGCTCGTCCCAGCTCGAGCGAGGGGCGTCGGACCACTTGCCGCTGGTCGTCGACATCGTGCCGGAGAGTTCGACTACCCGGCTCGGCCTTGGAGCGACGCAGCGCCCATCCCTAGTGCCAGAGCCGCTCACGCGTGAACGTCGGAAGGAGTAAACATGTCGCGACTATTGGAACCCGGGGTTACCTGCACCACGATCGAGAAGGTGGAGCACGCCCGTGTGTTGGTGGACGGAGAAGAATACTACAGTCAGTTTTGCGCCGCGGCGCGCGGCGCTCGCAAGTACATCTGCATGACGGGTTGGCAGTTCGATACTCGCGCCAACCTCGCTCCCTCCGTGGACCGACAGCCACTTCAGTTTCTAGAGTTTCTGAATTCGTTGTGTGACTCCAACGACGGGTTGGAGATCTTCATCACCGCTTGGAACTACTCGGTGGTATACGCCATCGAACGCGAGTGGTTTCAGAACGTGCGCTTCGCCTTGAACGCGCACGAGCGGATCCACTTTCGATTCCTCAACCATCCGGAACGGGGTGCCGCGCACCACGAAAAGATCGTGGTCGTCGACGGTATCATCGCCTTCACGGGCGGCCTCGACGTCTGCGACGAACGCTGGGACACACGAGCGCACGAGCTGTCCGACACGCGTCGCACCAGCGCTCGCGGGACGAGCTATGGGCCGTTCCACGACGTGCAAACGTTGCTCACCGGCGAGGTCGTCCACGAGCTAGAAGACTTCTTCTGGCAGTCGTGGGTTCAGGCGGGAGGCGATATCTCGGAACGACCGCCGGCCGCCCCGGGGGACCGCGCGGCTGCCGGCGCCGCTTCATTGGCAAACCCCGAGGTGGGGCACGAGTTGCGCGCTGCCTGCGTCGCATTGAGCCGCACGCGCATCGAAGACGACGAGCGCTTCGAAATCGAGGAGCTGCTGCTGCGCGCGGTCGCAGACGCCGAGCATGACATCTACGTCGAGAATCAGTACTTCACGTCCAAGGCCTTCGTCAAAGCGTTGATCGAGCGGATGCGTGACCCGGCTCGTCCCAAGCTCGAGCTGATCTTCGTCCTACCCGAAGGCGGGCACTCCAAAAAAGAGGAGCTCGTGCTCGGCAGCCGTCAGCGGTTGATGTTGTGGCTCGTGCGCGAAGCAGCCAATGCCCACGGGCACCAGCTGCGTGTGTTGGCGTCGTGTGCGACGGACGCCACCGGTAAACGGGTCGCGACGTACATTCACTCCAAGGTCGCGATCGTGGACGACCGGTTCGTGACGATTGGTTCGGCCAATCTGATGAATCGAAGCATGCGAGTCGACCACGAGATCAACGTCTCGTTCGGGATCGAGTTGTGCGCTTCGGAGCAAGAGGAAGAGGCGCTGACGTCCGATATTCGTCGGCTGCGTGCGTCGCTCCTTGCCGAGCACGCCGGGCGGACTCCAGAGCAGTTCTTGGAGTGTGAGTCCCTCGTACAGATGGTCGACCAGCTGTGTGACGACCCGCATTCCAAGCTGACGGCGCAGCCTCTGGAACGCCCGGAGGCGGACGAGCGCTTCTTCATTGCGTTCTGTGACCCAACGCAACCGCTAGACTGGAGCAGCGTTCACGAGGCGATCGATGCGCTGTTCGACTCGGACCAAACCATAGTCAAAGGTGCCGCGCGGAGGGTCGGCCAGCGACTTGGCGTCGTCGACATCGAAGACGGTGACAAGCGCGCCGCGGGCTGAACGTTCGGCGAGTTCGCTCGTGCCGAAGCCGTGCAGAGCGGGTGCACGGCAGGCTCGCGAAAGCGAGACTCGTTGCCGCGTACCGAATTGGCGACGTTTGCTTTGCCCCGAGTTCAGCGTCGCTTCGCGGCGCAGCGTTCCGTACCCTAGTGAAACGCCTCGCCCGCGAGGGCCGCGGGTCTCGGTCAAGCCCGACGGGAGGGCTCCGTTCGCTGATCACGATGGCTCACTCTTCGCGTCGCTCCTTCGCGGCATTGTTCTTCGCAGCGATGACCCTCGTCACGAACTGGGCGCAGGCCGCGTTCGATGTGGTCAGTGGGTCTTACAAGTACGAGGACCGCGTAGTCGTCGCGGGGCCATCGGGCGCCGCGCTCAAGTACCCTAGTGGTTTGACCATCGAGCTTTCACCTGGTGCACGCCTGCGTCAGCTCAAGGACATGGACTTGTGGATGGCCAGTGGCGGCAAGACACCGACCGAGATATTCGCCTTGGCCGACGGGCGCGTGCGCGTCTTGCGTCCAGCGCGTGAAGGCAAGACGAACGTTGCTGCGCTCGTCGTCACCTCGCGCAAGTTGATGGGCGTGACGGTCAGTGGTGAGTTCATCGCGATATCCGGCAAGACCGATGGCATCATCGCCGGCTACAGCGGCGCCATCCTCGTCGGGACCGGTAACTCGTGGCAGAAACTGCCAGAAGCGCAGTACGGGAAGATGTCCAAGGGTCAAGCCAAGATCGCGTTCATGGATCTGCCCAAAGCGCCGGCGCTCCACTCTTCGAAGTCGCTGTGGATGGCGTTGCAGGGGAAGGCAGCGATCGAGGGAATGACGTGGAACAAGGGGTCTAGCGACGCCCAATTCAAGGTAACGGTCGTGCGGTCCGACACCAAAGAAGCAGCCGCCTCCATTACCTCGACCGAGCCGAGCCTGCCGAATGGTAGCCTGACGTTGGGGGCCGGTTCTTACGAGGCGAGGGTACAGGCGATGAACAGCTTTGGGCTGATCGGACCCTACTCGGCCCCCATCAACCTGCGTATCGTCGGGGTCCGCACTCACCGGGGCGCGCGCGTGGACAGCCGTGGGACCGTTCACTTGGCGGCAAACCAGCGCGCCGAGTTCCAATACGTCGACGGACTGCTCATGACATACGGTGGAAGCAGCCGCTGGGCACCTGCGACCGCTAGCGTGCCGCTCCGCGACAACGAGCCGGTCTTCGTTCACTTTCGAGAGCCAGACTCGGCCGACGTCGTCTCGGCGCGGCTAGAACCTAGAGGCGTCGTCGCGGATGTGTTCGTCGGCTCGAAAATGGCGCAATGGCCCGGCGACAAAGTCGACGTCGTGGTCCGACTGCGCGACGAATCTGGCGAGCTCACCGACGACGCGATTGTTCCGCACTTCGAGGTCACCTTGGGCATCGAGCCGCTGGCGCTCAAGTGGGAGCGTAGTGGCGCCACTTGGCGCGCATCGATCCCGGCCCCGACCGGACCTGGTCCGTGGGTGATCCGCGCCGCGGTGACCGACGAACACGGCGTCGAACTGGGGCGAGACTTCCTCGAGGTAGCGGAGCGGCCCGGAGCACCTTCGACGGCTCGAGCCCATCTGCAGGCAAGTCACCGGCAAGGTCGCCCGATTGCTAGAGCTCATTGACGAGTTCTCGTGAACCCGGCTGCTCACCCCTTGCGAACCGGGCGCGTCAGGAGCACGGCGATCGGCACCAGCAACAAGACTGCGAACCCACTCAGCACCCACAGCCACAGGCCCAGGCCTTCGCCGGTCGCGGCCTTGGTGTCCGGGGTGAGCGCATTCGAGTTGACTGCGACGTCCCTGGGCAGCGCCACCAATGCCGCCTGGTTTTGCGGCTGATCCGGTCGAACGAGGCCTGCCACACGCGGTGACTCGGCATTTCCGTCACCCGGCTCCCCGGCGCCTGGCTCGTCCGTGACGTTGGTGAGCACCGTGACGCCGTTCACTACGCGCACGACCGTGCGCCGTGACGTACCGCGCGGTGAGACTCCGGGGTCGCCGGCCACGACGTCGCGCTCCGGCTCGATGACGTCGAACTCGGGCTGTTCGGCGGGGAAACTGGTATCCAGCTTGCGCAGCCTCAAGTCTTCCGCCGGCACCAGTTGCCTCGACGCCGCACCTCGGACCGCCTCCATCATCGAGCTGCCCGTCGCCGTGGGGAGCGGCACTGCCGCGGGGGCGGGGAGCGCAGTAGTAGCGGAAGGAGCACCCGGCTGTGCGGGCTGAACGCCAGCGCTGGGTGCCTCCGCGGTCGGCGTCTCGGGCGTGCCCGACGTCACGCGCTCCGTCGCGACCGCTGCACCGATGGTCGGCTCAACCGCCGGGCCCGAGACGTCGTCCTGGGCTTGGGCCAGTGCTACGTCGAAGGTAAACAGGCCCCACACCACTAACGCCAGCCCGCGACCTCGGGTCGCGCCCAGAACCGATTTTGGCCCATTCAATGACTCCGTCGGCGCCATGGGTCACCAGTGTAGCCCATCTTTGTTTCGGCACCTACTCGCACGACACGGCCGCCGTTCGTGGGACTTCGCGTGAAGGCGCTCCACCGGTCACGAGGTCACGGTTCGGGCCCGCACGCCTCGGATCCTTTGTCGCGGTGCGATCGGTAACGCTCACTCGAACGAACAGACGTACTCTGCGATGCCCTGGGCGACGCGGATCGAGAAGCCGCTTTTGCCCGGGACGTGGAAGCTAGTGCCACCCTCGTACGTGCTCCAGGTTTCGCTCCCGTCGAGTTTGACCTCACACTTGCCAGCGACGATGTCCATGCGCTCGGGCGCGTCCGTGCCGAAATGGTAGTCGCCCGCGTAGATCAAGCCGAGCGTCTTTTTCGAGCCGTCCTTGAATCGCAAGGTGTGGCTGACGACCTTGCCGTCGAAGTAAACGTTGGCCTTGGCAACAGCGGTGACACCTTCGAACTCCGTGGGAAATGACATGGCGCGGTGTTTGCCACGCTGCGGTCGGCCAATTCAAGGAGTGTTCAACGCGGCAAGCACAAATCGAACGCCCGCAACCTGGCCACGTGCGTTCCGTCGACCCAACCCACCGTCACCACGGCGCGCGTCGACTGCTCATCGTACTGTTGCATCGACAACACGACGCCTTTGGGGTTCGTCGCCGTGACCTCGAAGCGCTCGGTGCTGGGCTCGACGATGGCGACGGCGTTCGGATCGGGCAGGCCCTGGGTTACCGTTGCACGGAGGCTCGTTCCCGACTCGTCCCGCTCTACGAACGCTGCTACCGTGAACGCCTTCGAGTCGGCGTTGCTGGCTGCCCAGACGCTGTGGGCGAGGTAGTTGATGTCGGGAAAGACTCGATGGTTCGTGAGCGTGCGCGAGCACTCGGTGTCGGGACCGGCGTCCGCCTCGACGCCCAACTCTCGGCAACTACCGTCCAAACACTGAACTCGGGTCGCTTCGGCGGTTCCAGAGGCTTTGCTCCAGACCACGCTCGAAACCGCTCCTTGCACGAGGGCCGTGTTTAGCCATTGCCCGCCTCCCGTCGGATCGTCGCATTGCAGCAGCTCGGTGACCTGAGCTTGTGGTTGTGACGGCACGCCGGCCCTCACGTCGACCCGGGTGGTCGTGGCTAACCCCGCCGTCATCCACAGCGCAGCTGGTTGCGCACCGCCGCTCAGGGCGCCGATCGAGTTGGCAGCGCCCTCCTCCGCGATACCCTGTTCCAACAGATCATCGAGGGTGAGTTCCTCCGAACCAGAGTGGGCGTACATCGTCCGGGCGCTCGTCACGACCCCACACAGGTCAGGCTCGTTGGGAAGGGTGTCTGGCGTGGGTTTACAACCTTGCCAAACCACGAACGGCTCGCCGTCGTCGAGTCGGCCCGCGGCGGGTCCGGAGCGCCCCGCGCTGCTGTTGATGAGGAAATTGGGGAGCACGGTGAGGGGGACCAGCGACGTCGCGTTGGGCCAGTTCGGTCCGAGGTCGAGGCGCACGAGAGCCGCGGTGCTTGCACCAGCCGCCGCAACCGCGGTGTACACGGTCAACGCCCCGGCAGCGTCGGCAGCCGGCTCATCGAACCCTCGTGGTAGCACCAGGGCTGCCGGAGCCACCAACTCGCCCGCGCTCGAGCCGAGGACGTCGGCCAGTGAATTTCCGACCAGCTCAGACAGCCGACGCTCGGCGATCGGCGAGACATACGTGCCCGGCGCGCCTACGACGTCCGACGTGGTGTCGAATGCGCGCAATATTATGTCGGCCTTGCCGTCGTCTTCTACGTAAACGGCGTGGTACACGCGAGTCTTTGTGGTTAACACCTCGGCTTGGAGCACGACGTCCACGTCGACCGGAGTGAACTCGACGAACGGAGAAAGCGTCGTCGCGCCGTCGCAGCGTGGCGTGCTCCCCGCATCGGCCGAAGCGTCCGGACTTTCGCAGACGGGGTTGTCCCGAGGTTCCGGTTGGCAGCCGTTCAGCACGCAGACGTGGCGGTCGTCGTTGCACGTGTCGACGCCCTTACATTCGGCGCAGCGCTCCAGGTCGTCGAAATCCAACGTGAAGGCGCAGCCGTTGGACGCTAGCACGACGATCGCGTAGGCCGCGCGCACCGAAACCCGATTCAACACGAGACTCAGCGATCCCACTCAGAAGCTCCAGCTCACTTCGGACGTCAATCCCGACGGGCGACAACCCAGCCCCACGTATATCCGTTGCGCCGCGTGCGGCTCGGTGTCGGTTTCTGGTCGATCGAGTGTTAGCCATAAACCAACACCGAGCCCAGCCACCGCGACCCCCGTCAGCACGGTCGAAACCCACGCCATCGTGCGCCCGGGCTGAGTCTGTCGCTCGGAGCAAAAACCAGTCGCGCCGCAACTGCCTTCGAGCTCGTCGTACTTCTTCCACGCGAGCACGCCGCTGACCGTTGCCGCGACCCCTGACGCCACACCAACACCAAACGCGGTCCATCGCAACGCGTCCGAATTGCTCGCGTCCTTTGGCGGGGAGTCGCGCCCGACGCTCGGATCGGGTCGTGTGTTGGAGGCAGTATCGGTGTCCACGGTGCCGACGACCGTGGTTTCTTCCCGCTTGGCCTCGTTCATCCGCTGCACCTGCTCGTCGTGCTGAGCCTGCAACTCATCGCGATGCGCGCGGATCGCTTCGGCGTTGTCGGCGTCCGGCGCCAAACGCAAGTACTCGTCGAGGGTAGCCATGGCCTGACCGAGGTCACCGCGGCGTTCGTGTGTCACTGCAATGGCCAGCAGGATGCGCGCACGACCCGACAGTTGGAACGCCTTGTCGAAGGCCTCGAGTGCTTTGGCGTAGTCGCCTTCTTCGAGATACGCCATGCCGGAACCCCAATGGCGCTGCGCACGTTCGTCGAGGTCGGCGTCTCCAGGCGCCTTGTTCTCGAGCGGTGTATTCGAGGTCGACGCCTCCTGCGCCGCGGCCCAGCTCGGCGTCACCGCGGCAAAAATACCCAGCGCCGACGCGATCGTCGTTCGGTGCAGTAGCTGCTTTCCGTAGGCTTTCTTGTGCACCGCGCCCGGCGTCCTCGAGGCCACGTTGCGGAGCGACTCTCCCGTCATCTGGCACTGCGTACCACAGTTCGATGCCCGCCCAAGCGGCAATCAACTCGGTGCTGACGCGGGCGGTCCGCGCCGTTTCCGCTCCGATTGGGTCTCTCGTTCCAGCTCTGCGACCGATGGCGTGTTTTTCCGCCAAGGTGGCCCGGACCTTGTGGTAAGGGCGCCGCCCAGAGTCGTTACCCCTCAAGTTCGAGCGAGTGCCATGCCCCGACGCGAAGACATCAAAAAGATTCTGTTGATTGGTTCCGGCCCGATCGTCATCGGGCAAGCTTGTGAGTTCGACTACTCGGGCACCCAGGGCGCCAAAGCCTTGGTGGAGCTTGGTTACGACGTGGTTCTGGTCAATTCCAATCCAGCCACGATCATGACGGACCCTGAGCTCGTCAAACGCACGTACATAGAGCCGATCGAGGTCAAGACACTGACGGCGATCATCGAGCGTGAGCGCCCCGACGCGTTGCTGCCCACGCTCGGCGGTCAGACCGCTCTGAATGCCGCGCTCGCTCTCCACGACGCCGGCATCCTATCCAAACACGGTGTGCAACTGATCGGCGCGCAAGTCGATTCGATCCGACGCGCCGAAGACCGCGAGCTGTTCAAGGAAGCGATGAACCGGGCCGGCCTGGAGTCGGCGCGTTCGGGGCACGCCAAGTCACTCGAAGAGGCCCGCGAGATCGTCAAGAGCACTGGGTTCCCCGCGATCTTGCGTCCCAGCTTCACGATGGGCGGCGCCGGCGGCGCCATCGTCGACGACCCCGCGGACTTCGACAAGAAGGTGGAGTGGGCGTTGACTTGTTCGCCTACGCACGAGGTGCTCGTCGAAGAGAGCTTGCTCGGCTGGAAGGAGTTCGAACTCGAAGTGATCCGCGACCGCGCGGACAACTTCATCGTCGTGTGCACGATCGAGAACATCGATCCGATGGGTGTCCACACCGGTGACTCGGTCACCGTGGCGCCGGCAATGACGCTCACGGACCGCGAGTACCAGCGCCTGCGCGACGCGGCTCGCGCCGTCATGCACGAGATCGGCGTCGAGACGGGCGGCTCCAACGTGCAGTTCGCGATCAATCCGGCCGATGGCCGCGTGATCGTGATCGAGATGAATCCGCGCGTGTCTCGCTCCAGCGCTCTCGCGTCGAAGGCCACGGGCTACCCCATCGCCAAGATCGCGGCCAAACTCGCCGTCGGCTTCACGCTGGACGAGCTCAAGAACGACATCACGGGCACCAGCGCCGCGTTCGAGCCGACCATCGACTACGTGGTCGTCAAGTGGCCGCGTTTCGCGTTCGAGAAGTTCCCGGGCGCCGACACCCGTCTCGGCACCCAAATGAAGAGCGTGGGCGAGGCGATGAGCATCGGCCGCACCTTCCCGCAGGCGTTCCAAAAGGCCGCACGTTCACTCGAGACCGGCAAAGGCGGGTTTACGAGCTTGCTCGGTCGCATCGATTATCGTCAACTCGACGAGGACCGCACGATGCGCGACCTCGTGCGGGAGGCCCCGCCGGAGTATCGCCCCAAGCCCGTGTTACCCCCGGCCAGCAACGAAGAGTTGCTCGCTGCCATCGAGACGCGGTTGCCTGTTGGGCGTCCCGAGCGCCTATTCTACGTCGGCGATGCCATGCGCCTCGGCATGTCGGAACAGCGCGTCCACGAGCTCACCGCCATCGACCCGTGGTTCGTGGCGCAGTTCAAGCGCATCCTGGACCACGAGAAGCGCCTGAAAGAGGCCAAGGTCCTCGACCGCGATTTGTTGCTCGAGGCCAAACAGCTCGGCTTCGGCGACGAACAAATCGCGAACTTGCGTGGTGAGACTCAGGATGCCGTTCGAGCGCTTCGCAAAGAGCTCGGCGTCAAGGCAGTGTTCAGCCGTGTCGACACCTGCGCCGCCGAATTCCCGGCGCTGACGCCGTATCTGTACTCGACGTACGAGACCGCCACTGAATCGGACGTCTCGAAGCGTCGCAAGGTGATCATCCTCGGCGGCGGCCCGAACCGCATCGGTCAAGGGATCGAGTTCGACTACTGCTGCTGTCACGCGGCGTTCGCTTTGCGCGACCTCGGCATCGAGACGGTGATGGTCAACTGCAACCCCGAGACGGTGTCGACCGACTACGACACGAGCGACCGCCTGTACTTCGAACCTCTAGCCTTGGAGGAGGTCCTCAACATCTGGGAAGAGGAGTCTCAGAGCGGCGAGGTGCTCGGCGTGATCGTGCAATTCGGCGGTCAGACGCCGCTCAAGCTGGCCGTCCCCCTGGAGAAGCGCGGCGTCAAACTGCTCGGCACGACCGCTGACGCGATTGACAGGGCCGAGGATCGCGAGCGGTTCGAAGAGCTCCTGAACAAGCTCGAACTCAAGCGCCCCGAAGCGGGGATCGCGAAAGGTGTCGACGAAGCGATCGAGATCGCCGAACGCATTGGTTACCCAGTGTTGGTGCGCCCCTCGTACGTGCTCGGCGGGCGGGCCATGATGATCTGCTGGACGCGCCAAGATCTCGAGGTTTACGCGCGGCTGGCGATCGAGGCGGCGAACGAGGCCGGGTCCCAGACCTTGCTCATCGACAAGTTCTTGAAGAACGCCGTCGAAGTCGACGTGGATTGCGTCGCAGATGGCAAGCGCTGCGTGATCGGCGGCGTGATGCAGCACATCGAAGAAGCGGGCGTTCACTCGGGTGACTCCACGAGCGTGCTGCCGCCGTATTCCTTGCCGGCCTCGGTGGTGGCGCGTCTCGAAGAGCAAACCCGCGCCATCGCGCTCGAGCTAGGCGTGGTTGGGCTCATGAACGTGCAGTTCGCCGTCAAGGACGGCGAGGTGTACCTGATCGAGGTGAACCCGCGCGCGTCGCGCACGGTGCCCTTCGTTTCCAAGTCCACGGGTCAGCCGCTGGCTCGCATCGCGGCCGCGGTCATGGTCGGCAAGACGCTGGACGAGCTCGGCATCTACGACGTGCCCGTGCCTACCCACGTCGCGATCAAAGAGAGCGTGTTCCCGTTCAACAAGTTCCCCGGCGTCGATACCATCCTCGGACCGGAGATGCGGAGCACCGGCGAAGTGATGGGGATCGCGACGAACACTGCGTTGGCCTTCGGCAAGAGCCAAATCGCCTCTGGAACCCAGCTACCCAAGAACGGCGCGGTGTTCTTGAGCGTCAACGACGACGACAAGGCTCACGTCGCGTACATCGCGCGACGGCTTCGCAACATCGGCTTCACCATCGCGGCTACGGCCGGCACGGCCGCCGTTCTGGCCGCGGCGCGCATCCCCACCAAGGTGCTCAAGAAGGTGAAGGACGGTTCGCCGCACTGCGTGGACGCGATCGAAGCTCGCGAGATCCAAATGGTGATCAACACCACACAAGGCGCCGCAGCAATCCGCGACAGCTACGCCATTCGTCGCAGCGCGCTGCTTTCCAGCGTGCCCTACTTCACGACCATGCCTGCAGCGTTGGCAGCCGTCGAAGCGCTGGAAGCGTACACGATCTTGGATCACCGTCCGACTCAGGTGCGCAGCATCCAAGAGTGGCACGCGCGCGCCAAACAAGCGTCCCTCTAAGCGTGCCTGTCTAGCCAGAGCGAGTCGACGTCGCGTCGGCTCGCTGCGTCGACCGACGCGGCGTACGTCAGCATCGAGCTCTCAGGATAACGGCCGCCCCAAGTCACCGGACGGAATCGTGGGCGCGCCGTGAACCCGAGGACGGAGCTCGAAGATCACCTCCTCCAGCGCCGCCAGGACGCTTTGGAGCTCGCGTTCGCCATAGGCACTACCGAGGATGGTTGCTGCTCGGTCCATTGCAGAACTGACCACCTTCAATCCTTGGTGACCACAGACGATCTTGCAGGTGTGCAGCCGACCCACCGCGGCGCTCCAGTCGGCGCCGCCCTTGCCCGCGCTCAACTTGCGGTGCAGCTCTTGAACCGTGGTCAAGACCTCGGTCATCACGATGTACCCGTTTTCTGTCACTTTGCCCATGTGTCCTACCTCATCGCCGCCCCTCGGAGCTCTGACGGACACGGTCGCGAGAGACCCATGATACCGAGAGCAGACCTGGCGCCCGCGCAGTTAGTGTGACGCGTGAGCAGCAACCGACAATGGGCGATTGGACCGTTTTCGTTGACGGCTCACGGTTGGTCCTAGTGGCTAGAGCTTTGGCACGCTCGGGGCGTCCCGATGTGAACTCGATCGCGCCATGATTTCGTCACTGCGTCACGTCGACAATGAAATGCTGGGTACGAGCGTCCGAGGAACGCGCCTGAACGACGACGGTGCGCGGCGCGGGGGGCAGAACCAGGGACAGGCCAACCTGGTTGGGCTCGCTTCGTGTGAACGCTGGGAGCAGCCCACCCGTCGCGACGTCCCTTTCGACGAAAGCATCTTCGATCTGCCAACTTGCGGCGCTGGCGAGCTCTATCGTGTTCGCCCTCTCGACGAACTTCGCGCCGAACCCCGCGGGAGGTTTACGGCTGGGTAGGGACGCAAACCACTTTGGCAGCAACGGCAACGTCGCCGGTTTGCCCTCCCAACGCAGGCTCTTTTGCACTTCCTCCTTGGTGCACCGCACGTCGCAGGAGAGCCACGTGCCGTGAACCTGGAACGTCACGTGCGTGTCGGGGCGATTTGCCTCGGGAAGGGCCGTCGTTGCGGACGGCTGGACCCGGGCCAACACGACGAACGAGCCGGTGTATCTTAGAGCCTGGCGACCCGTATCGGTGCGGAACCGAAGCGGCGCAGGATACTCCGTTGCTCCCACGTCGAACCCGGCAGGACCGAAGAACTCGACCGATGTTGGCAAGCCCGATTCGCTCGCGTGTTTCCAAGACAGGTGCGCCCCGGGCGGCGGTGTGAGCTCTGCGGCGAGCCACATTCCCGTTGGCTGCTCGGAATCCGGTGAGACGCCAAAATGAAGCTTCAGATCCACGCTCGGGGCTGATGGCGAGGCGAGGCGCGGCGCGGGCGCTAGGAGCGCCTCGTTCTCCGCTGGGTTCGACGCTGACGTCGGTGTCGCCGCAGCCTGGCCGAACATCGCCGCGTCGTCCAGGATTTGCTGGGCATGTAAACCTGGGTCGACGGACTCGTAAGTCTTCAACACCCGACCATCTCGTCCCACCAAGAACGTCACGCGCGAATGGAACCCTGCGACGCTCGGCACGCCAAACGCGCGTGCCCATTCACCGCCTTCATCCGCGATCAGCGGGAATGGCAGCTCGTGTTCTTCGGCGAACGACGCGTGCGAGGCGACGTCGTCGCTCGATACTCCGATCACCGAGATTTGCCGGGCTTGGTACTTACGCCAGACATCTCGAAACGCGCAGGCTTCTCTGGTGCAGCCCGGCGTTGAATCTTTGGGGTAAAAGTACACGACTGTAGGGTTTGCTGCAGGGAAGCTCAGGACGACGATGCGACCGTGTTGGTCTTCTCCTCGAAGCGGCGTCACCCTCGCTCCTACGCCCAGTAAACCGGTTCCACCATCCGGGCGCTGCACGGCACCACACGCCAGTGCGGTCAAAAGCCCGACCCAGCAGCACACGAGTCTGAGAAGGTTCACGGCGACAGGGTAAACCACGGCGCGCGCGGGCGCCGACCATTTCGACATCGACCGCAGCATGGGCGGCTGCCCAGCGCTTTCGGAAATCTCGCCATCGGGGCGTGCTTGGTCTAGACTCGACACGTGAAGAAGTTCCCGCTGGACCCGCTCATCGAGCTCCGCGCCCATGCGGTCGATGAACGCAGCCAGTCGCTTCGCGAGCGCGCAGTTCAGGTGGCGCAAGCCAGACAGGCTCGCGCCATCGCCGAGCGCAGCGAACGTGAACACGAAGTAGCCAGACGCGACGTGGAAGCGAGCGAGCAGGTCCGCCTTTCAGAGGGCGGGGCGACTGCGCAAGACCTCCATTTGATGGCGCACTACCGGATCGGTGCCGAAGTGACGGCGGCCACCCTTCGTCAACACGGGGTCGCGATGCAGCAGCGGTTGGAGCGCGCCGAACGCGGTCGGGTCGAAGCGGAGCAAGCGCTAGCGGACGCCAAGGCCGAGCAGCGCGTCGTGGAGAACGAACAGACGCGGTTCTTGGCTGCCCAACGCGCACGGGCGGAGGCGGTTGCCGAAGAGGAAGCGCACGAAGCATGGGGAAGCCGGCGCGGCTGAGAGGAGTCGACGTTTTTCGATGCGTAAGCCGATGAGTAAACAGCGGTCCGTGCAGTGGGCGGCCGCACTCTTGGGAATCGCGGGTAGCGTCACCCTCGCGTACTCTTGCGGCAGCAACGCGACGACGGGGCACGGCATCGCGACGCCGCTGGACGCCAACGCCGTCGGTCTCGGTAGCACGGCCGCCAGCCGCGGCTCGGTACCAGCGCTCGGTGAACAAGCGGTGGTCGACCTCACCGAGTTCACGCCGCTCCTGGCGTTGCCGGAGTTCGAACCGGTGGCAGAAGCTTTGGAAGGTGAACATCCGGAGACGGCTTATGCCACCTATCAACAGGTGTTGAGCCGCGACCTGCGCGAGGAATCCACGGGACCGATCTATCAGTACCAGCTCGGCAAGCTGGCCAGCGACGCCGAAGACCACGCCGCCGCGGCCAAGGCTTTCGGCGCGTGCGCCCAGTCCAATTGGCCTCTGCGAGACTACTGCTCGTATTTCGCTGCCAGGGCGATGGTGCGTCAGGGCAACCCCGCCGCAGCGTTCACCTTGCTCGGCAGTCACACACCCGAGGCAAGACCGCTCGAATCCTGGTGGACGGCACTTACCGGAGAAGCGGCGTACCATGCGCGGCAGTTCGAGGCGGCGGCTGCTGCGCTCCAAAAGGTGAGCGAAACAGAGCTCGACTCGCCGGACGCCAGCCGGCGCGCGCTGCTGTTCGCCGACGCGGTGATTGCCGGCACCAAGTCCTCGAACGCTGGTCCTCCCGCGACGCTGGTACCCACCGTCGAGCCGCCGCGCGTGCTCGCTGCGCTCCGCGCCGTACGTCGCGTCAGTCTGCGGAATGCTGGTACCAAACTCGCGCAGGAAGCGGCTGCTCGTGAGGTAGCGCTGCTTTCGCTGTTACCGCCGGACCTATTTCGAGAAAACCAGCCATTGACTGTCGACGATCAGTTCGTGCGGCTGTCGGCGCTCGTAGAGGAACAGAAGTTCGAAGACGCCAAGCTGGCGGCCGACGAGTTGTTGTCGCGTGTCTCACCGGCGGACGCCTACTCTTCCAAGCTGTGCGAAGTGCGCTTGTTGCGCAACAAGGCGCTCGCCGGGCTCAAAGAGTGGGGGAGCGCAGCCGATTCCTTGGCGGACCTCGCGAAGAGGTGCGGAGACACCGACCTCAAGGCCCGTGCGTTGTTCTTGGGCGGCAAGTACGCACGTTACGACAAGCGTTGGTCCCAGTCTGCTCGGCTGCTCGAGGAACTCGAGAAGACGTGTCCCACCCACCGTTTGGCCGACGATGCGAGGTTGCTCCGCGCCGACGCTCACGCGCAGATGTCCGACGACGCGGAGTCCACCCGGCTGCTCACGACGTTCGCCGAGGACTACCCGCAGGGCGACATGGTCCTCGACGGCGTGTCGGATCTGGCGTTGCGGCTGATGACGCAGCGCAAATGGGGCGAAGCCGCCTACGTACTCGAGCGTGGTCTTGGCTTGGCGAAACAGGCCGACCGCACGCGCGACCACGAGTTTGCCGGGCGTGAGCGCTATCTACTTGCGCGTTCTTGGATCAACGCGGGTGAACCGGAGCGCGGTTATGCGGAGTTCGAGGCCCTTATCAGAGAACGTCCGCTCTCGTATTACATGCAGCACGCGTATGCCCGCTTGCACGAGGTGGACGCCGCGCGAGCCGACCGCGCGCGCCAAGGGGCCATCGCCGCGGCCCAAGCCGCACCGTTCCGCTTCCAAGGCCGCCCCGAATACCAAACGCCCTCCTTCCGGCGCGTCCTCGAACTGCTTCGGCAAGGGCAGCTCGACTGGGCGGAGCGGGAACTCGCGGCTCTTGCTTCTGGAGAAGAGTCGGTAGCGCCCGAGGTGCTGTGGGGGACCGCGCTGTTGTTCTCGCGTGCAGGCTCGGCGAAGATGTCTCACGAGCTCGCGCGCGGGCGCTTGACGGACTGGCTCAATCAGTGGCCGGTCGGCGAGTGGCGTCAAGCGTGGGAGCTCGCGTTTCCGCGTCCCTATCTCAAACACGCCGAGAAGGAAGCGGCGCGCAATCAGCTTCCAGAAGCGTTGGTCTACGCGATCATGCGCGAAGAATCTGGTTTCGACCCCCGCGCCCAGAGTCCAGCCAACGCCTTTGGGCTGATGCAACTCATCGAGCCCACGGCCCGCCACTTCGGCAAAGAGCTCAATCTCCCGGTTTCGACCCGCGCGCTCTTGAATCCGCGCGTCAACATTGCCCTCGGGGCGCGTACACTGGCTTCCTACAGCGAACGGTTCCCCGAGAACCGCCTGCTCGGCATTCCGAGCTACAACGCCGGGCCCGGGCGCCCCAAGCGTTGGCTCAAAGAGCTGCCCTCGCAGGACTTCGACTTGTGGGTGGAGCTCATTCCGTTCCGTGAGACGCGGCGGTACACCAAGCGTGTCCTCGCGAGCTACGGCGTGTACACGTTCTTGTACCAAGGCCCCGAGACCCCGTTCGTGTTCCCGACCAAAGTGCAACAGGCGTTATGAGCCTGGGTGAAGTCTCGACCGAAACACAGGAGCTCTTGGTGTTTCACGCCGTCGTGAGACACATGAGCGCGGCCAAGGCAGCGCGTGAGCTGGGCCTCACACCGTCCGGCGTCAGTCGTGTGCTCTCCAGGCTCGAAGAGCGACTCGGCGTGCGGCTGTTGCAACGCACCACGCGCAAGGTGTCGCTCACGGAAGAGGGCACCGTGTTTCACGTGCGCACCATGCAGATCTTGAACGATCTGGCCGACGCAGAAGCCGAGATGCGCAAGAACGCCGTTCAGCCGCGCGGCAACCTGCGCATCACGGCACCCGTCGTTTTTGGACGCCTGCACTTGAGTCCGCTGCTGAGCAAGCTGCTCGAGCGTCACCCCGAACTCGGCGTCGAGCTGCAACTCGTCGACCGCTTCGTCGATTTGGTCGACGAGGGGCTAGATCTGGCGATTCGGGTGGGCGCGCTCCCGGATTCGCGTCTCATCGCGCGGCGCCTGTGCGCCAACCGGCGCGTATTGGTCGCCTCTCCCGCGTATCTCGCGCGGCGTGGTGCGCCCCAAACTCCCGACGAGCTCTCTGCTCATGAGTGCCTCTTGTTCACGGGGTTCAACCGCCCCCGCGAGTGGCGCCTCATTGGTCCGGAGGGGCCGCTTTCGATCGCGGTTTCCGGGCGGGTTGCGTCCAACAACGTCGATGCGTTGTGTGACGCCGCGCTCGGCGGTCAAGGCATCACCATGGGCGCCACGTTGCAAGCGTGGCCCTACCTGCTCTCGGGCGAGTTGGTGCGCGTGTTACCCGCTTACGAGTTTGCCCAGTCGGCGATTTTCGCCGTGTTCCCCTCGGCGCGGCAATTGTCCACCAAAGTGCGGGCCATGGTCGACTTCCTCGGCGAGGAGTGGAGCGACCCACCCCGGTGGGACATCGAGCTCAACGGTCGCGTGCCCGGCTTCTGACGTAGCTGACGGTTGGGACTCGAGGTGGCGCAAGCTCGTCGATGCGAGGAATAGAGCGATCAACCTCGGTGGGAGATCGTGCTCAACGGATGCGTGCCCGGCTTCCGACGTAGCTCGGGTTTCGAAGGTCGCTCCAACTCGTCGTGATCGCGAAGGTCGCTCCAACTCGTCGCGAGTACGATGGGCGTTTGAATCCAACGTCTGCGCGCCCGCCGCTCGACTCTGGTCGTTTCGACGCTCTCGAGTCACTTGCGGCTTCGGTCGTCGCTCGAGCCCCAGCGTTCCGCGCGTTAACCGAATTCTGCAAGTGTAGGCGTATGGGCTGCTACTTCGCCGTGCAAGTAGCGATTCGAAC
>CBINDO010000022.1:0-50083 GCA_966249405.1 uncultured bacterium | reverse complement strand
GATGCGCAGCGACAAAGGCGCTGTCAGGTGGCGACGATGTGTTCGAACTCGTCGCAAGTTCATGCGGTGCGACAACCCCTTCCCTCAAACTAACACACCACTGACCGTCGGCCCAACTCCTAATTCACCCGCGAACAATGCCACCATCGCCGCATGCCGGGAAGGGGGCAAACACGGCGCGGTCCGCGAGGGTGCGCCGCGTGTTAGCCAGATCGGCGAAGTGTTACGGATCGCGGATTAGGGGGCACCGGGGCTGGGGTTACGGCGGGGCGCGGCGCGGTTTCGTTGCGGCGAGTGCACGCGGCGTGCAGTGATTTGGCCCAAGGGCAACACGCCTGGCGCCGCGGGGTGGCCGGGCCGCCGTTGGCCGGTGGCCGCCAGTGGGAGTGCGGCCTAAAAACCGAGGGCAAGGGCCGCGTTGGCGTGTGACTCGCGTCGATCGTCGACGCCGCGCGGGAGGTCCTGAGATCCGACACTACAGCCCGTGCACCGAGGAGGCGTACCTGGGGTGGAGCCGCCGGTATCTCGAAGCATGCGGGACCTCCAAACATACGGCGCGTCTCGCAGAACGCGAGGTGGCGAGATTTCTTTCGAGTCTTGCCGTGGACCGCGCGGTGAGCGCCTCCACTCAGAATCAGGCGTTGGCCGCCTTGTTGTCCTTGGGCCGTTGCTTTGCCGCACGCCCTCCGCGTCAAGTACCCGAACGCGCCCACGGAGTGGATTTGGCGATGGGTAATTCCTGCGAAGCGCGCCTACGTCGAGCCACATACCCAGCGTCGCCTGCGCCATCACGTGCACGAGACGGCCTTGCAACGCGCCGTCCACGCCGCGGTCGCGGCGAGTGGCATCGGTAAACCCGCCAGCTGCCACACGTTTCGGCATTCGTTTGCGACCCACCTGTTGGAGGCGGGTTACGACATCCGGACCATCCAAAAGTTGCTCGGTCACGCGGATGTCCGGACGACGATGAGCTACACCCACGTGCTCAACCGAGGTCCGATGGGCGTGAAGAGCCCCTTGGATAACCTGTTGCACTTCGACGACCCCTCGGAGTGAACGCGACATCGCGCGGGTCTCGCTTCTCGAGACCGTCGTTCTTTGCGCCCCGTGTTCTCCTTGCGCCACCCGCCGGTGCCGACCGGTCGTCACCGCGCGGCGACAGGAGTCCGAGGCGTTACCGACGCGCTCCGACCTCCTAACCCCGGGGCGTAGGGGGCTCGTCGCGCGACAACGGCGTTATCCCGCCGGTCAGACGGGGGCTCGACGCGGGCGAACAGCTTAAGCCCCGGGTCGAAGAGGGTGGCTGCACCCCGCGAAAGCAACGCACCCCCCTCGGAGGGGGTGTCGAGGCTTGCCGTCCGCCCGGTACCCCCCTCCGACGGGGTAGCGTCGCGGGCGAACAGCGTGACCCCCGGGGTCGAAGGGGATGGCGGCACTGTTCGACAGCGTGGGACCCCCCTCGGAGGGGATGTCGAGGCTTGCCGTCCGCCCGGTACCCCCCTCGGAGGGGGTGTCGGCACTGTTCGACAGCGTTGGACCCCCCTCGGAGGGGGTGTCGAGGCTTGCCGTCCGCCCGGTACCCCCCTCGGAGGGGGTGTCGGCACTGTTCGACAGCGTGGGCCCCCCCTCGGAGGGGGGCTCGAAGCGTCTCACGCCGTTACGGCGTTCACCCACGCTGCAAGGCGAATGACGCACCGCAACGGAGGGGCGGGTTGTCTCGCCGGGCGCGTGACGGCAAGTTCGCGTGACAGTTGCTCGGAGGGGAGCAGTTCTTGGGGTGGAGTGCGTGGGTAGACGCCACCGCTTGGCTGATGAGCCAAAGGTATTAATCCGAGGCCGGTTGCCTAGTTACGCCGTGACGCGTTTCCACCGCGTCGGTGCGGCTGGGTGGTGAAACGAAAAATTCGGTGGTGGGCGCGCAACCGACGGAATGCGCGGACCGACCAATGCGTAAGAGACGCAGGGTGCGTGCTTCACGCAGGTGTGGGGTATCGCTCTCGTGTCTCACGGGCTGCGCGTTGGTGCAGCTCGAGGTTGGTCGAATCATTCATCGAACATTCATCGAAGAGGGAAATCATCGTGGCTACATCTAAAATCAACATTGCTCCAGTCGTTCACCTCGACCCTGTGTTTCTCGCCGACATGACGAGCGGCAGGACGGATTGGGACTCGCTCAACTTTCGGGAGGCCTTCGAGGCGACCGCCGCAGAACGCGCCGCGCTGAGCCGCGTACTCGACGCCAACGTCGACTTGCCGAACGCCGTGCACATCGTGAGACAGTCGATGCCGAAGGTGCTGCAGTTCTTGCCCGAGATCGAGAAACTGCCGGTGCGGGTCGACTTGATCAAACGCGCCGACTTGTACGCGCGCAGCACGATCCACGCCCACGTGCTCTACAGTGCGTCGGTCGTGCCGCCGGAGCGGCTGCAAGCGGTCTACGAGGAGACGCTGGGGTACCGCGCTCGCGCGCGGTCGGAGATCGCCTACCTCGTCAACCAAGGGGTGTTGCCGCCCGAGGCCCTGGACGGCATCGGTATGGCCACCGGCTATCGCAACGTCGCCTACGACACGCAGATGGCGGTCACGCGCCTGCGCTTCTACAAGGGCGCCATCGCCGGCCGAGCCGTGCTCGACGCCGAGACGTTGAACGAGTTCGAGGCCAACGCCAACGAACTCGAAGACTTGTTCACGCGCCGTGAGACGAACCGCAGCGGCGATCCGAAACTCGCCGAAGAGCGCGACCGCTCATTCACGTTGATGCACGACAGCTTCGAGTGGGCTCGCTGCGCCATCCATTGCGTGCGCTGGTTCTACGGCGACGCCAAAGAGATAGCGCCGAGCCTGTTCAGCACGGTCGAAGCGAAAGAAGCCAAGGCCAGGGCCGACCGCGCCAAGGCCGCGAGGGCAAACGCGAGCGGCGACGACGAGACGGGCGACGCCGACACGCTCGACGCCGCAGAGTCGGCAGACGACGTCGCGGTGCGCGGTCTTACCGAACGCAACGCCGACGTCAGCAGCGAGGCGCTCAACGCGCGCGCGAAGGCAGGCATGCGCGGCAGCGATCCGTTCGGGCAATGAGCTCGCAGTACGTCTCACCTGAATCGAGTGTCACATGAAAGCTCCAGCTCTGTACATGGGCGCTTGCCGAGTCATTCAGCAAGCGCCCGCCCTGAAACCGAAGAAGGGGGCGGCATCGCCCGCCGCCATCGCGCGCACCGTGACCGCTGGTGAGACGGAACAGCTCCTGCACTTGCCGGCGCATCACCTGACGACGCACTTCATCACCGTGGGCGCCTCCGGGTGCGGCAAGACCGCGCTCGGCCTCGTCACGGCGGAGGAGGCGATGCGCGCGTCGATCCCCGTGTTGATGATCGACGTCAAAGGAGATCTGCCGAATCTACTGTTGTCGTTCCCCGATTTCGAGGCCGCTCACCTGGAGCCATGGGTGGCGGGCACCAAGGCTCCGGGCGATACACGCAGCCCCGCGGAGGTGGCGCAAACCCTCGCCGCCGAGCGACGGGCCGCGCTCGAGAGTTGGCAAATCGGCGAGCAGGAGTTGCTCGCGTATCATCGGAGTCGCCACATCCGCTTGATCACGCCCGGGTCGAGCGCCGGCGAGGGGCTGCACGTGCTCTCGGCCCTGGAGCGTTACAGCGCGCGTTGGGAGAACGACCCAGAGTCGGCACTGGCGGCGCTCACCGCGGCTGTCTCACTGCTGTTGCGACTGGTGGGTGAAGATGCCGACCCGGCGCGGAGCCGGCCCCACGTATATCTCTCGTTGTGCGCCGAGCGGCGGTTACGCAGCGGCGGGAGCGCCGACATCGGCGCATTGATCGCCGATCTCGAGGAGCCGCCGATCGACACCGTAGGGGTCTTACCCGTCGACCGCTTCTTGCCGAAGAAAGATCGCCAGCAGCTCGCCGCATCGCTCAATAGTCTGTTGGCTTCGCCGAGCTTCTCGGCTTGGCGCACTGGCGCTTCGCTCGACCTGGACGCGTGGCTCGAGGTGCCGAAGCCGACCTTGGACAATCCCCATCCGCGCGCGCCCGGCGTCATCGTCAGCGTCGCCCATCTCGACGACGAGGAGCGCACGCTCGTGCTCGGAGTGTTGCTCGAAGAGCTGCTCACTTGGGTGCGTTCACTGCCCGGCAGCCAGAGCTTGCGCGCGCTCGTCATCTTCGACGAGGTGTACGGCTTTTTGCCGCCGCACCCCGCCAACCCGCCCACCAAACGTCCGCTCGTCGCGCTGATGAAACAAGCCCGCGCCTTCGGTGTCGGGATCGCGATTGGCACCCAAAACCCGATGGACCTCGACTATCGGTCGCTGGGTAACGCCGGGATCTGGTGCATCGGGCGGCTCCAAACCGACGCGGATCGCGAACGCGTGATTGACGGCTTGCTCACCGGCGACAAACACGTCGACGCGCTGCTCGACACCACCGTCAATCGCCTCGTCAACCGCTGGTTCGTGCTTCGCAACGTGCGCAACAACCCCGAACCAGTATTGTTCAACCCGCGGTACGCCGTCAGCCACCTGCGCGGCCCCATGACGCGCGTCGAGCTGCAGCGAGCGCTCGCGCTTCAGCAAGCAGCGATGCGGGAGGCGGCGCTTCAGGAAGCAGCGATGCGGGGCGGGTGAAAGCGGAAGTACACCGACTTCGACCGTGAACTGCGTCCCGAACCCACAGAGTGTGCATGAGACTACAGATGTGAGCGGACCTTTCTGACATCGAAACAGTCACCATTGTTGTCCGTCCGCCTGGCGTTTACATTGCGCGGTGTGCCGAGACCATCAATACATCGTGCAAACCCTGCGGATGAACCTTCGAAGGAGCCGAGCGGGCATTTCGCTCGGAGGCCCGGGTCGAGCTCATGACTTCACGTCTGATGCTCGTCGGGCTGGTGATTGCCCCGGTGCTTTGCATTGCAGCGGTCGTTTGGGGAGACGCGTGGTGGGCTACCCCGCAAGCAGCCGTTGGGCTGTGGCTATCGTTTACCGTGTTCGTGACCCTGATCGTGTGGTGGGGATTGTGGATGACGGGACGCGCACTCGTGCACCTCGTGCAGCTCGAGGTGTTTGGACGCGGCCTGGCGCCTCGTCTGGTCGCATTGCTGGTGGTGGTGCTCATGTCTCCCGGGTTGCTGCGGACCGCCATCCCTGCGTTGTTCTGGGCCGTGACCCGACTCGGCCTGGTCCTGCCGATGGCGACAGCTAGTGCTGCGGAAGACCTCTCCAAGGTCATGCAGTCAACGCAAAGCGCCAAGCTCCCTTCCGTGATGGGCCTGATCGGTCACTTTCTTCAATTTGCTGGTCAGCAGCTCGAAACCCTCGCTCCCGAGCTCGTGGAGCGGCTGCCGCTCTCCGACCTGTCCGTGGCGGTCACGGTCTGGGCCCTAGTCGCCATCGGGATCCGCTCGGCGCAGGCCGCGGGCTGGCCGCAACGCAGCTGGCGCTTCGTGCAGTCGCGGCCGTCTGTCAATCCGTCCAACGTCGGGTTCGTGTTGCTTCTGGCGATCAGCGCTTTCCTGAGCATCGCAGCGGTCATGTCGTTGCCTCGGTTGCGAGAGGGGACCAAAACCAACGCGGAGGTCGAGCCCTCGGTGCTCGACGACGTGTTGCGCGGCCAGATGCTGACGCAAGAGCAAGTGACTCGCTACTTACCCAAAGATCTCCAGCGCAACCCGTTGGTCGTGCCTGGAACGGCCGGCGCTCGGCCGCCAGACCACTCGGAGATCGGCGCGTCTAACACGCCGACCGGGGCAGCCGCGGCGCCATCAGTCGCTATTGTGCCGACCGCCACAGCCGTAGCATCGGTACTCCCGCCTGTCCCGGCGGCGCCACCCGAACCAGCACCATCCGAACCAGCACCATCCGTCGTGTTGTCTGGCACCCAGACGAATGCGCCTCACGGCGACGACGCGGCCGCGAAGGAGCACCGCGACTTCATCTTAGTGTTGGCAAAGCGCGAGCGCGAGAGCCTTGCCAGCCGTTATGCGGAACTCGTGGAAAATGGCGAGAGCCTGGGCGCAGCGATGCTGTCGAACCAAGACAAGGCGGCCCGGTCGACGGCCAAAGAATATCAGCTCGAGAACCTGGAACGGCTCGGCTCCCGCGAAGAGATACAACATTTCCTGCTGATCCAGAGCTGGTTTGCCGCGCGCGTTGCGGAGGACGAGGGGGCGTTGCTCTTTTGCGCAAAGCTCATCCGGCAGAGCCAACAGACCTTGGACCGGATGGCGAGTGAGTTGGGAGTCCTCGAAGGTTCACGGCTGCAGGCCGATGTCTCGGCGAGCTGGAACGAGTTCTCGTCGCTCGTGATTGACGCTAGGAACGCTGTGTTCGACGCGACCCGGGTGTGTGTGGCACGTGACTTCGGACCCGCCCCCGAGCCTCCTCCGCTCGGCGCGTCGCTAGGACCGCTGCAGTTCGTTGCCGGCTGGTTGCTCGACGCCGCGTCATTGCCGCTCGCGCTGATCGTAGGCATGATGGGCTTCGGGTTACTGGGTGCGGTGATCTCGACTTTCGTTCGCGAGCGGCGCGGCAAGGGCCGGCACGAAGTCAATCCACACGTCATCGTTTTCGACCTCGCGGGCGTAGTCCTGCGCGGCTTGTCCGCGGCGGTTGTGGTGTTCCTGGCGGTGCAGGGAGGGCTCGCCGTGTTATCGGGCGCTGGGAGTGATCCCAACCCGTACGTGCTGTTGCTCGCCTGCTTCGTGGCGGCAGTATTCAGCGAACGAGTTTGGGGGAGCGCTTTGAAGTATCTTTCGGACCGCTTGCCTGGAGAAGGTGCGGATGCCAACGGTGGGACGAAGGTCGACGAGAACATCGACGGCGGCCCCGGGCGAGGCGATAGCCCCACCGCCGATGCCGCGTCAGAGGGCAGCGCGTCCCAGTCGGGCGAAAGTTCCGAGGCGGACCTCCATGGAGATGATGCAGTCACTGAAGCAGCGAGACGGTCGCCTCCAAGCGACGCAGGCAAGGACCAGGGTTGAGCGGCCACGGACGACGAGACGGTCCGCGCATCTCACCCGCGCGGGCTGCGCTGAGGTGATTGTCAGCGAACGACCGCGGGCACCTGTTACCGCAGGCGGTCTCTCTTGATCCAACGTGGGCCAGCGCTGTCTCGGCCACCACAGGTGCACTTCGCGAATCCGCTACGCCCCGCGAGGTTTAGAGCGGAGCGGTGCCGGACGCGCAAGGCGTGACAATTTGCGACTCTTCGAAACCGAAAGTTACGCGTCGAACAATCGGCGATCGCGGCAGCGTTTTCTTTCGACGAGTTGCGACGACGCTCCGTGACGCGTCGTTGATGGATGTTGAAGGAGTCAGCGTTTCATCGTGAAAGACATCGACGACTATTTGGTTCAAGACTGCGGCGGGAAGTTCGAAGACAAGACCTGGCTGTTTGGATTGTTCGGGTCCATGGTTTATTTGCCGACCGGCGAAAAGGTGAAGGGCGGATTCCGCTACTTCGCGTGTGAGTTGCCCGCAGTGTTGGAGGCGTTCGAGTCGGGAGATTTGTCACGGTTTCTGGAGCTGCCGTTCGCGGTGGATGCGGACGGAGATGTGGATACCAGCGCCATCGTGGTCGACCTCCACTACACGCCATCGGGTTCGGTCGTCGCCCTCCAGGTCCGCGAATACCAGAACCACAACCCCACGCCTGTTACTCCTGTGCGTCTACTCGAAGGGCCAGCGGGGCGGGCTGTATTGACGCAGATCGTGGAGCTCGATCAGAGCAACTGAAACAACGGTCAATCGACGGATGAAGGAACGAACGATGATTGGTATTACGAGTCGCGGTTTTTGGGTTTCGGTGGGTGTCGCTCTTGTCGGCGTGCTCTCTGGGTGTGATTCGTGCGGCAAACTCGACGAGCGCCTGTGCGCGGACTTGGGCGCCGAAGATTGTGCGGTCTGGAAGGCCAGCGGCACGACCTTCACCGACCAGGCCGAACAATCTCCCGGCGGCGGACGTCGCAGCGGACTGAAGCGAATGTTGTTCGGCTCCGGTGGCGAGATGTGCAACGCGGCGAGCAACGACGCGGCCTACCCGCAGATCCTCTCGGGCACCAAACAAGCCGTCGCCGGTATGCGCGCCGCCAAAAAGGCCGAAGCAGCAGCTGGTGTGAAATAAACGCCTAGTGCTGCACAACGGCGATTGCGGCGATTGCGGCGATAATACGCGCGCGTTTACCCGCGGCCTGATAGGGTCGGCGTTGCATGTTTGCCGACTCGTCTGCTGCCACGTCGTCTCCTGCTTCGCGCGCTGCCTGGAAGGTTTGGTTCGCTGCGGCGTTGGGGATCGCGGGCCTGGGGTGTAATCCTGGCGCAGGTAGTGGTCCCGGTGTCGCGGCGCCGGACCCTTTGCGCCGGGTGGCTTGCGTCGCTCCCGCAGAGACGCCCAGCCAGGCCGGATCGTGGCCGGGCAGAGGGGGCGGCCTAGGTGGACAGTACCGCAGTAGCGCGGTTGGTCCGACCTTGCCCGCCGCGCGCTGGGTGTACGAGTTCGACTTTCCCGAAACCAACGGCATCGCGCTTGGGCCGCGCGAGACGCTCTACTTGGCTCGCCGACACGGGATCTACGCGTTGGGCTCGCAAGGCGAGCTGCGCTGGTTTCGGCGCGCTTCGCCGGTGCCCTGGACGACGCCGGCCGTGGACGCGGAGGCGCGCAGCTACCTGCAGTTGAGTTCACTAGGGCCGCGCACGCCCGAGGGCAGAGCCGTCGCTCTGAGTGCGCTCGATGCGTGTGGCCAACTTCGCTGGCAGTTCCTCGCCGAGTCGGGCAACGGCAAGGGGTCGTTGCTGGGCCCCGAGGGCACGTCTTACTTATTGGCACGCGTGCCCGATGCGGACGCGCCGGAGGCGTTGTACGCGCTCGACGGGGCCGGCAAAGTGCGTTGGTCGAAGCCCACCCCGGCGGGGGACACGTGGTCCACCGTGCCCGTGATGGACGCGCAGGGCACGCTGTACCTCGGGTCAATCGGGGGCAAGGTGTACGCGGTGTCTGGCGCTGGCGCGCTTCTCTGGATTGCTTCGGTGGTTCAGGCCAAAGACACGCGGCCCGGGGCTCATCAGGATTGGGTGTTCCAACTGGCGTCGAGTCAGCAAGGCACGGTGCTGGCTGCGACGGGTCGCAGCGTAACGGCGCTGGACGCCAAGGGCGCCGTGGTTTGGCGTCACGAGCTGAAAACGGGCAATCAACGATCGTGGCTCTCCGTCGGGGACGACGGCTCGGCGATCGTTGCCAGCGGGAGGACCGTCCTCAGTCTGGCGAGCGACGGCGCGGAGCGTTGGCGTTACGAGCGAGCGGGCACGGCAGGTCAGCCACTCGTCGATGGGGCAGGGGTGGTCTACGTGCCCTTTTCCGGCAGTGACTACTCCGAACTCGTCGCCCTCGACGCGACGGGTCACGAGCGCTGGACGTATTACACCGGTGTGATCACCGACATGGCCTTGGGCAGCGACGGTACGCTCTATGTCGCGGCTGGTGATCGCCTGTATGCGCTCGGCAATTGCACCCAACCGCCGTGCTCGGACGACGGCGAAGCGGAGCCCGCGCTCAATCACCCGCCCGTTGCACCGGCGCCCCCAGCGCCGAGGGCAACCCCGGCGCTGCCTCCACGAGTGGAGCACCACGCTGGGTTCGACGTTTACCCGGGCTGCCTTCCAGCTAGCGTCGCGATCGTCAGCCGCGAAGGTGAAGACTTTCCTTGGTACGGGAGCGGCACCGGCCCCGATACGGCCAAGCGGCGAGTCGTTCGCGAGGATTTTCGTCGCCGCGCGTTGTCTGCGATCCGATTGAGCCACCATGCGAGCGGGTTCGGCGCGTCGTGCGTCGAGCCTCGCGGCGCGTTCGTGGTGTACGCCCTGCCAGGTCAAGACGTCGACGACCAGGCGCGGGCAATCGGACAGTGGCTCGTGCAGGAGCGGCTACGCGGGGAGATCTTGGTCGTCGAGTCCGAGATGCCGCAGCCGCACGCGCTCTGAAAGGTCAGGTTCACGCGCGAGGCTGTTTACGCTGCTGTCGCAGCCACGCGAAGGCCTCATCCGGTTCGGAGAAGACCTGCGCGGTTACCCCTCGCGAGGTATACAGCTGAACCAGCTTGTGCATGTTCGCCGTGTGCAAGACGTCTTTTTGCAGTACGAGGCCCCAGTATTGCCAACCGGCTTCGCACGCTTGGGGCGACCAGACTTTGTCTCCCCATTGATGGTGAGACTTGGGTAGCACGCCCCCCCGGCGATCGTCGGACAGCCACTTGTGAGCGCCGTGGGTATGCAGCAGCTCCAACCCCTTCATCAGCACTTCCTGCAGGAGCTCGAGCCCCGGGTACTGATGCATCTGGTGGTGCACGATCTTTTCGATCGGGTGATAGAAGAGCGACATCCTCGGCTTGTCGATGATCGTCTCGCGCATGACCTTCCAGTTTACACACACCGCGGCCTTCGTGTGAGCAAACTCCGTCAAAAGGCCGAGCCCACGAACCTCCAGGCTGAGAATTCTGGCGGGATCTGACCCGTTGGGGACTTCGATGGCAAATTTGGCCCGTTGGAAAGGGAGCAGGACCGGGTAGGAGCGCACCGGGCGGCGCGAAATGTAGACCGTTGAAGCAGGACTGGGTCTCGGAGTTCTTCAGCGACAGTGAAGTAGCGGCTTGCTAGGGAGGTAGCGCCCCCCGAATCACTCCCACGCCCGGCCCATTCCGTCCGCGGGGAGGCCCACCGGCGTTACAAGGGTGGGACATCTGCGAACTTGGCTTCCCATCGCGATCGGTTTTGAGATCTGCTCTCGAGCACGGCGGGGTCGTGCTCGCGCACCTCGAACTCGGCGGCGAGCCCGCGGGACAGTGCTTCCGCACGCGCGGCGAAGTGTGCATCTCCCACGGCACACGGGATGAGCTTGGGCAAATACCCGCCAGCGATCTGCCCGCGGAGACGGTGCCAGTCGGCCCAGCAGTCTTCGGGCTCGACGTCTCGATAGCCCCTCGACACTACCATCTGCTCGGCGTCCTTGCGCTCCATCATGATGCAGGTGGCCTGGTCGCGAATCGCAATCACCTCGGCCTCCGTTAGCGCGGCGCCTTTGGTTTGCTCTGCGTTGCCGAGCACTGCGGCAAGTGACGGCATGAAGAAGGGGATGAGGTCGGGTTCGCTCATGGGAAGTAGCGGACCATAACACGGAACCATCACGACGCCGCAGACGCGCGTCCGAGGAACGCGACGCGGCCTTCCGGAAAGCAGTGAGGCTGCGCGTGGGCGCAGCCTCACTGCTTTCTCATTCCCCCCTCACTTCCTCGGAATCACTTCACCGGGATCTGACGGGTCGGAGCCGCCTTGGGTGCCGTCTTGTTGAGCTTGACGGACAAGACGCCGTCTTTGACGTCGGCTTGGATGTGGTCGGCGTCGACGTCGTCGGGCAAGGTGAACGACCGCATGAACGTGCCGTAGGAGCGCTCGATGCGGTGGTAGCGCTTGTCCTTGGTTTCGCTCTCTTGTTTGCGTTCGCCGCTGAGGCGGAGCACACCCTTGTCGACGGTGACTTTGATGTCTTCCTTCTTGACCTGCGGGAGTTCGGCTTGGATGAGGTAGTTCTCCGCAGTTTCGGAGACGTCCACGGTTGGATGCCAGTCGGGGATCGTGAGCTCCGAGCTGTTGCGGGTGCTGAGTGAACCACCGAACATGCGGTTCAACCGGTTGGTCATATCCTCGAGTTCACGCATTGGGTCCCATCGTGTGATTGCCATGATTTACCTCCTCGTTGTTGTAGCCCATCCGTGTGGAGCGGGCTGTTGCCTACAAGTGCACAACAAGTGCACATCGCGTGCCAGCGCGCGAGTGCAGGGAAGACCCAAGCTCGTGATGTCGCGTCGCGAATCAATTGCGCCATGGGGAAGCGCGTTTGGCTACGCCTTGCGCTTTTCGATGCAGGGGTCGTCGGCCGCACGCCTTCAGTCGGAGGACCCGCGAGGCGGGGGGTTCGGCAGTGGCGGCGGGATGCAGGAGTCGCGACCGACCCGGACGACGCCTTGGCGGTCGTCGTTGGGGCGCGCAGTGGATAGTTCGCGCGCGGGCGTGTTTGCAGGCGTTCTGGGCTTTTTCCGCTCCACTTGCCTGGCTGGACACGTTAAAGGCGCGGGCCAATGTCCGAGTCAGTTCCCTCCGGCACCGAGCCTCGCGCTGCCCGCACCCCCGCGTGGATCCGCGGGTTTCGCGGGCCGTGGTCGCCGCGGGACCTGTTGCTGCTGTGTCTCTGCCCGCTGCTCGGGCTGGCCAGCGCCTACGCCTCGGAACGCATTCAGCTGGCTGGTCACGTCCTTCCCGGCGTCACCGTGGACGGTACCGACGTATCCGGGTTCGCCGCGTCCGCGCTCGACGGCTTCTTGAAGCAACACCAAGCCGCTGCCGAGCGGCGCGTGCTTCGGGTGCGGGTCGGTAAGGAGGACTTCCGGTTGTCGGGCAGCGACGTTGGGATCGAGCTCTCGCCGCTGCTCGCCGGGCAAGTCATGGCCGCCGGTCGCAGCGGCAACATCTTGGGGCAGGTGGGGTGGCGCGTCGGACGTTGGTTTGGTCCCCAAGAGTTCGACCCCGAGTTCCGGATCGACGAAGCCAAGGTCGAAGAGCACCTCGCGACGTTCGAAAAAGCGGCCTTGAACACGCCGACGGAAGGCGGCGTGCGGTTCGTCTCGGGCAAGGTGGAGGCGACGTACCCCGCCGAAGGTGAGACAATCGATCGCCGCGTCGCGCCGCAGCTGCTCCGCGACGTGTTCAACGGCGACGCCACGATGGTGATGTTGCCAACCGTCAAGTGGTCGCCTGCCACGACGAACGCGGCCGTGGACGACGCGGCGCGCCGGTTTCGCGCGGCGGTGTCAGAGCCGGTGCAGATGTTCGTGCGTTTCCCGGAAAGCGAGGTCGCGCCGGGACAAGCCGATGGCGCGAGCGAAGAGGAGCAGCAGGGCCGCGTCGAGACGGTGCCGCCGAGTTTGTTTGCGCCGGCGCTCCTGGCGCGTCCCTCGAAGGTCGAGCCCGCGAGGCTCCAGCTCGAGTTCGACGTCGCCGAGCTCGACAAGGCGCTCACCGAGATCCGCAAACGTTGGGAGCGACCCGCCGTCAACGCGCAGTTCATCCCCGACCACCACAACCGGCTGAAAATCGAACCCAGCAAGGCCCAGTGGTTGTTGCCTTCGGACGTCGCCGCCAGCGCGCTGCTCGATGGCGTGTTGTCCGAAGAACACCGCGGAGTCTGGACGCTCGTCGTCGGCGAGCAGCCCAAGGTCACCACCGAGCTCGCTCAGCAGCTCAACGTCAAACAGCTGGTCTCGAGCTTCACCACCTTTCACCCGTGTTGCAAGCCGCGCGTCGAGAACATCCACCGCATCGCCGATCTGATCGACGGCACCATCGTGTTGCCGGGTGAGACGTATTCGGTCAACACCACGTTGGGGCAACGAACTGCCGCCAACGGCTTTACGATGGCGCCCACCATCGTCAAGGGTGAGATGGACGACACGGTGGGCGGCGGGATCAGTCAGTTCGCGACCACGTTGTTCAACGCCGTGTTGCGCGGCGGTTACGAGATCATCGAGCGTCAGCCGCACAGCATCTACTTCAACCGCTACCCGATGGGCCACGAAGCGACGTTGTCGTTTCCCAAGCCGGATCTCATCTTCCGCAACGACACGCAAGCCGGCATGGTGATCAAGACCAGCTACAACGCGACCTCGATCAAGGTGATGATCTTCGGGGACAACAACGGACGCGTCGTGACGACGGACGTCTCCAAGCCCTTCGACACCGTCGAGCCCGAGCTCGAATACGTCGCCGACCCCGAGCTCCCGCCCGACGAAGAAAAGGTGGAGGAGAAGGGGGACTACGGGTTTACGGTTTACGCGTCACGCACCGTGCGCGAGAAGGACGGCACCGAACGCAAGGAGACGCGTAAGGTGATCTACAAGCCGCGCGCTCGCCGCTTGATCGTCCATCCGTGCAAGATCCCCGAGGGCTTCGAGGGCCACACTGGGGAAAAATGCCCCGAGCCAGAGGAGCCTCCGGACGCGGGTGGCTGAGAGGACCGGGCCTATCGATGACGATGCGACGAGGGGGGCTCGCTCGTCCACGGGTCGAACCGCTCGTGAGCCTCGAGCGCGCGCAAAGCGCGGTGCGTCGCGGCGCGCACGGCGTCTTCCCATTGGGAGTGTTCACAGTGGCCGCCGACGTGGTCCAGACCGTGGCCGAAGAGCTGCACGCGGCACACGTGGTTGTCCCCGCGGCTGCGTTCGAGTCGGACGTTTGCCAACCGTAGCTTCGCCTCGTGATTCGCCAGCTCCTCCAGGGCCACGTGATGCACCGCGTCCTGCAGGCTTTGACTCCCGGGCCCGTCACAGCTCACCTCGAGCCGAAATGGCGGAACGAACGATTCAGTCATGATCCCCCTCCAAAGCAACCCCCGTGCCATCGAGCGGCAGCGAGCCACTCTGCCCCGACGCGGGACGCGTCGAGGCCTCCGGGCTAACACGAAACAGTCTAGCGCGACAAACTTTACGAGTGCGCGGGACGAAAGGTTTGCGAAACCGAGCGTCGAGTGCGCCGGATTTACGCGGGGCCGAGCGCGCATGACGCGTCGCAGCGAGATGGCGGGGGAGCGGGGCTCGACGAACCCGCGCTCAGGGGCCAGCGAACGATCGCGCCGGTCCGCGGCGCGTGAGCCGCGTGATCACGAACGCGTGTTCATTCGTGGCGCTCTGTTCCCCCGTGCCGATCACCTGCTCGGACCAGCCCGCCCAATCGGCGTCGGCGTAAATGACGTCCCCCGGGACGTCGGCCAGCACCAACGTGCGATAGTAGCGGTGCGCGTACGGTTTGGCCGCCTTGAACAACTCGGCGCCGCCGATCACGAACGCCTCTGTCTCACCGAGGCCGGCAGCGAGCTGCAAGGCCGCCTCGATGGTCGAGACCACTTGCGTGTCGGGCGCGCTGAAGTGGGGGTTACGCGTGACGACGACGTTGGTGCGTTGAGGTAACGCGGCGCCCATCGCCTCGAAGTTCTTGCGACCGCTGATCACGACGTGGCCGCGCGTCGTGTTCGTGAAGAAGCGCATGTCTTCGGCGATCCGCCACGGCAGCTGATTGTCGCGCCCGATGGTACCGTTCTTGGCGACCGCCGCGATCATGCTGACCCACATGCGGACGGTGTAGCAGGTTCTCGGTCGCCACGCATTGATGCAAAATCTGTGGGAGAGAGCCGAAAGGCGCCGCGCGGGAGCTGGGCCCAACCCCAAAAATCAGATCTCACGATTCGTCGTCATTTGAGCCAACCCGGCAGGCGGCGTTGCGCGAGCCGCGCCGCACCACGGAGATACTTCGTCGCGTGCAGCGAGGCGGCGCTCGCCACGTCGATGCGGACGTAGCGGCGGTTGAGCAACAACACGTCGCCGTAGTTGTCACGGGCAAAGTTGATCCAGTAGAAGCCCATCGCTTCGAGGTGCTGCAGGCAACGTTCGACGCGTGGCAAGCTGCTCGGGTCGAGGAACTCGTGGAACTCGCACGTGACCTGTCTCACCCGCTGCCAGAAGCTGGGCTCGAGGCTGTCGATGACGTCGAGCTCGGCGCCTTCGATGTCGAGCTTGAGCAGTCCGATCTCCGAGACGCCCTGGGTGTCGAGGAAACTGTCGAGCTGGACGGCCTCGACGCTCACCGAGTTGGCGGCCGGGTTCTCGGCGTAGAGCAGGCTGCTGCACAGCCGGTCACCCAAGTGAAGCGCTAACTTGCCGGGTGCTCCGGCGACCGCGACGTTGTGATACGCCACCCGCTCGAGCTCCGGGAGCGCAGAGAACAAGCGTGGATCGGGCTCGAAGGAGACGACGCGCGCCGGCGTGTTGCGGCTCGCCCACGTCGCGAACTCGCCGCGATTGGCGCCACAATCGACCACCCACGTCCCTGGGGTGATGAGCTCGGGTGCGAACGAATGATTGCAGACGATGGTGGTGCGGAGCATCAGCGCGGTTCTCCCGACCCCGTTTCCTCCAAAAGCTCGGCGAAGGCGAGAATTTGCTTGAACATAACAGTGTTCGAATATAACATGAGTGTTATGTAGAGGACGCCATGCACAACCTGGATCACGCGTTTGCTGCCCTGGCCGACCCAACCCGTCGCGCCATTCTCGCCCAACTCACCCACGGAGAGGCCATGATCAGCGATCTGGCGCGGCCTTTCTCGCTCAGTCAGCCGGCTATCTCGCGTCACATCAAGGTGCTCGAGACGGCGGGGCTGATCCAACGTCGCACCGAAGGCACACGCAGCCTATGCCGGTTGCAGGCACCGGCGCTCGACGAGTTAACGCATTGGCTCGAAAACCTGCGCGCCGCCATGGAGGTTAACTACCAGCGGCTCGACGACTTGTTAGCGGAAATGAACACCCGAGAGAAACCCTGAAAGGAACCTGAAAAATGACTCTGAAGCTCGAGACCGAAGGCGACAAACACGTGGTCGTCACCCGCCGTTTTGCGGCGCCCCCCGAAGCTGTTTACCGAGCGCACACCGAGGTGGAGCTCATCCAACGTTGGGTGCTCGGCCCACCGGGCTGGACGATGCCGGTGTGCGTCAACGAAGCCTGGCCCGGCGGCAAGATCCGCTACGAGTGGGCCAACGGCGAGGGCGCCGGCTTCTATCTCACGGGCGAATACGTGGAGCTCGTGCCGCACAGCAAGATCGTGCACGTCGAGCGCATGCACCTGCCGGACCCGACGCCGGACAACCACATCGTCACGACGTTCACTCCTGACGGTAAAGGGACGTTGCTAACGATGCGGATGACGTTGCCCAACGCCGAGGTGCGCGCGACCATGCTTGCTACCGGCATGGAACACGGGATGGAGGCGAGTTACGCGCGGCTCGAGGACGAGATCTTGCGGTAACTCGCCACCGGTAACTCAGAACACGCCGATGTAACGCGGGGGCAGGCCCAGGTTGTCGTCGATTTCGACGGTTTGACTGTGGCTCACGCCGTCCTCGTCGACCTCGAAGAACTCGACGGCGAACGTGTCGGCGTTGGCGATCACACATACGTTCTGCTCGGCGGCGCAGCGGATTTGGCCGAGCTGGTAGGCGCCCGCTTCCATCACCGGATCGGAGACGGACCCGTCCGTCAGGTCGAGTGTGAACGCGGCGTCGTCGATGACGGTCGGATACGTGCTGCCGTAAGCAGAGAACAAGATCTGCGTCTCGGAGGCGAACGACAGCGTGCTGATCTGCGCCTCCGCGAGCTCGGCCGCGCCGTAAGTTGCCGCGATCTGCGGGGCTGCCGACGCGAGGTCGACGATCACGATGCCGGAGTTGACGGTGATGGGGTCGTCCGCCCATCCCCCTTTACAAGCGATCGCGGCCAGACTCCCTCGGGGTGCCATGCTGATGTCTTCGCAGTTGCGGAGGCCGAGGCTCAGCGTGGCCGTCACCTCGAGGGTGTTCGGATCGACCTTCGCCAACACCGATTCGGTGACGGGGGTGAAGTCGGCGGCCAACATCCCGAGCACGACGTACAGGTTGCCTTCGTAGTCGATGATCTTGGTGGGTCGAGGCTCGAGATCGGCGTCGCCTTCGGTGAGATGGTTGAAGTCGACGCGGCCGAGCAGCTCTCCGCTGCTCGGGTCCAGCGCCAACAGATCGCCGCCCTCGTCGAGGTCGGCGTTGCCCGGCGCGCCGTTGGTGGCGAAGCGGCTCACGAAACCGAGTTCGGGGGAGAGCTCCAGGTAGTCGTAGGGGTTGGCGGCGAAGCCTCCCGGGCCGACGCCGATCTGGTTGGTCACTTCTGCCGACAACGCCAGCCAGTCGATGGCGTGGTTGGTCCGATCGAGCACCACGAGTTCGTCACCCGACTGCACCTGGGTGACCGGCACCGAATCGGTGCCGAGCGGCAACGACAGCCCGGGCAGCTCGGAACCGGAGGAGAGCAGGCTGCTCGACAGCACTTTGCCGGCGACGCTCACGGCCGCGACGTTGACGCTGTTGTTGTAGTCGACGCCGAACACGTAGAAGCCGCGCGCTCGCGGCAGGTTCGGGCCGGCGGGCACTTGGCCTGCGTCCTGCTGTTCACCTGTGTCGGTAACTGCGGCGTCGCTGCCTGGCGCGCTGCCGTCGGCTGCCGGTTCCGCGTCGGCGAGCGCCGCGGCATCGAACGGCGCGGGGTCGAACGGCGCGGCGTCCGGTTGGTCGTTGGAGCCTGCGTCGGTAGCCGGCGCTTCGGTGTCGGACGGCGCGCCCGCTTCGCCGAACAGGCCGTTGATGCCTTGGCTCTCCGGAGCTCGCGAACGCACGCTACAGGCGCAAAGAAATGAAAAGAGGAGGACGGGGGTGATTTGCGGACGGATCTTCATGGGTTCTTTGGGTGTTTTTCTTGGTGTTACCACCAGCACGTCATCGAGACGTGGAAGGAGCGGCCGGGGACGGGCAGGCCCAGGTAGTCGAGCGTGCGTTGGTCGAACGCGTTGTTCAGCGCGGCGGACAAGCCGAGCTGCGGGTTCGCGAGCTCGACGTTGGCCTGGGCGTCGATGGACTGGAGCGCGGGCAACACGATGCTGCCCGCCGGGTCGGCGTAGCGGTTCGAGCGGTGATAATAGCGGGCGCCCACCGTCACGTGACGCAGGTGCCGCGTCTCGGCCCGGTGCGTCCAGCGCAGCTCTTGGAACGTGGTGAAGCGCGACGTCATCGGCAAGATGTCGTTGGGGCCGCGCCTGCCCGCGGTCGTGTCGCGCGGATCGACGACGGTGAGCGTGCTCTGCGTCGCGAAGCCAAGCGGGAGCTCGGTGGCCAACGTCAACTCGGCGCCCGTGAACACCGAACTCCCGACGTTGTACGGGGCGAAGGCGTACAAGCTGGTTCGGCGGTAACGCACGAGGTCTTCGCTGGCGCGCCGAAATACGAACGCGTCCCACGCGACCTCGATCGCGCCGATGGGCAGACGGCCACGGGTGCCGACGTCGAAGCTGTAGGTGCGCTCCGGCTTCAAGAGCGGCTCGCCCTCGAGCGCAGCGCTGACGCCGTAACGTTCGCCGAGCGTGGGCTCGCGCCAGATGTGCCCGACGTTGGCCAGCAAGCGCATCCAGTCGGTGAGTTCGTAGTCGACGCCCAAGCGCGCGTCCGGGGCCGACGGGCAGTGAGACACGCGTTGGGAGCGCACCCGGCTGAGGTCGATGTACTCCCCCTCGGTGTGGTAGCAGGCGCCGCGCACCATGCCCGCCACCGTCACGGGCGACAGCACGCGGTACGAAGCCTCCGCGCCCAACGTCGAGGTGCTCCGGGAAGCGAGGCGCGGCGCGGACCCGGGGGTAGTGATCGCCAGCGAGTCGATGGCGACGGCGGTCAGCGGTGTTAGCTTCAGCCCTTGCGCCAGCCCGAGTTCGGCGCGCGCGTTGACGCCCAAACGTTGACCTCGACTGTACTGCCAATCGGCGCGGAGCGTGCGCAGCTCGCGGTCCGGATCGGTCAACGTCTCGCTGCCGACCAACAACGAAGCTTGCGCGAGCAACAGGCACGACCAAGTGGTCCGGCACGAATAGGTGCCGCTCACCGCCGTGAGTAAACGACGCTGCAGAGAGCGCGCGGACCGCGCGGGGGTCGTCGCGATGCCCGACGTCCCTTGCTCGCGCTCGAACGCGTTGATGATGGTGCTGACTCGCAGCCGCCCGACGCGGTGGCTGCCCACGGCCCAGCCCTCGTAGTCCGTCGCATCCGCGTTGACGCGTCGATCTTCGGTGGCTTGCGCGGAGTAACGTAGCCCGTGGTCGTTGAGGAACGAATAATCGTTTTGGATCGCGCTCGTCCGCAACGACACGAGGGCGCTCGAATCGGGGCCGCCCACGCGCGCGCTCAGCGAGCCGCCGCGTCGCCCGAAGCTGCCCAAGTGGAGCTCCAGCCCGAGCTGCGTCTCACCGGGGGCCGTGGCGTCCGGCACGAGCGGGTCGAAGTAGACGGCGCCACCCAGCCCGAGATCGGTCTGAAACGCCGGGGCGTTGCCGCGGAACAGCTCGACCTGCTGCATCATCCACAGGGGAATCGTGGACAAGTCGGCGGCCCCGTTTACCTCGTCGTTGAGCCGTACGCCCGCCAGATAAACGGGGACCTGCTTGGCGTCGGCGCCGCGGATACTGGCAGTTGCTGGGTCCGTGGTTGCGCCGATGCGGTTGACTTGCACGCCGGGCACTTGTCGCAACACGTCTGCCGCCGTGTCGCCGGCGCGCGACAGCCCGTCCCGCGTGATCACCGTGGACGCGGCGGTTTTGACGAGGGCGCTATGCTGCAGCAGGCCCTTCTTGGTGGTGACGGTAACCGTGACCGCTTCATCCGTCGTCGATGTGGTCGTCTGGGCCATGCCGCGGCGCACCCCAAGCAGCTGGGTCGCGAGCAATAACGCCACGAACACGGCGGAGCGCCGCGCAGAGCGAACTATGGGGCAATGGATTGCCGACGAATACGGGGGCTTCAACAGGCCTCAAACAGCGAGCGCGCGCTTTCGAGCAACGACCGGAAACGCAATTGTTTCCTGTACCGATGAGCAGGTCTTCCGACTCGTGGGCAATGAGTGCTCGCCTTCCCAGCATCGGTTCGCGATGGTCGACTGGCTCGGGGCTAATACGACGGACGCGAACGTTTACCAGTGGCTTCTCGAGCACCCTTCCACACTTACGGCGGCGGCTCCGTGCCGGATTTGCACCGGCTTCCCTGTATGCCTGTTGCGTTCGAAACAAGCACACCCCCGCGAGGGGACTCAAAGGCGCGCATCTCGTATCCGAGAGTGGGTTTCTTTGCAAGGGGCGAGATTTGAATAGCGAGCCGGTTCGTCGGAACGTGAAACGTCGAAGATTCAAAATAGGGCTGTGGTAGGGTGCGCCGCATGTCGGGAAGCGGCGAAAGCAGTGGAACAGGCGCAGTCGTGAAGGCTGCCAAGGGACCGAGCGGGTTGTTGCTGAGCGTTCTGTTCGGCGCGTGCTTCGGAACGGTCGCGGCCTTGTTCTTGGGTCCGAAGATCGTGAGCTATTGGTATGAACCCACGGGACGCGAGGCCATCTCCTGTTACGGCCCGGTGCGCGAGGCCGTGATGGCCTTCGTGTGGATCCAGGTCGCGATCACGGTGCTGTTTACGCTGCTGTTCTTGGTTGCCACTTTGATGATCCAGCGACGTCGGGCGTGACGCTGGCGCCCAACACTTGCCCTGCGACGCAGTCGCGTACGTGAAACCCACCTAACTTAGTTTTTGACATGAACGTTGTGCTCTCGAAACTGAATCCCAAGACCTGGTTGCCTGCGATCAAGCGCGGGATTGGGGCGTTGAAACCAACGACGCTCGCTGGCTGGCTGACTTGGGCAAGTGTGTTGTTCTTGATCGGGTTCACGGTGAACGTGAGCCTGTACCGTGTACCCACCCTCGGCATCTGCGTGGGGTACTTGATCCCCGAGATCATCTTGGTGAGCGTCCTGTTACGGCGCTTGAAGATGCCGTGGACGGTGGTGTTCGCGTCGGCGCTCTCGCTCGTGATTTACATGGTGTACTTCAGCTACACCGAGCACTTCGAGCGAACCTTCGACACGAAGCACCAGTTAATCTACGTCAAGTATATCGCGGACAACTTTCGGGTGCCGAGCTCGTCGCACTGCTTCGTCTGCCACCACCCGCCGATGTTCTACGCTGGCGGCGCCGTGTTCTACAACTTGTTCCGCTCGCTCAACCTGGGCGACGCGGCGCGCGGCGTGCAGGTCTGGGGTCACCTCTGCCACGTCGTGTTCTTGATCTACGGCATCCTGCTGTTGTCTCGGTTCTTCAAGAAGTCGAGCACCTTGGGGCTGGGCACGATGATGATTGGGCTGTTCCCGTACAGCGTCATCAACTCGGTGCGCGCCCACAACGACGTGTTGTTCGACGCGACGTACATCATCGGGCTCTACTACATCGTGGTGTGGTTCCAAACCCGGACCCTCAAGCACTTCTACCTGGCGACGATCTTCGCAGGCGTTTGCGTGGCCACCAAGATGAACGGCGTGGCGCTGCCGATGACGCTCGGGATCGCGCTGCTCTACCACCTGTGGGTCAATCGTCGGGCGTTGTCGCGCCGCGAGATCTGGACGCCGATGTTGTGCCTCGTCGCGCTGGCGGGTGCGCTCGCCATCTACATGGGCACGCGTGAACCCGTGTTGCGCAAGGGCGAGAAGGAAGACGCCGCGCAGGATGCCCCGCTCGGTCAACGCATCTTAGGCAGCGCCTTCAACATCGGGACCTCAATTTGGGTCGAGAACTCCGCGGCTCGCTACTTGTACCTCGACATGGCGAGCTACCAAGAGGACCCGTTCGTCTACAGCGACAAGGACGTCGGCGGCCGTCAGTGGCACCTCAACCACGTCCTCAAGTCGAGTATCTTCATCACCCGCAGCAAGGCGCCCGACGGTGAGACGGGTTACGTGATGAACCAGAACCTGGCGGAGGTGCTCGACTGGCTGCTGCTCGTCTTGCTCGGCGCGATCACCGTGGGCGGGCTCACCTCCAAGACCCACCACCTCGGCAAGTACTTGATCGTGTGGCTCAACTCGGCGTGTTTGATCGCCTTGTCTTTCGCCTTCAAGGCAGTGGTGCCGTCCACCTTCCACGCCGATTTCCGGTTCATCTTCCCGGTCACCGTGTCGAGCACCGTGCTCTTGGGGTTGGTGCTCGAGCGCTGGCGTTCGATGTCGTTGGTGGCGTATCCGTTGTTACGCTACGCGACCTGGTCGTTCACCGCGATTTCGGCGTTGTACTTCATCCCGAAAGCCGAGTGGAGCGCGCGCTTCTTCGCGGCCAAGGGCTCGGTGGAGAAGAAGCTCTCTGAACTTGCCACGGTCGTCCCCGAGAAGACGACGTGGAACAAGAAGGGCAACACCATCATCCCCGATCAGTTCCAGCTGGTCGTCACCGTCGACCCACCGGTGGACAAGGTGGGCGGCATCGAGCTCACGGTCGACAACAACGACAAGTATCAGATCACGGTCGACAGCGCGTCTGGTTTGCGCCACCTCGTCGTCGGGCCACACTCCGATCCGAAGTTCTCCGGTGTGGCGTTGTACAAGCCCGTGTTCGACAAGCCGATCAGCGGCGTGAAGAAGATCACCGTGCGCCCGATCAGCGGCGACGCCTCGTATTCGGTCGGTCACTTGATCCTGACGCACACCGACGCCGACCCGCTCGACGATTGACGAACTGTTCGGGCTCGGTGTTACGAGCCCGACACTCGAGCTCCTTCCTTCGAGGACCCAGCTCGCTAATGGACGCGGGCGGCGTTGCCCAAGTTGACGGTAACCAGTTGATCCGGCTCTGCCCGCCGCAGCGCGATCACCTCGTCGGGGCTGCGCGCGGAGAGCAACTCGCTCGAACGCGTCGTGATGATCCACTGTACCTCGGGGAACAACGCCAGCAGCGCGTCGACCAACGCGACGGCAGCGGACGGATCTTGGTGCAGCTCGACTTGATCGATGGCAACGACGGCTTGACCGCGCCGCGGGTCCAAGTCGGGATAAGCCGCCCAGATCCGGCGTAGCGGGATGACGCAGAACGCCAACGCGTGTTTGAGACACGTCGGCAGCTCGTCGAAGGTGACGTAAGGGCGTTGCCCTGGCCGGAAGCTGGGCTCGAGTGTCTCCGGGTCGACGCCCAGGTACTCCGTTCCGTATAGCCGGCAAATGTGTTCCACGGTGTGGCGCATGGCGTCGCCGAACGGGTCCCGCTTTTGGCTCGGCAGCGGTGGCACCAAGCGTTGCAGCTCGGCGAACGCGAGCGCTTGTTTCACCTCGCGCGTCAGGTCCTGGCGGCCGGCGTCATCCAGCGGATCCATGAGCCGCACGTCGTGTTTGCGCACGGTGTGAGCGATCGACGTGAGCAAGACGGACGAGCGCGAGAACCAGCGCACCGACGAGAACGCGACGAACACGAAGCCGCCGTCTTTCGAGAGCCGTTCGACGAACGCCATCTCGGTGCGCTGTACCGGGGTTACGGTCGTGAACTCGAGGGGCGCGTTGTGGCTGCTGAGCGTCAGCGGACCGCGCCGATCGGGTTCATCCATGCCCAACGCCCAGAAACACTGCGCGTAGCACAGCGCATCTCCTGGACGCGCTCCTGCCGACACCACGCAGCCTGGACGCGTGTGTAACAGCGCCGTGAGCAGCGTCGTCTTGCCGGTGCCCGGGCCACCGAACAGCAGCGTCAAAGGTCGCGTGACGCCCTCCTCCTCCTCGAACGACAGCTCTATCGAGCCAAAGACATCCGGGCACAGGAACCGTCCGCGTGACAGGCGCATGAGCCCAACGCTAACATGGCGCCGTGAGCTGCCAAGCGATATTCGACAGCGCCCCCGCCCCACGGAGTTCGGTTCAGTTGAACCGAACTCTGCAAGTGTAGCAGTCACACCGGCTGATAGTTTGCCGTACAACTAGCGATTCGAACGCCCTCACACTTGGGGCGGCGGCAATCGCGGTAAGGTCAACCCAGCCGAGCAGTGGGTTGGATTCGCGCGGTTTTGTCTGGATTGCGCACCGAGTAGACACGGCTTACGCCGCTCTCGGACCACTCGAAGCTCAACACCGAGGGGTGCGCCTCGCCGCCGTGGCGAATGATGACGCCGGGCATGCCGTTGACCAAACATGGCGTGAGGGTGACGGGCGCAACGAGCGGCCACTTGCGCGCCACTCCCACGAAGAAGCGCGCGATCCGATCGCTGCCGAACACCGGCAGCAGCGCGGCTTTGACCTTGCCTCCGCCGTCGGACAACAGGACGGCATCGTGGCACAACACCGACTCGATGAGGCTGGGATCCCCGGTACGTGTCGCCTCCGCGAAGGCAGAGAACACGCGCTGGACTTGTTCACTCGAGGGAATGAATCGGCCCTTCAACTCCGCGATGCGGGCGCGCGCTCTCGCCACCAACTGTCGACACGCGGCCTCGTTGCGTTCCAGGGCGGTCGCCAACTCGCCGTAACCGGCGTCGAATACCTCGTGTAGTACGAACGCCGCCCGTTCTGCCGGAGTGAGAGTTTCCAGCGTGAGAAGCAGGGCGTAGGAGACGTCGCAGCCGTAGTTGGAGCGGCTCTCGACGTCGAGGGGGTTGCCGAGCACCGGCTCTGGGAGCCAAGTACCTGGATACACCTCGCGTTTCGCGCGCGCCGACTTCATCTGGTCCAAACACAAGTTGGTCGCGACGCGCATCAAGTACGCTCTGGGATTGTCGAGGTTCGTGGGATCGACGTTGCTCGCGCGCAGCAGCGTCTCTTGAACGACGTCCTCGGCGTCGGCCATCGTCCCGAGCAAGCGATAACACAACGCCAGGAGTGTGGCACGGTGAGACGCGAGCCAGGAGCCGGCGCTGGCGCCAGCTCTGGGGGCGGTCGCTTCCAGGGTATTCGCAGTCACGACAATGCCGGAGTTAAGGGCGCCCGAGACCGCAGGTCAATCGATTCTTTGCCGACCTGAATCACGGGATGGCATTGGGCATACCCGAGGACGGCCTTGAGCATCGGATACATGCGAGTGCCCGTGAGCACGAAGGCGACCGCGGTCAAGCCGTCCTGGCCGAACCGCGCCACCACACGGTCACGCAGCTCCGATTCGTCCGCACTCTTGGCGAGCACGGCGCGAGCAAAGTTTACGACCAGGTCCGTATCGGCATCGCCCGTAGGCTCGCGGCACAACACCGAAACGATCCTCTCCCTCGGCACGCCCGCCGAAAGCGCCAGGGTGACGCCCAACTGCAAGCAGGGGCCGCAATCCTCGTGCATGGCCGCGACGAGTTTGACGCCGTGGCGCGCCGAGTCCGAGAGCGGTCCTCGATACAACGCCAGGGCGCCGGCGCGATTGAGCGCCACCAAGGAGCTCGGGTTCGCATCCAGCATGACCCGCGCGTAGCTCATGTCGTAGTGATTGGCGCGTTCGAATTGGGTCACCTTGCGGCGTAAGAGCCAGGTGAGCAGGGCATTGGCGATCGACAGCAGAAAAGACGACAACATGGGGATGACCTTTCTGACGCAGCCCGAACCACGGTGCAGTCGGCGCGTCGCGACGAAGTTGCGGACCCTGTTGTGACGAGGACGCCGCTCGGGTTGTGACGGCGTTCGAAGAGATTTTCGCTGCTCGTACCGTGAACTATCAGCCGGTAGGACTGTTACACTCGCCGAGTTTGGTTCAACTGAACCGAAGTCTGGGGGATAAGTGCCGAGATTGACTTATATTTCGATCGAACCGTGACCGCCGAACCAAGCGCCGCCCTGGGCTACAACCTGTACCTGAAGCACGACCTGCTGCGGGTGGCGCGTGCGTTCGAGAGCGCCAACATCGCCTGGCTGTTGCTCAAGGGCTTCGGGTTGGCGGAGGCCGCCTACGGCGGCGCGGCGCGGCGCCCCATGGTCGACAACGACATCGTGGTGCGCCCACGAGACGTTTCGCGCGCCCATGGGGTCCTGCGCGAGCTCGGGTTCTACGACCGTCCAGACAACGTGCTCGAGCTCAACCGCGCCGCCGACTTCGAACACCCGATGCATTACCCACATTCGACGGTCGAGACGGGCCTCGAGTTGCATTGGCACATCTACGCACCCGAGTTGTTTCGTGGCAGCGTGGAGCCATACTTCGAGCGCGCGGTGACGCGTGTGATCTGCGGGTTGCCGATGCTCACGTTGGACAACGAGGACCGCTTGCTGCAGCTCGCGACTCACTGGGTTCAACACGGGCTCGACAAACCGCGGATCTTGACCGACATCGCGCGGCTCTGGAACTTACAATCGGATCCGCGCCACCGAATCACGGTGCCGGTATTGGTGAGACGTTTGCGACAGGTCGGCGCACACGCCGCCTTCGGTTTGGCGCTCCTGCTCCTAGAGGGCGCTGGCAGGTTGGAGCACGCGGTGCCCGCAACTCTGCGCTCGGGTCGGGCGGCTGCCTTCGCCCGCGGCTTCGGCGCGCGGTTGGCGCGCGTGAGCAGCGAGGATGGGCCCGGACTCGACGTCGCCAATGCTCACCAACTTCGCGTCGCTTCCTGGCTGTTGCTCGCGCCGAGCCGCGCCGTCGCCTCGGCGCGACGTGAGCTGTGGCCTTCGCGCGCCCGGCTCGGTAAGATCGCGGGCCGCGACTTGTCCCGTGGTGAGACGTGGTCGCGGCTGCGGGAACGGCAAGTGCGCGCCGTGCGGAACCTGATCGGTCGTTGACGAAGGCGTCAATCTTCGGCGAGCAGCGCGTCCACTTTGTCCCAGAGCAGGCTCAGGTTACCCCCCGTGGCCTTGTGGACGATCCGCATCGTCTTGGTATCGATCAACAGATGCAGCGGTTGGGCATCTGCTTTGGCGAAGCGCCCCAGACGGAAGTCGGCGTCGACCCCGAACGGAAAGTCGACCTCGAAGGCTCTGGCCCAGCGCGCGCCATCGTCGGGGGTGGCAGGGTTGCCCTGAGCGTCCTGAAACAAGCCGCCCCAGGTGCGTAAACCGCGTGCACGCCGTGCCGCGACGTCTTCGCGCAGCGGCGGCAGGCTGCCGGACCCGCCGAACTCGACTTGGCAGGCTTGGCACCAAATCGCCGAGCTCACGACGAACAGGAGTTTGTGCTCTTCAGCCTCGGGATCGAAGTAGTCGCTCAAGCAACGTTCGCTCAGCGCGGTCACATCGTATCGATCCGCCGTTGGGTTCTCCCACGTCGGGAAGCAGATGTTGGTTGCGATGTCACCAACTGCCCCTCCCGTTTCTCCCTCTGGGTACTCGAGCTCGTCATTGCGTTGGGCGATGGCCTGCAGAAGCTCGGGTGGGATGTCGGCATCGCTCTGGGAGCCGCAAGCGGCCGCCGTGGCGAAGAGCATCGCAAATCCCAAAAGTCGCACCATGCTCGCTACACTGGCGCGCGGCGCGGCGCGTGTCCAGTCGCCGGCGGCGCGGCGTCGTTCATCCGGTATCAGAGACGCTTATTCGCGTGCTTCAACCCCAGACCACGTGCCGGAAGAACGCGAGGTGATCCTGCAAAAATGCAGCAAACGACGTCCTGCGCTCGCGTTGCGATGGCTTGAAGCGAGGCGAAGCCGGTGCGGAGGCACCCTTCGACATCCCCGGATCACGTCCGGTTTGGTATGTGTTCTCGCAGTCGCTCGAGTCGGGGAACTCGGAGTTGGACGGGCTTGCGGTCCACACCACGCCCCGTCGCGGGGCCCCCAGTGTTTTCACCTTTTTCATGACCTTCAGGATGCCTCGGCCTTGCGGCAAAACCGGGGAGGTTCGGTGACAATTTCGCGACAAGGCCAACGCGTGCTGTTACCTACGTCGGCATGGGCAGTCGCTTTCGTTTCGTTGGGATATCCGCTGGTTGCATGATTGTGTGGTCCAAGGTCGTTGCCGCGCAGGTTCCGCCCCCGGCGCAACCGCCGGCCCCCGAAGTGACGCCCTCCGAGGCTCCGAGTGCGCCGCCGACGGCCACGCCCGAGGCGGGCGCGAGCCCGGAAAGTGCGCCCGAGGTCAATCCTTCGGCAACTGCGGCTCCCACCTCCGGCGTCGATCCCACCGTGACGTCGGCACCCGGTGAGACATCAGACGCCGCGCCGCCAGCTGCGCCGAGCGCGCCGCAGCCAGCACCGGTCGCAGTCTCGGACTCCGCCTACGACGGAGATTCGGACGCGGACGACCACTCCTCCGACACCAAAACCAAGTTGCCAGAGCTCGAGTTGGGCACGCGCATCATGGCGGGCTTTCGATACTCCAAGGACGACGACGAACCGGACGCCACCTACGGCTTCAACGTGAGACAAGTGCGCGTGTCGATGAAGCTCAAGTGGAAGAAGCGCTGGTCGACGCGTGCCAGCTTCGACCTGCGTGACGGCATCGATCCAGGCACCGGGGTCCAATACTTGCGCAACGGGTTTCTGGAATACAAGCAGTCGTCGGCGCTCCGCGTGCGGGTTGGGCGCTACAAGCGACCTTTTTCGTACCTCGAGCTGCAGAGCACCGGTGACCTGCCGATCCTGAACCGCGGCTTGCTCAACGGCTTGATCATCGAGGACTCGGCTTGGGGCGACCGTGGCATCGGCGCGATGGCCATGGGCAAGTACAAGCCCGCCGGGCTCGGTTGGGCGTTCTCCTTGACCAATCCGGCGCCCGACAATCTCGCCGCTCAGGGGGTCGACGCCATCGCGCGGGTGACCTGGCAGCCGTTGGGGGACCTGCTGCAGATCGGCGTCCACGGCGGCAACAAGTACATCGACTTCGACAACGGCCCCACTCACTTTCAAGCCGGCGGCGGTGACATCACGTTGCGCGTGGCTGGCCTGGAGTGGCAGCTCGAAGGGATGATGGCGGACCTGCCTTGGCGCAACAGCATCGGCTACGGCGCGACCACGATGGTCACTTATACCCAACCTCTCACCAAACACCTCGACTTGCAGCCCGTGGTATTCGGCGAATACGCGGACTCGAACAAGGACTATCAGAAGAACGAGTCGATCCGCCTGCAGGGTGGTGTCAACCTGGTGATCCGCGACCGGTTTCGCGTCATGCCTCAAGTGCGGTATACGCACGCCGTGGGTGAAGCGTTGCGTTCGGCGCCGCCCAGCTCTCCGGAGTTCTACGCCATCAACCCCTGGGGTGATTCGATCCAATACGCGCTGACCCTCTCGTTGGCGTTGTGATCTCTTATCGGGCCATCCTCGAGCAGGCCTGGCCCGCGATCTTGGCCAACGCCGCGGTACCGCTGCTCGGTTTGGTCGACACCGCGATCGTGAGCCAGGTCGGCGGCGACGTCGACTTGGGTGCCGTGGCGCTGAGCACGTTGGTGTTCAACTCGATCTATTGGGCGCTCGGCTTCTTGCGCATGAGCACCACCGCGCTCGTCGCTCGCGCGCACGGCGCCGGTCGACCGCGCGAGGTGTGGCAGGTCGTAGCGCGGGCGCTGAGTTTGGGTTCGGTATGCGGCGTCGCCTTGGTGCTCGTCCGCGAACCCCTGACGCGCCTGTGTTTGGGGGCGCTCGACCCCGACGGCGCGGTCGCCCGCGTGGCGGCTGGCTACGTGCACGTGCGGATCTTTGGGGCGCCGGCGGTGTTGGTCCAATACGCCGTCAGCGGCGCGTTGATCGGGCTGGGCCGCACCCGAGCGTTGCTCGCCATCCAACTGTTGATGAACGCCGTGAACGTGCTGGCGAACGTGTTCTTCGTCTGGGGCCTTGGTGGCCAATGGCGTGGTGTACAAGGCATCGCGGCAGGCACGTTGTGTGCGGAGTGGATCGCTGCAGGCGCAGCCGTGTGGATCCTGCTGCGCTCGGGCGACGCCCGCATCCGAGAGTTGCGCGCTGGATCTTCGGGATGGTTCTGGGACAAACAGGCGTGGCGCGGGGTTTTGGCGGTCAACTTCAACATCTTCTTGCGCACGTTGGCGCTGTTGGCGGGTTTTGCATGGTTTACCCGCACCGGTTCGTTGCTCGGTAAGGAAGCCCTCGCAGGTAACCACCTGCTCCAGCAGGTGATCTCGTTCTCCGCGTTCTTCTTGGACGGCGTGGCTTTCGTCGCCGAGTCTCACGTCGGGCAGGCCGTTGGTGCACGTAACCGCGCGGATTTCACGGTTGCGGTGCGCCGCACCAGCTGGGTCGCGCTTGGGTTTGCCGCTGCGTTGGCGGTCGCTGTGTTGTCGTTGGGCCCCAGCGTATTGACCGCGTTGGCCCCGTCCAAGGCTGTTCTCGACGTCGCGTCGTCGCATCTGCCGTTGGCGGCTCTCTACGTGCTCGTTGGTGTCGTGCCGTGGCAACTCGATGGCATCTTCATTGGAGCAGCGTCCGGCGCTGCGTTACGCAACGCGGCTGTTGTCTCGTCAGTCGTGTTCTGGGTGACTGCCGTCGCGTGGACGAATGCCGCCGGTAACACCGGCTTGTGGTGGTCGATGATCGTCTACATCGCGATGCGCGGGCTGGCCTTGCTGGCTCACTGGCGGCACCTGACCCGTTTGTTCGTCTGAACATGTGGCATACTGGTTCCATGGTGAACCGCGCCTTCTCCTTGGCGGCCCGTCTACGAAGTTTCGTCTACGCCGGTCGCGGTGTCCGAACGATGCTTTTGTCTCAACACAACGCCTGGATCCACGCGGCGGCGACCTTGGTCGTGTTCACCGCCGGGGTGACCTTGGGCGTCACTCGCGTCGAGTGGATGGTGTTGATCTTGGCGATCGTCGCGGTGTGGACCGCCGAAGCGCTCAACACCGCGCTCGAGTTCTTGTGTGACGTCGCGTCGCCCGACTTTCACCCATTGGTCGAAAAGGCCAAGGACGTCGCAGCGGGGGCCGTCTTGATTTGTGCCGTCGGTGCGACCGCGGTGGGGATGCTCGTGTTCGCGCCGTACGCGTCCAGGTTCATAGGTTCACCCTGAACCGACAGCGATACTTGAGGGAGGTCATGGTCGGGTTGCCCGCCTTGTCGATGGGCGGTTCCCAGTTGCTCGTGCGCAGCGCCTTCTCGCACGCTTGGGCGAAGCCAGCCTGGCTCTCCGAGACGGCTGCAGTCTGGGTGACCCGACCATCTTTCCCCAACACTACGCGGATCAACGCCTCGCCCTCGATGCCCTGGTTGCGGAGGTTGGCGGGGTAGAACCGAGACAAGGCCGAGTCGAGTTGAGGAGGAACCGGCTTCCGCGAGAGATCGGACACCGGCGTGATGATCGGCGCCTGTGGCTTGGCTGGCGCCGTCGATGCGACGGGTGTCTCACGATGACTGGGTTTGGGAGCGGCCGCGACACCGAAGCCGCTCGACACCGCGACTCCCGCATTGGACATCGACAAACCCGCCAACACCAACGGCGGTGACGATGCAGGTTGAGGCGGCTGTCGAGGTTCCGCGGGTGGTGGCGCAGCGAGGGTCGGTTTGGCAGGGCGCTGTGGTTCTGGTTTCGGGTCTTCCGGTGGTGGTGGTGGTGGCTCTGGAGGTTTGGGTTCAGGGGGCGGCGGCGGCAGCGCTGCGAGCTCAATCACGGCCGGGTCGGGTTGCCGAGTGCGCGGCGGCGCCGGCAAACTGAGCGCGACCATCGAGCCGACGTGGACTGCAACACTGGCGGCGACGCCCAGGCTCACGCGAAATCCGTTCATTTGACTACTCCCTCGGGGTTACCGCCAAGCTGACGCGGTTCACGCGCTCGGCGCGCAAGAAGTCCATGGCGTGGACGACCTTCTCGTGTTGCGTGCGTCCGTCCGCCGCGATCACGACGTGGGGCTCCTGCCCCGATTGTTTCAAGGCCGCCAAGTGTCGTCGCAAGTCGAGTTCGTTGGTGGGGGCTCCAGCGTACGACCAGTCGCCGTTTTGCGCGACGACGAGGGTCGTTGGTTGGGCTTCACTGACCCCGGTGGCAGCCTTCGGCAGTGAGACTTCGAGGCTCTTGCTGACGGCGAAGCTCGCCGCAACCATCAACACGATGAGTAGCACCAGCATCACGTCGACCAGCGGCGTCACGTTGATTTCACTCATGTAGTCGTCTTGACCACGCTGCGAGGCCGCCATGTCAGCTGTGCTCCGTTTGGGCTTTGAGTTTCGCGACCACGAGATGTCGCATCACCTCGGTCTCGGCCATTCGAGCTTGGATGACGCGCCGAAAGACGTTGAACGCGGCGATCGCGGGCAGCGCGACGAGCAGTCCGACCGCCGTCGCAATCAACGCCTCACCGATGTCACTCATCAGACCGTCCGTCAGCGCTCCGCCGCTGTGGTCGAGCTCTTGAAACGCTTTCACGATACCGATAACCGTCCCCAGCAATCCGACGAACGGCGCGTTGCTCCCGACCGTGCTCAGAAACGCCAGGAAGCGCTCCATGTCGAGCCGCGCCTGTTCTGCCGCGCCGAGCATCAGCTCGCTCGACTCTTCGGCGTCGTTTCCGTCCAGGGCGGCCGCCGCAACCAGGGCAGCAGGACTGCGCCAGTCTGCCAGTCTCAGTCGCAGCTCCTGGAAACGTTGTTTGTTCATCAGCGTCTTTACCTCTTGGGTGAGCAACTTCATGTCGCCGCGCGATCCCAAGAAGAACACGATGCGCTCGACGATGATCGCCATGCCGACGAGGCTCAGCGTCACCAGCAGCCACAAGATCCACTCGGTGCCCAAGTTCACGATTCCAGCCAGTACTCTTTCGATGCTCGATTGCTTCATGTCTCTGCGTCCTTTCAAATGTCGTCGTCGATCACGGTTTCAGACAGAACCACCGCTCCACCCAGTCGGCGCCGCCGCGCCCGTCACGTACGACCAGCGCGAACCGCACGAGCTCTCCGCTTTCGGCCGGGGGCTCGCCCTCGTTCGAGAAGTCGACCTCGAATTGGTTGGAGTCGCCTTCGAGCGCCGAATACGGGCGTTCGAGGCTCGGCCATGTCGCGACGTGCGTGTAGGTCAACGCTTCACGAGTGGCCGCGGCGTATTCGTCGCTGTCGAGTTCCTCGCGGTCGCCACCTCGCGAGCGCAGGCGAATCGTCGCGCCGTTGGAGGCGTCGACGTCCGGTACGGCTTCGGCATCACACTCGGGCGCGACCTCGGCGTCCGGAGCCGTCCAGCTCTCACCGTTCAGCGTGAGCTCGTCGTCTCCGAGGTCCGGGTTTTGGTTCGTGCCGCTCGTGTTGCCGCGGTACACCGCGGAGATTACGTCACCCTTGGAGCACTCGAAGCGTTGAGCCTCGGCGCGCCATTCGGGGTCGCCAGACTCGCAGAGCCCGATCCAGTTTACCCATTTGTCGTCTTTCAGGTCGTCGGGTAGCGTGAACGCGAACGTCGAGGCGTTATCGCTATCGCCCGTGAACTCGACCTCGTGAAACGGTTCGTTGCACGGCGGCGTTCCGATCGAGCTCGGCTCGGCCTCGCACCACAACGCCAGCCCGCGGAACGTACGTCGCTTCTCGGCCATCAACAGCCAGGAGATCTCGGCGTCTTCTCCAGCCTCGACGTGTGCACGTTCCGCGTCACCCGTGACCGATACGCGGGCGCCGAGGATCCGGAGCCCAACTACGGTTTGCGGATCCACCAAGGGGTCGCCACAACCCAAAAGGCAGAGGCCGATCGTCAATGTCGTGAGATGTCTCATAGTTGCCCTCGAATGCCCAGGTTCGGGAAGATGAAGCTGCTAGCCGCGGCTTCACGCTGCTTGTAGTCGTAGCTGTAGTTGAAGCCGCGCGGGTTTGGTGCGTTGTAAACGTTCTGCACGTCGAGGTAGACGGCGAGCGAGCCCTCTCCGATGCGAAACGTCTTCTGTCCGCGAATGTCCAGTTGGTGAAACGCAGGGTCACGCGAGGCGTTGAGTGGACCCGAGATCGGGAGATAGACGTCCGAGTTGGCGTCGTAGGCCGCGCCAACGATGCGAGTGCTCGGATTGCCCGAGACGTATCGGAAGCGCGTGCCAACCTCCCAACCGGAGCCGAGCTCGTAGTTGCCCGCGAAGTTGAGGATGTGCGGCTGGTCTTGGTCGAAGCGACGCCAAGCGCCGTCGCGGTCTCGACGCTCACTGTTGGAGAGGGTGTACGACAGTTGGGCCGTCAACCCGAAGTGCGAGCGGTACGTGGAGCCGAGCTCGACGCCATAGATGCGTCCCACGCCGTCGTTGATGAACACCGGCGGCTCGCCGTTTGGGGTGTTGACGATGCGGTTGTAGAGATACTTGTGAAACCCCTCCACATCTACTTGGAAGCCCTCGATGAGTTGGTGTTCGACGCCTAGGCTCGTGTGCAAGCTGTGATACGGCTCGAGGTTGGGGTTGCCAATCGGGGCGAACGCCTCGTGGTAGAGCGGCGGCTGGCTGTACATACCGAACCCGCCCTTCAACGTCGTCGAGTCGGTCAGCGTGAAGCGTTGACTGAGCCGCGGGTTGATCGACGAGTCGCGGATTTGGTAGTAGTAGTCGAAGCGTACCCCGGGGATCAGCTGCCAACGCGGGATCGGGTTGATGCGGGCCTCCACGTAAGCGGCCGGGTTGAGCAACTCGATGGTCGTCTTGTCTACGACCACTTGGCCCACCGGGCCATCGTAACTTTGGCCCTCTTGAGTCGTCGCGACCGGACCCCGGTACGCTCCCTCCAGCTGTTGTCCCGTCGTGTCGAGGCCGCCGATGAGGGTGAACGCGTCGTTGGCCGTCCACTCCCACTCCGCGCGAGCGTCGACCTCGTAGATGTCGAAGTAGGCGGTGGAGAGAGAGCCCAACGCTTGGCTGAGCGCTTGGGTGCCGACGCCCAGTTGTAGCCGTTGCTTGACGTCGCCGACCCGCGTCTTGTGCAGGAGCTGGATGCGGTGAAACTCGATCGCGGCTTCGACTTTGCCTCGGAAGTTGGGGTCGAGTTGCGAGGGCTCGTCGAACATCAGCCGCAGCGAGTCACGCGAACCGAAGGCGGCGATTCGAAACTCGGTGCCAGAGGGTGTCTGGTAGTGAACGATGCCCTGGTAGTCGTAGTAGACGGGGGCAGCGACGGTGTCGAAGGTCCCTTCGGGGACCAACGTGTCGAACACGACGTCCATGTTGCTGCGTCGACCGGCGACAGCCACCCCCAATCGGTCGGTGATGGGGACCTCCACCAACAGCGAAGTGTCGATCAGGTTTGCGTCCGCGATGACGCCAAACTCGCTGGAGGGCTTGCGTAGGCCCGTCTCGACGATGCCGCCGGTGACGCGCCCGTAACGTGCCGAGAAGTTGCCCGGATAGAGCTCGACGTGATCGACGAGTCGCGGGTGCACGAAACTCGTTAGGCCGCCGAAGTGGTAGAGGAACGGCACCGGGCTGCCATCGAGGAATATGGCGCTTTCGTATCCACTCGCGCCGCGGATGATCGGCGCGTCACCGTTGGATTGGCCGACCCCGGGCATGATCTCGATCGCGCGCAGCGGGTCACCACGCGTGCCGGCAACGCGGGTGAGCTCTTGGCGTTCCATACGTCGTTTGGTCGGTTCGCGCGGGGGCGCCGCAACCGTCGCGGTGCCCTCGTACACCTCCTCTTCCGGCGGCAGCGGCGGGTTGGTCTCCGGCATGACCGGTTGGGTCGCGACTTCGGGCTGCGTCGGGGCTGGGGGTTCTTCAGCGGGGACAGGTTCAGCTGGGGGCAGCGGCTGAAACCAGTACTCGTATTGCACCACCACGGAGATCGGTTGCTGCGAACCGTCTGCCCCGACGTTGATGGCAGGGGTGAACGTGAAACGGCGCGCCGCGGCGACCGCGAGGCTCACGAGATCGTCGCGCGCAGGAGCAGCGCCGGCCACTGCTTTGACGTCGGTGACGTTGCCAGCGTCGTCGATCGTCAGCTCGAGATTGATCGCCGCGGGCTGAGACAGGTCCGCGGGGGAGGCCGCGGGCTCGTAGTGTCGCAATTGTGGAGGAATGACGCCGGGCGGGGGTGGGTTCGGTGGCGTGTTCTCTGTTGCGTCGTTCGAGAGCTCGAGCTCCTCGTCGGGTGCTTCGACCGAGCCGCCATCGGCGGCGACCGGTGGCGGCTCGCCTTCGGCCAGCGCGTAAACCGGCGCGACGAACCACGTAACGAACAAGAGATGACTTGCACGCCGGCGTGTCCGTAAACGAGACGACACGTTCCGGCGCGCTGCTTCATGGAAAGACGGCACGCGCACTCCTTCGGGATGACGGCCTCCTACCGGTTCGAGCGCTGACGAAGCAGCGAGCAATGGCTCGCTGGTCCTGCAAAGGCTCTCACGGGTGGAGGGCTGCGCCCCACGTTTTGGTTGACGCAATCGGTGCCCTCAGCGCGCGGTTGTGTTTGTCGTGCGTGGCGTTTTTCCGGCAACCCGGGCCAGACCGCCGTTCGGACGGCACGAGACGGGCGCCGCCGACAACGCGTCTTACCGAGCTGGGGACTGGCGACCCACCGGCTGTAGTGAGGGCTGCAGGGCGGATTGTCAGCGAACGCTGGCGGTGGCCCACCCCGCCGCAGGCCAGCCCCGATCAATCTCGTTGGGCGCAGGCGTTAGCCCTGCTTCTGGTAATCCAGAGCGCGCCTTGGTTCAGGGCTTGGCCGCGACCTCGACCCCCGGGGCAACTTTCGCGCTCGGATGCACGATCACTTGGTCGCCGACTTGGAGGCCCGTCACGATTTCGGCGTGTGACTTGTCGCGGTGGCCCACTTCGACGGGCTGCAACGCGACCGTCCCTTGTCGCACCACGTAGGTCGCCCACGAGCGGTTGTTGCGGAACAAAGCGCTCTGCGGGACGGCCAACACGTTCTCGGCGCGGAACGTCTCGATGCGCACCGACGTGCGATAGCCGTCGCCGAGTTTTGCCCAGGTAGTGAACGGGCTCAGCAAGTCCAACACCACGTTGACCCGTTGTTCTTCGACGCCGAGGGCCGACATGCGCGTAAATCCCGAGGGCTCCACTAGCCGGACGCGCGCCTCCAGCGGCGGGCCGCCCCAGTCGAGGATCTCGGCGTGGGCCGAGGGATTGACGGCAACCGCGTCTCGGGTGAGCACGTCCGCAACGATCTCTAGCGCTTTGGGATCGCCGAGCTCCAAGAGCGGAGCGCCTGCCTGGACGACCCCTTCGCTCTTCTGCAGGATCGAGAGCACCTGCCCTTCGATCGGGCTCGTCACCGTCCATGTCTCACTCGGCTTGGCCGCGTCGTACCTGCCGAGTGCCGCCTGTGCTTCGCGCAGCTGATGAGTAGCGACCTTTGCTGCGAACTGCGCCGAAGCGAGCTCCGCGTTGCGGCCGCGTTCGTCGAGCTCGGCGCGATCGAGGGCCGAGCGCGTCACCGTGCCGTTGGCAAACAACGTGCGCGTGCGCTCCGCCTCACCGTGGCTCAACTCGACGGCAGCCTTCGCGCGGTCGATCTGCGCTTGGGCTTGATGATTCGCCGCCGACGCGACGGCCACTTGTGCTTCGGCTTGACTCCGCGAACGCTGATCCAAGAGCGGAGAAGGGATCGGCACCAGCCTCGCCAACACCGTACCCGGCGTCACCGCGTCGCCGACGTGGAGCTCGATGCGCGCCAGGTTCGCGGTGAGCGGCGCCGACACCACGAAGCGGTCTTTGACGCGCGCCTTGCCGTCCTCGTCCACGGTGACCACCAGCGTCTTTTGCTCGGCCGTCGCGACCTCGACGTCCAACGGTTTCGGTCTTACCGCATAAGCGATGGACCCGACGACGCCCACGGCGATCACGCTCCAGATTGACCTGCGGAGCCAGAGGTTTCTCGTCGAGCGGTTCGCCTTGCGCACTTGTTCACTTGCCATAACTCACTCTCTCGTCTTCAATACGCCGATCAGGTCGAGCTTGTACAACTTCCGCCTCAGGATGAGCCCGCTGAAGATCGCCGAAAGCACGGTCACGAACACCGCCATGATCACCGTCAAGTCCGACATGATCGAGGGGAAGCGGTAATTCTCCGGATCGGCGGTGCTCATCATCGCGTGCGACAGATACTGTCCGAGCAGGATCCCGAAAGGCAGCGCTGCCACCACGGTTATGGCTTGCTCGCCGAAGAGGATCGCGGCGATCTCGCGCTGGGTAAAGCCGAGGATGCGCAGGCTGGCCAAATCGCGTGCACGCTGCGAGAGCGCCACCCGCGCGTTGTTGTAGATGACGCCCACCGCGATGATCGCCGCAAACACCGTGATGATGCTGGTGAACAACAGGATCATGGACGCGCTTTGCTCGTTGAACTGACGTCGGAAGTCGCCGGGACTAGACACGCCGACCACCGCCGGGATGTCGCGCAAACGACGTTCGATGCCGTCGAGTGACTGCGGATCGATAGCGAGCACGACGGTGTTTACCGCTTCCTCCGTGCGCATGAGGCGCGATAGCGCACGCGCCGTCATGTGCCCCTGCAGGCCAAATGGCTCGGCCACCAGCGCGGTGACGGGCACCGAAACGGTGTTCCACAACCCTTCGCGGAACTGCACTTCGACCTCGTCGCCGATGCCGACGCCCAGGACCTCGGCGAGTTTGTCCGTCAGCATGACGCCTTCTTCCGGAACTCGTTGCGGTCGTGCTCGAGCGTCGAGCAGCCGTCGCAGCGTGAGATCGGGCGGATAACCCATGATTGAGCTGTCCCGATACTGCGAACCCACACGGAAACGCACGGGTACGGCGCGAATACCCTCGGCGGTGAACACCCCGTCGATGCGTCCGAGCTCACGAACGACGCGTTTGGGTAGGGGTTTGGCCAGAGTGACGGTCAGGTCTTCGCGCATCGACTCGTGAAACTGGACGTCGAGCAGGTAACCGATGCCGTCCCAGCTCGCACGCGCCACGACGACCAGCGCCGTACAGAACGAGATACCGACGATCGACAACATCACGCGCAACGGACGGCGCGCGAGCTCACGATAGATCATGCGCGCGCTGGGCCCCAGGAGGCCAAACAGACCGATCACTTCGAGCAGCGAGCGCCGATACCGCGCGGGGTTTGGCGGGCGCATCGCCTCGGCCGGCGGGAGGCGCATCACCTGCGTTACCGAGAGCCAGGCGCCCACCAACGCGGAGCCAAAACTCATCGAGAGCGCGAGTAGCACCGACCCCACGCGCAAGCGATAAGAAGGATCGGGAAACTGAAAGAAGATGCCGGTATACATCCCCGTCATCTTGCGGCCCAGATAGCTTCCGAGGCCTACGCCGAGCACGGCACCCGCGCCGACGATCAGCGAAACTAGCTCGAGGTAGTGGAGTCCGATGGACGCGTCGGAGTAGCCCACGGCTTTGAGGGTCGCGATCTGCGAGCGCTGGAGTTGGACCAAACGCGACAACACGACGTTCACGAGTAACGCCGCTACGAACAAGAACAAGTACGGCACGAAGCCCGCCATCGTTCGAAGCTGCTTCAGCTCGCCGTCAAGCACGTAGTTCGAGATCTGCTTTGCCCTGAGGATGGCGCCACGACCGCCGTATGCCTCCAACGTCGTATCTACCAGACGCAAAACCTCGGCCTCGCTGGCGTGAGGCTCGAGCTGGAGGCTGACGTTGTTGAAAGCGCCCTCTAGCTGGAAGGCCGACTCTAGCGCCGTTTCGTCCATCCACATCACCAGCGCCGTCTTCGGGTCGTAGGACATCTGGCCCGGCGCGATCGGCATTACGAACTCTGGGGATATCGCGAGCCCGACGACCGTGAACTCACGCAGCGCTTCGTTGAGCACGACGTCGAGCGAGTCCCCCGGTTGGATGTCGTTGGCGCGGGCGAAGGCGTCCAGCAACAGCAACTCGTTGGCTCGCCCGGGCTCGAGATCTCGACCCGAGACGATGTGCACGTCGTTCAAACGGCTACCGCGCTCACCCGCGTCCAGGCCCACCACGCTGCCGCTGATCGGGCGCGTCGATGTCTCGATTGGCACGAGGCCAACCTCGAGCACTCGCGCATCTGCGCGCATCACCCCCGGAATTTGGCTCAGCGTTTCGGCGACCGACCTGGGGGCGGCCTCGAGAGACGCAAAGGCGTCGGCGAAACGGTACTCCTGGTAGTACCTGTCACGCGAGTGTAGCAGCGAGTCGTAGGCGCTCTGGAGCGTTACGTAGCTGCTGATGCCACACGCCACGACCAGCGCGATCGTGATCACCTGACCACGCAGGGTGGCCACGTCGTGGATGAGTTTGCGGGTCAGGGCGCTGAGCATGACGTCGCTCTGCTCACCAGCGGATGTCCGAGGGCGAGAGCTTTCGAGGGTTGGGTTCGTCGCGCACGATCTCGCCATCGGCCAAGGCGACGACGCGGTCGGCAATCTGGGCGACGGGAGCGTTGTGGGTGATGATCGCGGTGGCGGCGCCGAGTTCACGATTGATCCGTGACAGCACCTCGAGGACTTGGACCCCGGTTTTGTAGTCGAGCGCGCCCGTGGGCTCGTCGCACAACAGCAGGCGCGGACGTTTGGCGATCGCGCGGGCGATCGCGACCCGTTGTTGTTCGCCACCCGAGAGTTGAGAAGGGAAGTGATCGGCGCGAGGCCCCAAACCCACGAGCTCCAGCGCTTCCTTGGGCGCCATTGGATCTTCGGCGATGTCCGTCACCAGCGCGACGTTCTCGAGGGCAGTCAAGCTCGGGATGAGGTTGTAGAACTGAAACACGAAGCCCACGTGTCGGCGTCGATAGCTCGTGAGCTCGGCGTCGCTCGCGGCGCTCAAGTCCCAAGGCTTCACCTGTTCGGTCGCCGAATCACCGGTGTAGAACACGCTTCCGGACGTTGGAACGTCCAAACCACCCACGATATTGAGCAACGTAGACTTGCCGCTGCCAGAAGCTCCGAGCAGCACCAACATCTCTTTGGCCTCGAGTGCAAAGTCGACGCCGCGCAGGGCCTGCACCTCGACTTCCCCCATGCGATAGGTCTTGGTGAGGTTCTCCGTCCGCAATACGTGGGTCATCGACGCTCCGCGCGGTTCATCAAAGCGGCTTCCCGAGTTGGATTCACGCAAAATCGGATCCTCGTCGCCGTGACCGCTCAAATAGTTACCCCGCCGAACTCCACTGACGCCACAACTCGCGCCCACCACGCAGATGCTGCATCTCGCCTCGGCGCGGGCGCTCGATTCGCGCGCTTTGCCAAGGTCGTCTCGAAGTCCAGTCGTGTCGCGCGTGTCGCGCGTGTCGCGCGTGGAGCAGCTGCGGTAAACTCCGGAAACGTTGCTCCGCAGCGGCGTGTCGTCAGCGCTGGAGATCTTGGCGCAACGCGGCAGCGGTGTAAGAACGTTCCACGTCGAGCAGCGCCTTGGGCACGCCTTCGAAGAGGATCTCGCCGCCCTTGCTGCCGCCCTCCGGACCCAAATCGATGATCCAATCAGCGCGTCGGATCACGTCGAGGTTGTGTTCGATGAGGACGACGGTGTTCCCGTCGTCGACCAGGCGGTCTACGAGTTTCATGAACAACGCGATGTCCGAGAGGTGCAAGCCGGTCGTGGGTTCATCCATGACGTACACCGAGCCGGACTTGGACAGCTCCGAGGCGAGTTTGATGCGTTGACACTCGCCGCCGGACAAGGTGGACAACGGCTGACCCAGGGTCAAGTAGTCGAGCCCGACGTCCTCGAGGGCTTGCAGCTTGCGCAGCAGTGGCTCACGCCGCTTCTTCTTGGTCTGGTTGGCTTCCGCGGCGCTCAAGGCTTGCCGAGCCTCCGCGGCCGTCAGAGCCAGGTAGTCTCCGATGGATCGCCCCTCGAGCTGGTAAGCGAGCACCTCGGCTTTGAACCGAGCGCCGTGGCACGTCTCACACGGCGTCTTGACCCCGTCCAGGAACGCCAAATCGGTGTAGATGACGCCGAGCCCGTTACACGTCTCACAGGCTCCCTTGGAGTTGAAGCTGAAGAGCGCGGCGTCGACGTCGTTGGCCGACGCGAGCTCCTTGCGCAGGTCGTCCATGACGCCGGTGTACGTGGCCGGGGTGGAGCGGCTGGAGGTGCCGACCGCCGACTGGTCGATGACGATCGCGCCGGGCGTGTTGGGGACGAATACTTCGTGGATGAGTGAGCTCTTGCCGGAGCCTGCCACGCCAGTGACCACGGTGAGCACGCCCTTGGGGATGTCGACGCTCACGTCCTTGAGGTTGTTGGCCTTCCCGTGCCGCACGGGGAGCTTGCCCTGCGGTTTGCGCACGTTCTCTTTGAGCTCCAACGCGTGTTCGACGAACTTGCCCGTGAGCGTGCCAGAGGTGAGCAGACCCGCGTACGTCCCCTCGAATACGACGTGGCCGCCCTTGGCGCCAGCCGCTGGCCCCATGTCCACGATGTGGTCGGCGTTGCGGATCACGGCTGGGTCGTGTTCGACCACGATCACGGTGTTGCCCTTGTCGCGCAAAGCTCGCAGCAAACTGCAAAGTCGGTCGACGTCGCGGGGGTGCAACCCCACGCTGGGTTCATCGAAGATGTAGAGTACCTCGACGAGACTCGAGCCGAGGTGTTTAACCATCTTTACGCGTTGCGACTCACCGCCGGACAAAGTGTCCGTTGGGCGAGCGAGCGACAGATAGCCGAGGCCAATCTCGACCAGGTGCTCCAAACGTTCGACCAAGCTCGCGACCACTGGTGCGGCGTCCGCGCCGCGAAGGCTCTTGACGACGGGGACCAGCGCTTCGACCTCCATCGCCGTGAGTTCGGCGATGTTGAAACCCTGGATCCGGCAGTCGAGCGCGGCCCGGTTGAGGCGCGCCCCTTTGCACTCTGGACACTGGACCATCGTCAGAAACGGCTCGACCAAACGTTGGGTGCGTTCCGACAGCGTCTTGAGATCGCGCTTGATGTAGGCGCGCGTGAACTTCTCGATGATGCCCATGTACGTCGCGTTCATGTCGTTGCCGTTGAACTTGGCCTTGAACTTGCGTGGTGGGCTGTGGAGCAACAAGTCCAGCTCTTCCTTCGAATAAGCGGACAGCTTCTTGTCGGGATCGAAGAAGCCGCACGAGGCGTACATCGCGTTCTCCCACTTGGCGAACACGGGGACTTGCACGGCACCTTCGTTCAGGGATTTCGACATGTCGACGAACCCTTCGGCTTTGACGCCCAACTTGCGGCCCAAGCCGCTGCACTCTGGGCACATGCCTTGCGGATCGTTGAACGAGAACTGATTCGAATAGCCGACGTGGGGCTGGCCGACGCGGGAGAACAGGAGGCGCAACAAGGGTTGAATGTCGGTGGCCGTTCCGACGGTCGAGTGTGAGCCGCCACCCAAACGTTTTTGGTCGACGATGACCGCCATGTTCAGTTGTTCGATCGCGTCGGCGGCCGGTTCGGGCACCTTGGGCAGGAAGTTGCGCACGAACATGCTGAAGTTCTCGAACAGCTGACGTTGTGCCTCGGCGGCAATGGTGTCGAAGACGACCGAAGACTTGCCGGAGCCAGAGACGCCAGTGAAGACCGTGATCTTGCGTTTCGGGATGCGAAGGTTGACGTTCTTCAGGTTGTTTTCGCGCGCGCCGCGCAACTCGATGAAGTCGGAAGCCATCGCCGGTTTGTACAACGCGGCTAGCGAGTGACGAAAGTGGCGCGTTGCCCCGTTCGGCCACGTCGTCCGGACGAGATCTTTCATAGCGAGACGACGTCGGATCCTAGCGAACCCCGCCAGGCCAGACCGCGCTTAGGGCGGGTCTCGGTCTTCAGGTCTTGGTCTTCAGGTCTTGGTCTTCAGGTCTTGGTCTTCAGGTCTTGGTCTTCGGGTCTTGGTCTTCAGGTCTTGGTGTTCCAGCGTTGGTCTTGGGGTGGCTAGAGCGTTGCGACGTGTTGCCGTGTGAGAGTAGAGTCGAAGCGTGCCGAGTAGTCCAAACGAGTCCGCGCGGATCAAGTATGTCGAGAGCTTCGACGAACTCGCGCACACGCCCTTCACGGGCGGGATCAACGCGTTGTGTTGGCGTCGTTCGTTGGACGAGGACTTTCGCGTCGTGGAACGCGAACTCGGGGCGCTTCGCGGCGTCAACGCGCTCGACGACGAGCTGCTCGAAAGATTGCGCCGCGGTCCCGCGCGACGCGCCGTCGAGGTCATGGTGCAAGACGTCGTGCGGCTACGCGAGCTCGGTTTGGAACCCGAGTTGAACTACGTTCGAGAGTACCCGCGTGACGCGAGTGATGCGGTGGTCGCGACCGACGTGTATTCGTTCCACGTCGACCAATCGCCGTTGGAGGTGGATACGTGGCTGTGCACTTATTACGGTGCGCCCAGTGAGGGTGTGGCGAACGAGGAGGCGGTGGCGAAGGTTTACGACCCGCAGATCCGCGCCGCTCTCCGGCGAACCTACGGAGGAAGCGAAGGGCGTGGTTTCGAGCGCTACTTGACCGAGCATCACTACCACTTGCACTACGCGCCGCTGGCAGGCGCCCGCCCCTGGTCCTTCGGTGTGGGTAACCTTTGGCGCGTCGCCACCTCGTGGCCGGGTAGCGCCGTCCCGCCGTGCATCCACCGGGCGCCCAGCGAACTCCCCGGGCAAGGGCGGCTGTTGTTGATCAGCTGACCTCAGCTGTTCCACCAGCGCCACGAGGCCCGCCGCGGTGCAAACCGTGGGTTTTGCGGCGTAAATCGGCGCTCATTCGCTCGCGGAGCTGGTGCTGCGCTCAAGCGCGGTTCATTTTGTGCGAAGGCACAGCCCTAGTCGACACAAGTAGTCTAGACCGCCATTCGCGCGGTGCATCGGGGTGACATCGGTGAGTTCAAAGTCCTTCCTTCCTACCGTTCGCTACTCGTGGGGCCTCCGTGGCTGGAGCGATGGTACGTTGCGCCTGCGCGTCTCGTTGCTGGCGCTCTTGGTAGGAGCCTGCACCGACGGCACCTCGATGCCGATCACCAGCGGCACGCTGCCCACTCCCGCGCGCCCGACCGCACCCGGGAATCAGAACGGTACCGCGCCCACGACGGATCCGCTGGGCGAGAGCACGGCAATCGGCGTTGACTCGCTGGACGCCACGACCAGCGAACCGTGTTTCGTCGACGCCGCTTTCGCGACCCCCGACGGCTTCAGGGACGCGGGCATCGGAGCAGAGGTGCACCTGGAGCAGCGAGTGCTCTACAGCTGGACGACCGTCGAGCAGGCGACGGAATTGGCGGCAGGCGGGCCGTTGCTCAGCCGTATGGAGCGGCCAGGACAGGGACCGGGGCATGCCATCGAATACTTGAGGGACCAGTATTATCCCGTGAGCGACGATGACGCGGCGCTCAAGGACTTGCTCTTGTCGGAGCAGTTTGCGCGAGCTCGTTATGCATGGCCCTATGCCTGGGCCACGCGTATGGGGTGGCCTGCGACGGACGTGGGGGCGGCGGAGAGTTATGGCAACCAGCTGATCCGCATCGTCGTCAAGCCCGAGGCGTTGTGGGTCGTGTTGGAACCCGGTGGGCTGCGCGTGGTGAACAACGAGGGTACGGCCGTGGCCCTGGCAGATCCGCAGCGAATCGTCGGTATCTATTTCGTCAACGGGCGGACGACGGGTGGCGCTGACTGCGGCGGCAGTTTCGGCGCAAACGTGAGCGCCGCGTTCCGCGAGTTCATCGTGATGAACCCGGCGATGGTGGAGTCGTGGGAGCTCGGCACCGAAACGGTGAGACGAGCCGTGGAGGCGGACATCCAACAGCTCGGTTGGTTCTTCGAGGAGGTTCGCAGCTGCCCGCAGCTCACGAACGCGGAGCAGTGGGCGGCGGACATCGTCTGCTCCGATTGGGATCGTGTGGGCACGAGCGCCGGCGACTACGCGATGCACTTGGCGCTCTTGAATAGCTATTACATCCCGCGCGCCGCAGAGGTGGCCGCGATCATCCAGACGCTGAGCGACGATCTGACGGCGTGGGAGATCCGAGCCGAGGCGCCCTCGACATCGGGGCCGGACGGTGGAGTCATGCCGGAACCGGACGCCGGCTCTGGCGAGACGGAGACTGGTCCCGTCGAGTCTCACCACGGCTCGAACTCGAACTCGAGCGCCGCAGAGTCGGATGGCTCGGCCGCGGCGAGCTCCGCATCGGGCGACACCGGAGGCAGCCCGTGACGCGTGGGTTGATCGCCGGTTGCGCATTGACGGACCGCGACGTCGAGCGCTGCGACAAGGCAACGGCTCTGGAGCGGCTCGACCTCTACCGCCAGCAGCGCGCGATTGGTGGGCGGCAGTGTCTGATGTGCGCGGTGACCGCCGATCCCGCTGACGTGGTGTTCGAGACGCCCCAGGCCCAAGTGCGGCTCGATCGGTTCGGGTGTACCGAGGGCCACCTGATGGTCGTCCCCCGTGAACACGTCGAACACGCGCCCGAGATGTCGTGGGAGGCGTACGCTCACTTGCAGTGGCTGGCCCATCGGGCGAGCGCGCTTTTGCAAGCTGAGCTCCGCCCACTGCGCGTATTCATTGCTGCCCTGGGGGCGCCCAAAGCACTGGCACAGAGCTACCCGCATTTCCACATCCACGTCATCCCCGTCTACCATGAAGACGAGCGCGCGAGACCAGCTCACGTTCTCTCGTGGTCGAACGGGGTGACGACGTACTCGAACGCCTATTCTGAACGTCTCACCGCGCACTTGGCGCGCGCCTGGAAGAGTCCGCTACCGGAGGTCATCATGTCCAAATCGTCGTCTGCCGTTGGTTCCGTCGCCGCTGATTCCACGCGAGGTCGCGCTGGATTGCTGCCTGCCTTTCACCTGCGCGCGCGGCGGCTCGCAGCTGGCTTTCTGGGCCTGTTTGCTACGGGGGCATGCTCGAGCGGTGGGACGACACCGAGCCTCGTGACTCCACCCGTCGAGCCGACGTTCGTCACGCCCGATGACACAGTTACGGCACCGGAGATCTTCATAGGTCAAATCAACAAACCTCACCCGACGCTGGCGTCGGCGAAACAAGAAGAGCCCGCGCGCCCAATCGTGACCGGCACGCTGCTCGCGACGTCGGACGGAGCGCACGTGTTTGCTTCGGACGTCGATCGGGACGCCGTATTCAAGGTCGCGCTGCCCAGCCGACGAGTCACGCGCATCGACGTCGCTGCCGGGCAACAACCGGGACAACTGGCCGAGGTCATGGTCGATGGAGAGGTGCGCGTGTTCGCGGTGCTCCGGGCTGCCGGAGCGCTGCTTGCAATCGACCCAGCCACCGATGCGACCCAGAGCTACCCGGTTTGCGCCAGTCCTCGAGGACTGACCTATGAGGCTGGCGCCGGCAAGCTGTTCGTTGCGTGCGAGAGCGGTCAGCTCCAGACCGTCGATCCGGCGACGGGAACCATCGAGCGCACGCTGGAGCTGGCGCCCGACTTGAGGGACGTGCAGGTGCTGGGCGAAAACCTGCTCGTGAGTCGGTACCGGAGTGCCGAGGTGCTCACCGTCTCGCCAGACGGGAGTGTTACCTCCAAGGCCAAACCCGACATCATGCCTGGCTGCGCTGAACCCGCCGTGATGCACCGGATGGTGGTGCGCGGCTCTTCCGTTCACTTGGCGCATCAAGTGGACACGACGGGCACGCTCGAGACCTTCGAGGGCGGATACGGCGCCGGCGCGGGGTGCTCGGTCGGGCCGGTGGAACCCGTCGTGATAGTGACGGATGACGTGGCAAGGGTGAATGCGGAGCGGCCGGGGGTCGCTCACATCGGCTCCCAGACCGCGCTCCAACGCTCGACGACGCGACTGGCTCCGGACGGTGAGTCGTTCTCCGTGACCGGCGATCACGCGCTCTTCGGCATGCCCGACAGGTCCGGTCCGCTCGACTTGGCCGTGAGCTCGACGGGTCGCGTCGCCGTTACGTTCACGGGTGATTCGTTGTGGCCGGAGGGCAACGCCTTGGTCACCTTGGAGATGCGCGAAGAGGACGGATACCGGTCATGGCAATACGTCGAACACGCCACCGGTGGGACGCTCACGTCGGTGGCGTTCGATGCCGACGGCAAGTGGGTGACGCAATCGCGTGAGCCAGCGCAGCTCAGCTTCGAAGATGGCTCGATTCTGGTACTCGACTCGCGCTCTGCGGCCAACACCGGTTTGGACTTGTTCTACGTGAACACGGGGCGCGGTTTGTCGTGTGCCGGCTGCCATCCGGAAGGGGACGAAGACGGCCGGACCTGGGCGTTCCCGCAAGGCATGCGAAGGACGCAGACGTTGGGCGGCGGTGTATTGTCGCGAGCGCCTTTCCACTGGGACGGCGAGATGCCGGAAATGGACACGTTGATGCGCGAGGTCATGATGACGCGTATGGCGTTCGGGACCGAGGTGACCGACGAGCAAGTCGGGATCCTGGGGCGGTGGTTGGATGCCATCCCTGCGAGCAACCCGATGTTGCGCGCAGGAGATGCGTCACTCGGAGAAGACCGGGCGGCTGCGATCGAAAGCGGGCGGCAGTTGTTCTCCGACGCCACGGTGGGCTGCAGCAGCTGTCACTCGGGGGCCGAATACACGGACAACAAAGTCTACGACGTCGGTACGGGGGGCAACTTCTATACGCCAACTCTGCTCGGGATTGGGCTGCGCAACGCCTTCATGCATGATGGCTGCGCTCGCACCCTCACCGAACGCTTCGGGATCTGCGGGGGCGGTGACGCTCACGGCAAGACGTCACACCTCTCGACGCAACAAGTGAGCGAGTTGGTAGCGTTCATGGAAACGCTCTGAATCGCTGGCGTTCACCGCACGGTGGAGTTTCGGCGTTCACATCCGAACTCTACCTGGAGCGAAGGGTTGCTCGACGATTTGGTGAGCTCACACGTGTCGTCGCACAGGATGATGCGTCGTGGCGCAGCCGGGTCGTCGAACCTCCACGCCGCGGCGTCCGTGCAGGTTTCACTGTAACTCAACGCGGTAGTGGTCGAGTCTGCCGTTAGTGAGACATTGACGGCTTCCTTGTCGAAGGTCTTGCCGGTTGGAGGCGTTGGGATCGCGATCTCACACGACAGCCCTTGACTGCGGATCTGAGCGATGGCGGCGTTGAATGCTGCGACTGTCTGCTCCGAATTGCCCGTCTCGACGAGGATCGCGTTGCCCGTGCCCCCGCTTTCGGCGATCTGTTGCAGGTTCGAGACGTTGTCCGGTGGCTCGGGCTCCTCCTCCGTCACCGGGTTGGCGACGCCGATCACGTAGACCGGGATCTCGTCACTCACGTTGGCGACGGCTTCCGCCACCGCTTCGATGCGGTCCTCTTCGTCCGAGCAGTCTTGAGGAGTGCCGTCCGTGACCAGGACGATGGCGTGTCGCGCCGTCGAGCCCGCGTCGCGCAAACCTTGGACGTAGTCGATCGTCGCTTGCACGACTGCGAGCGTCGGCGTTCCACCGCGCCAGTCGTCCTCCGACTCGGGCGTCACCGCATCGATTGCGTCAGCGAACGATGACGAGGGCAGGGTCGTCAGCTCGACGTCGGGAGCCGCGTAGGTCTCCGCGTCGCACCGATCGTCTTCCGCGGGAAAAAACACGAGCGACGCTGATACGCGCGCTACGTCGGTCGAGCCGAAGAACGCCTTGCTCGCCTCCACGATGGGGTCCCACTTCAGAGTCTTGGAGTGATACGGCTCGTCGCCTTTGCCCATACTGCCCGAGACGTCGAAGGCAAATGCGAGCGCAAGTTGCTGGAGTTCACCCTCGGCGGTAGCGCTCGCGCACGCAGCTGTAGTTGAATCCGTTATGGATGAATCGGGCGCGGGCAGGACGTCGATGGGGTCTTCGGTGGTTTGCGCTGGCGGAGGCAGGGGCGCGGCGGTCGTCGAAGCG
>CBINDO010000021.1:0-51427 GCA_966249405.1 uncultured bacterium | reverse complement strand
TTCAGGATGACGATCTCGTGCCCGTGATCGGTCACTCGGTGCGGCTACTCAAACGGCGCGACCGGCCATCTCCTGCACAGAGCCCGAACGGCGAGGCAGCGGCGCGTCGCCGCAAGCTGCAGCTCTACAAGTACAGTCGTTGAGCATCGACGGGCGCTTCGATGGCTCGTGGTCCGGCGCGAGCCGCGTTCCGTTCCACGAGCTGCCGTGAGACGCGGGCGTCAATCGAGCGCCTCGAGCAACTTCTGCGCGGCAGCCTTCCGATAGGAGCCATAAGCGCCCTCGGCAAAGGGTAACAACAGAGGTCGCGCCTCTGAAACGCGGCCCAACTTAACCAGCGCCAGCGCCATGTTGTACTTGGCTTCCGGCACGAAACGCCCCGTCGGGTAGTCGCGCACGTACTGGCGGTAGGCCGCGATCGCGGCGCTCGTGTCGCCGCTTCTCCGGTACAGGTCGTCTGCGCGGCGAAATGAATGTATTTCCGCTTCGAGCTCGGGCGGGGCAGCCGGCGGTGGGGGAGGCAAATCTGGAGTCGGCGGGGCTGTGTCGAGAGCACCGCGCAGCGCGCGCGAACGAGGAGACGAAGCGGGCCCAGCGCGACGAGCCACGGGTAACCCAGGCCCGGATGCAACGCTGGCGACGCCGTTGACGTTCTGGGGTGCACCAGACGTCTCACCGGATCCAGCGGCCACGGTCGCCGGTTCCGGGGGGGTATTTCCCAGGCTGGGTTCGGCTGCTGGTGGTGCAACGGGTTCTTCGCCCACGCCATCGTTGGCGGTGTTCCCGCCGGGCGCCATCGCCAGCGGGTCGGCATCAGTGGCCGATGGCTTCGAACGTGGCATGCTCGACGTCTTCACGGTTGCGAGCGACCGCTCGCTCGCGCCGTTGTCGGTTAACGGCAAGTTCAGCAACGTAGACACGTTTACCCAAACCTCTGGCCACTTGCCAGAAGCCGAGGCCCACGCAGTCGTGCCCGCCAAGATGATGCCGAAGGGGAAACCGAGTCGCCACCAGCGGCTGCGCTTCTTGCGTTGTAGCCTGACGTCGTTGAGGATGCGCGCACGCGTAAACCCGGAACCGGGATTGTGACCGGTGCGTTCGGTGCGCAGGGCTGTGGCTGCTTTGCGGAGCAAGTCGGAGTCGGGGTGATTCATCGTAAACCCTCCGCTTCCAGTACTTCCCTCAGTTTGAGTCGAGCTTGGCGCAAGCGGGTGCGCACCGTGGCCTCGGGAGCGCCCACGATTTCGGCGACTTCACTCGACGTGCGTTCTTCGACGTCGCACAGGATGAACGCGACGCGCTGCTCGTGGGGGAGCTCGTCGAGCGCGCGATCGATGAACGCGAGGAACGTCTGGGTCTCGAGTTGGCGCTCTGGGTTCGGGCTGGACGGCGGCAAGCTGTCCTGCCCGGCGCGTTCCAAGATCGTCCGGCGTCGCGCAGCGTTGCGCACGTGCCGACGGCCGTGGTTGACCGCTACTCCGATCAGGAACGTGCGCAGGGCGCTGTCCCCGCGGAACCCGTCGATGACGCGGGGTAAGGAAACGAAGACCTCGTGCACGAGATCTTCGGCCAAAGCTTCGTCGCCGACCAGTCGTGTGGCGAAGGCGCGGATCGCTTCGTGGTGTTCGTCGTAGACCTCGGCGATGGCGTCCGGGTTTCCGCGCCGCAGACCCTCCACCAGGTCGACGACCGGTGACTGACCGGCGGCTACGGCTCGCATGACGGTGGAAACGAATAACATAGGGTTCGGCGCGCACCAACCCGGCGCACGTCCTTGAGTGACCTCGGGGCACGAAAGTGTTTGTAGCTGCCGACGAAATTCGCCCATGGCCCCTCAAAAAATGTCGACGCCGACATTCCAAAGCCCCCGAACGCGGTGTTCACCTCCGTCTTTGGCGTGGAATCGATGTCGGACGCCGCCTCCGGCGAAGACCCCGAGCCACGGGGTCACGCGGAAGCCGACCGCCCCCCGGTACCGCAGGTCGACGGCGCTTTCGTCGACGCGGCCGTCTTTGAACTCGTTGCTCGAGTTGCCTTCGAGGTCGAAGTAGAGGCGATCGACCGGGACTCGGGCGCCGAAGCTGAGACCAAACGAGAACTCCTCGACCGTCGTGGGGTCGCCGCCGACCATCGGCATCGCGTACAGCGCGCCGGAAACGAATCGGGCACCGACGTTGACGGGGCGCGTCGAGTCGTACCAAGTCGTGAGTTGGGTTTGGCCCTTCTTGCTGTAGGTGACCAAGCCCACCGATGCACCATCCACCTCGTTGGCGACGTTGACGAGCCCGATTTGGGTGCCTCGCACGTGTTTGCCTACGTTGATGAGGCCAATCTGAGCCCCGTCCACGTCGCCGGCCACATTGACGCCGCCGGACACTTGAGCGCCCTCGACGTCTCCGAGCGCTACGTTGCCGAGGCCAGCGATCTGCGTGCCCCCGATGCGCTCGGCGTAGTTGACGGCGCCCGCCATCTGAGCGCCGTCCGCTGGCCCGTTGGCGACGTTCACCAGGCCGCCAATCTGTGAACCCGTCAGGCCATGAGCGAAGTTGGTCGCGCCAGCTACTTGAACGCCTTCGGCGTCCGCGTTGACGAAGCTCATCAAGCCGCTCAATTGTGCCCCTAGTAATCCTAGTCCCGTCCCTGGTTCGACGTATTCCAGGTCCACGGCCCCCGCGATGCCGACGCCCTGCAAGGGTCCGCGGCCATAGTTGAACAGCCCGGCGACGCGCGCCGTCTCCTGCGGCGTCGTGTAGTCGCCGCTGCCAGCGACGCTGCCGAGCCCGGCGATCAACACCCCTTCCGTCGATTGACGCACTTGAAGCACCAGCGGGTTGATCGCGGCGCCTTGGACGGCCCCGACACGGCTGTAGAACAAGCCCAGCTCGAACCCGACGGCGCGTTCATCTACGTCACGCACGATCGACAATGGATGGGCGACCGTCCCGTTGACGACGACGAACGGCAGCTCGGGCGCTCGTGGTCGACCTTCCGATTGGGCGGCCACGGCCGGCGCCGGTTGGCTGGGCGCGGGTGAAACAGTGGCTGGTACCGGCGCGGGGGCAGGGGCGAGCTGCGTCAACAACTCGTTCGATGGGTCCTGGGCTAGGTTTACGGCGAGCAGGGCCGCGACCTCGCCCACCTGTGCGTCATTGGCGGGCGCCTTTACCACACGTTTCAGCGCTTGCCCCGTCTGGTCGCGGAAGGTTACCGACATATCGGCGCCCTTGACGGCGACCACTTCGAAGCGGTTACGCGCAGCTTCGGGCGCGGCACTGAGGGCAACGTTGAGTTCGCGCGCGATCGCTTCGGCGACTTGCTCGGGTGGCAAGACGTAGCCACTCAACGAAACGGTCACGAAGATGGGACCGGCCGTCGTGGCAACATTCGAAGCCGGCGCTCCTTCCGGGGCGGAAGCGGTCGCGTCGGTGGTGGCGACAGGCGCAGAAGCTGCGGGCGGTGCCAGCGCCTCGGGGGCCGCGGCAGGGGCGGATTGCTCTTGGGCCATTACCGAAAAGCTCTGCGTGAGCAAGGCAGCGAGCAGCGACGAGCTCGAGAAGCGAGGAAAGGAGCGTTTCATGCCCATCAGTGCCTCAGAGGCGACGGATCGTTTGTTGGCGCGCCCGATTTGTTGCCGGAGCGCGTCGTCGTCCGAACCAGCGGCTCGCGGAGCGCAGCGACAGTTCGCCGCGACCGCGGCGCCGTTCAATCGACCAAGCCAAAGAACTCCTGCACCGACGTGAGGATTCGCTTGCGTTCACCTTCCACGCGTTTGGATTGACCTTCGGCGTCGAGATCTTCCTTCGTCTCGGCGAGGGCGACTTGGCGGTCGGCGATGACCGCCGCGATGTCGGCGGCAAATTCGGGGCGGTGATTGAAGAGCTGTTGGAAGTCTCGGCGCCCCACCCGTATGCACTCGACCTCCGTGGTGGCAGCGACGGTTGCCTCGCGCGGCGCGCCGCTCACGAGCGCCATCTCGCCGAAGTAATTGGGAGCCGTGAGTGTGTTCACTTTGCGCGAGCGGCCCCCCGCAGTGATGCGTACCTCGACGTCACCCTTCGTGAGCACGTACAGCCAATTGGCTTCCGCGCCTTGCCGGGTGATCAACTCTTGTGGTGAGAACAGAACGACGCGCACCGAGTCTGCCAGTTGCAGCAGCTCGGCCTCCGAGAGGGTTCGGAACAAAGTCACGCGGCTGAGCGCGCCAGCGACGCGCCGAATCTCGCGGTTGCGTTTCTCCATGTCCCGCGCCGGATCTTCTTGATTGACGAACAACGTCGCGGCGGGGACGGCGAGCGGGATCTCGGCACGGCGCAACGCCGCGTAGATGCGCTCGCGCACGGCCGAACTCGTCGGGTCGTCCTTGGCCAAATCCGTGAGCCAATACCGAGCCGCGTACAGTGCCACCGAGTCGCGGTGGTCTTTGGCGAGATCCAGACAGATCACGTTTGGCGGAGGGTTCGTCGCGACGTTAGCCAATGGCGCTGCTTGGAGGGCGTCCTCGACGACCTGCACGACGCGCGTCGGCGAGAAGCGGAAATCGACTTGAAAGTGGACCCACATGCGGTGTTGGCGAGGCTCGCCGATGCGTTTCCCGAGGATCTTGATCGTTTGGTTGACGAGTTGATTGTTCGGGATCAGCAACGTGTCCCAGTCGCGGGTTTCGACGACGGTGTGGCGCCAGCGAATTTGTCGCACCAGGCCTTGGGTCCTGTCTGGCAACTCGATCCAGTCACCCTCGGTGAGCGAATTGTCGGCTTGGAGGGACAACCCACCAATCACGCCGCCCAACGTCGATTGGAGGGACAAGCCGAGCACGGCTGTCGCCACGGCGCTCGTCGCGACGATGCTGGCCAGGTTAACGCCAGCGCGGTGCATGAGCCACAACACCGCGAGGAGATAGGCGGCGCCCACGGTCAAGTCGTGGAGGATGTCCGGTGCGCGCAATTTGACGGCTCGGAGCGCCACATCGAACACGAACAAGGCACACAGGTTGATGACCACCAGGATTGCCAGGAGCTCCGCAACGAGGTGGAGCACCGTGAGGCCAAGCTCGGGGAGCCAGCGGTGTAGGCCGGCGGTGAGCCCTGCGCATGCGACGAACAACCCGAACAAGACGACGCTGCGCCGTAGCCTCAGCGTGTCCGTGGCGCGTGTCGCGCGTAGGGTCGCGGCCAGCACGAAGATCGCCGCTGCTAGAATCAGGGCCAGGGTCAGGGTGCTCATGCTCCCGCTGATCAATCACGGACTCGAGCGGCCTGTAAACCGGAATTGAGACGTCTTCGTGGAGGGTGAAGTGGCGCCCAGTGTGCGCTTGACCCGGCCGAGGTCCGTGCTAAAAGAGACCGGACGGTCGCATTTGGAGGCGATGGTCGAACGAGCTGCCGAATGAGCAAAGGAGAACGCACCCGCCAACAGCTGATCGAGAAGGCCGCAGGGCTATTCAATCAGCGCGGCTACGAGGCCACCTCGATCACCGAAGTCATGGCTGCCACCGGCCTCCAGAAGGGCGGCGTGTACCGCCACTTCGAGAGCAAGGAGGAGCTCGCCCTGGCCGCCTTCGACTACGCGGTGGGGGTCATGCGCGAGCGCTTCGTCGACGCGCTCGGTGGTCTCACCGAGCCCGAAGAGCGGCTGCGCGCCATCATCAAGGTGTACGAACGCATCCCGGGCGATCCGCCAGTCCCCGGGGGCTGCCCGATGTTGAACGCTGCCGTCGAGGCCGACGACGCCAACCCGGTCCTGCGTGAACGCGCGGCGCAAGTGATGGACGACATGCGACGCGTGATCAAACGTGCGGTCCGCGATGGGCAGCAGTCGGGGAAGATCCGCCCGGACGTGTCTCCAGACACCGTCGCGTTCGTGTTCATCTGTACCTTGGAGGGCGCCGTGATGATGTCGAAGCTTTACGGCAGCCAAGCGGCGATGCGCGCCATCGTTCGGCACCTGGAGCAGTACTTGGAAACCATCGTGGTGCGCTGACTCAGCAGCGTCGATGGTACGGGCCCACGAGTCGTCTCGCAGGGTCTTTGGTTTACACAAAAAGAGACCGTTCGGTCTCTTTTGAGAAAGGAGCGATAGATGGAGACGGTCGACGTAATCGTGATTGGTGCTGGTCCGGGAGGGTATTCGACGGCCATTCGCACGGCGCAAGCTGGCTTTTCAACGGTCTGCATAGAGCGAGAATCCGTCGGCGGCGTTTGCCTGAACTGGGGCTGTATTCCTTCCAAAGCGCTGATCAGCGTCGCGGAGCGATATCAAAAGGCTCTGCACGGACCCGAGCTCGGCGTGGACGTAGAACGCGTCGGCTTGAACCTGAAGCAAGCCCAGCGGCACGTTCGTTCGGTGGTCGAGCACCATACCTCTGGCGTCGCGGGGCTGATGGCGAGCAACGGAGTGCGTTTGGTGAGCGGCAACGCGCGGTTCACGTCGCCGCGCAGCGTTGGTGTAGAGCTGCAGGGGGGTGCGTCTGCGGAGTTCGAGGCGCGGCGCGCAGTGGTGATTGGTGCTGGGGCGCGACCTCGCATCGTGCCCGGGTTCGAACCCGACGGGGCACGAATCCTGACGGCGAAAGAGGCGGTCTTCCTCGAGCGGTTACCCGAGCACTTGCTGGTGCTGGGTGGCGGGGTAATAGGTCTCGAGCTCGGAAGCGCATTCCTGAATTTGGGCGCCAAACTCACGCTGGTGGAGATGGGGCCAAGCTTGCTGCCCGGCGTCGATGACGACCTGGTGGGCGTAGTCAGGAAACGCCTACTGGGCGGCGGCGCGAGCATTCACCTGTCGACGCACGCTGCCGGGTGCAAGATCGACGCACAAGGCGTCGAGGTGACGTTGAACGACGGCAAAGCGGATTTCTCGGTGAGCGCCTCTCACGTGCTCGTGGCTGCGGGCTTCGTTCCCGATGCAGAGGCCCTCGATCTGCGAGCTGCCGGGGTGCGTCTCGATGAAAGGGGCCACGTGTTCACTCACGACGACTGTCAGACGTCGGTGCCGGGGGTTTACGCCGTGGGCGACATCGCTGGCCCGCCCTATCTCGCGCACAAAGCGTTCGCCGAGGCCCTCGTGGTGAGCGACGCGATCGCCGGGCGTCGCACGAAACGTGATTGGCACGCGCTGCCTGCGGCCATCTTCACCGATCCAGAAATCGCGACGGTGGGGTTGTCGGAACAACGAGCTCGCGCGCGTGGGGCCAACTTGACCATCGGACGCTTCCCTTATTCGGCGCTGGGCAGGGCCGGCGCTTCCGGCGACAAACACGGGCACATCAAGCTGATCTCCGAGGATGGGCGTTTGGTGGGCGCAGGGCTCGTGGGCGCTCACGCCAGCGAACTCGTATCCGAACTCGCCTTGGCGATTGAAGTGGGAGCGACCCTGGAAGACCTGTCTCTCACCATTCACCCTCATCCAACCCTGAGCGAAGGAGTCCACGACGCGGCCGAGCATGGACTCGGTCGCGCCGTCCACGTGCTCAATCGTCGCGCGTCGTGACGCGCTCGAACGCAAGGCCAGGAGCACCGCCGACCTCGTCGTCGCGAGCCGAGTTCGCTTTCCCGAGACGCGCGCACCACGCAGGGGCTCGGAGTCTCGCCGAACCCACTGGCGAGGGGTAGACCCCTGCTCGCTAGTACCGGAAGCACTCTCGTCACGAGGCGTCGGGCAGCTTCTTGACGAGGGTCTTCGGTGCTACGGCGCGGTAGCTTTCGTCCAGCCACGCCTTCAAGAACTCGACCGGCGGCGTATCGTTGGGTTCGAAGTTGGCCGTCACCCAGCCGCTTTTGCCGAGACCGTACGGAGTTGGTTGTGCAAAAGGCAAACTCAGCGCCGTCTGGCAGGAATGTGGGAGCTTGCACCCAATCGACAGGGGCTCCCCGTCCAAGCTCAAGTAAGCAAAAGTCTTGTCACGCACCGCCAGATCCAAGTGGCCTGGCCACGGGCTCTTGGTATGTGCTTCAGGGTAACGAAGGCCAAACGCACGCAGCTCTTGGACGGCTGCATCGTGGGGTCCGCGCGGCGCCTTCGTCGCCACGCTCGGTTCGGATTCTGGCTTCCCTTTGCGCGCGGGGGGCACTGAGCGGGCTTTGCTCTTGCGCGCCGATCGCGGAGCGGGGTCGGTGACGCGAACCCCCGACTTCCCAACGTTGGCGCGGTTGGTAGATTGGGCGCGCTTTTGGGGTTTGTTCGCGTCGAGGGGTTTGGTCTTGCGACCTTTGGAAGCTTTCTTTTTTCCGGGCATCGCAGGGCGACCGTAGCAATCCGAGTGCGGGCTGTCACGAAACCGGGCTGACCGCGCACCGCGACAAAGTCAAAACCGCCACGGTGCGGCTTGTTCTGGCCGATTCCCGCTGATATAGCGCCGCCATGGCGAACGACGGCTTCGAGTATCAGTCATTACTGCCGCTTGGCGACGACCCAACCAAGTACCGGTGCCTCTCCACGCAGGGCGTCTCGACGGTGGCCTTTGACGGTGAGACTATTCTGAAGGTCGAGCCAGAAGCGCTCACCTTGCTCAGCGAAACGGCGATGTTCGACATCGCCCACTTTCTGCGAACGAGTCACTTGGAGCAGCTCGGCAAGATCTTGAAGGATCCCGAGGCAACGCCGAACGACAAGTTCGTCGCCCTCGAGCTCCTGAAGAATGCCAGCATCTCGGCGGCCGGCATCTTGCCGATGTGCCAAGACACGGGCACCGCCATCATCATGGGTAAACGTGGTCAAGGCGTGTTCACCGCGGGCAAAGACGAAGCTCACTTGGCGCGCGGAGTTTACAATACATACCGCCGCGCCAACTTGCGTTATTCGCAGATGGCGCCGCTCACCATGTACGATGAGCGCAACACCAAGACGAATCTGCCGGCGCAGATCGACCTCTACGCCACCGACGGCAACGAGTACAAGTTCCTGTTCATGGCCAAGGGCGGCGGCAGCGCCAACAAATCGTACTTGTTTCAAGAGACCAAGGCCGTGCTGAACCCGGAGCGACTGCTCGCTTTCATCGACGAGAAGTTGCGGTCGATTGGTACGTCGGCGTGTCCGCCCTACCACCTGGCTCTGGTGATCGGCGGGACTTCTGCCGAACACACCCTCAAGACGGTGAAGCTCGCGAGCGCGCGGTACCTCGACTCGTTGCCCACCAGCGGCAACGAACTGGGCAGGGGTTTTCGCGATTTGGAACTTGAGGCCAAGGTGCTCGAACTCGCTCAAAAGACCGGCATCGGGGCTCAGTTCGGAGGCAAGTACTTCGCGCACGACGTGCGCGTCATTCGCCTGCCGCGGCACGGCGCTTCGTGTCCCATCGGACTCGGCGTGAGTTGTTCCGCCGACCGCCAGGCGCTCGGCAAAATCACCAAAGACGGGGTGTTCCTGGAAGAGCTCGACCGCAACCCGGAGCGCTTCTTGCCGGAGATCACGGAGCGAGACTTGAGCGCGCAAGTCGTCAAGGTCGACTTGAACAAGCCGATGTCGGACATCCGCGCGACCCTCTCGCAATATCCAATCCGCACTCGCTTGTCCTTGACGGGTACGATCGTGGTGGCTCGCGACATCGCCCATGCCAAGCTGAAGGAGCGCCTGGATAGTGGCGCTGGGTTACCAGACTACTTCAAGAACCACATCGTCTACTACGCCGGCCCGGCGAAGACGCCCGAAGGTTATGCCTCGGGGTCTTTCGGGCCGACCACGGCAGGTCGAATGGACTCGTACGTAGATTTGTTCCAGCAGCACGGTGGAAGCATGGTCATGCTGGCCAAGGGCAACCGCAGCAAGCAGGTCACGGAGGCGTGTCACAAGCACGGTGGGTTCTACCTGGGTTCGATCGGGGGCCCGGCGGCGCTGCTGGCGCAGCAGAGCATCAAGAAGGTGGAAGTGCTCGAATATCCCGAGCTCGGTATGGAAGCGGTGTGGAAGATCGACGTCGTCGACTTCCCCGCATTCATCGTCGTGGACGACAAGGGGAACGACTTCTTCGCCGACCTCCAGGTAACCCCGCTTCGCAAAAAGTGAACGCTCGGGGCGCGCCTCACTCTCCCGAGCGGCGCGCCCATGCCTCGGACCGTTAGCGACGCAAGCCGCTGACCACGCCGTGGATGTAGTCGCGGAGGAGCGCATACGCCTCGGGATCCAGCGGGCCCAACTCGAAGACCACGTGCCCGACCGGGCCCGAGGATCGGAACAAGGGATGCACGAGCAAGGTCCGCCGTCGGCTGCCGTCGAGGACTCCCGCCGGCAGGATCTCCGAACTTCCGAACGCGGTTTGAGTCGGACTCACACGCATGCCGTCATCGACCGCGACGCGCAGTTCCGTGCCGGAGCCTTCAGTCGTGCACACGGCGCAGCCTGGAATGCCGAGGCGCGGGATCCCGCTGGCGATGGCGCTGGCGAGGGCTTCCCAGCTCTCGGTGCGCAGCAGTGAGCCGCCAGCGGCGCGCACGGAACGACGCCAATGACTCTCCTGGAGTCGGTGCTGCACCTGCAGCCGCTCGTTGATGCTGCCGATCAGCACTCGGGCGCGGTTCCAGAGCATTTCCGCGCGTTCACGGAGTTCTGAGCTCCCCCGCACGTGAGGTAGCAGTTCGCGCCGCATCGTGCTCACGATTTCCTGGAACTGCGCCGAGTCGGTTTGGGTGCTCGGCCCCGCCAACAACAGCGGCTCCAAGATCTCCAGGAAGGTGAGACGTTTGAGCAAGCCGCGGCGACGCCCGCACACCTCGGCGACGAATGCACCACACAGCTGCTCGGGCCACGTGCTTCCGGGGTGAAGGTTCGGGGTTACTGCCTGTAACGCGGGGTGCAGACGCTCCCGGATCGAGCGGTAACCCTCCTCGAGTAAATGCGTGTCGGAGAGCGAAGTTTGAGGCAACTGGTGTGGAGCCAGGCTCTCCTGGGGCGCCGCCGTGCGCGACGACTCGCGTTTGATGAGCCGCGCGGGTAGCACGACGTTGCCGGTGTCGCCGCTCTGGAAGACCTGGTTGATCACGTTCTCGAGCGCGCGTTTGCCGAGGTCCGTGAGTGGTTGGCGCACGGTGGTGAGCGGTGCGGTGGCGAAGCGCGCGGCCTCAATGTCGTCGAAGCCGACGACCGCGACTTTGTCTGGCACCGCGACGCCGCGCTCGAGCAGCGCGTTGAGAGCGCCGAGAGCCATCAGGTCGCTCGCCGCCACGACGGCGTCGAAGGCGACGTGGCGCTCGTCGATCAGGGTGCGCACGGCCGCGCTGCCCGAGGCTGCCTCGAAATCACCTCGTGTAACCAGATCCGGATTGATCCCCAAACCGTGAGACAAGAGCACGTCCCGGTAAGCCGAAAAGCGCTCCTCGGCTTCCCGGTTGCCCTCCGGGCCCCGGATGAAGGCGATCCGGCGCCGGCCACCTTCTTCGAGCAAGTGCAGGAGCGCTTCGCGTACCCCGGTATGGTTGTCGATGGATACGCTGGGAGTGTTCGGCAACTCGATACCCACGCTGCACGTGGGCAACGGCTCGAAGCTCTCGACGAACGAGGTGAGCGCTTGCGCCCCAACTTGGTTGCCCAGGGTACCCGTGGCGATCACGAGGCCGTCCAGGTGGGAGGCCGTAGCGCGATTGTACAGGGCGTTCTGGTGGCTCTCGATGCCGGCCGGGTTGAGCGCCCCGCCGATGAAACACACCACGCTCACGTTGAGGCGCGTTGCTTCCGCGTGTAGACCAGCAAACACCCTCTGCTGATACTCTTGAGACAGGGTGTCGACGAAAAAACCGATAGTAACTTGGGGCCGGGACATGCCTTGGGAGTGCGACGCGCGTAGCGAAAAGAACAGACTCTGCGTGGCTTCGGAAGTCCCTTCGCGCCAAGCAAGGCGGGAAGGGGGCTGCGCAAGTGCGTGATTAACCGTGACACCCAGGCGGAATTCGGGCCAATTCCCAGTGTGTCGTGGGCTGAGGCGGGGCAGCCGGGGGCCGGCTCACGGTTCGAAACGTGGCACCAAAGCTGGCAAGTATTGTTCGCGCTGGAAGGGTTGGCTACCAAACGAGGCGCCTTCTTGCCCCAGATACGAGGGACCCGCCCGCCATGACCAGTTCGGATTGGAGCTTCTGCAAGCTCGCACTTGCTCAACATTCCCGCACATTTGCGATCCCCATCGCAATGTTGAAGGCGCCGCTCGAGCAAGGCGTTACGGCGGCTTACTTGTTGTGCCGCATCGCCGACACCGTGGAAGACAACCCGGAGGCGGCACCGTTCGAGCGCGAGACGTTGTTTCGTTCGCTGCTCGACGTGATGGACGGCGGTCGAGACGCCAGTGCGTTCGTCGAGGCGTGTGGTAACGTTTCCGGGTTTACATCCAACGAACTCTACCTGATCGCCGGACTTCCGCGTGTCCTTCGCGTGTTCCGCGAAGCACCTGGCCACGCGGATGCCGCTCGTTGGATCGCTGAGTTGGTGCGAGGTATGGCGATCTACGCTCAACGTAAACCCGATGCCAGCGACGGCGTCATGGCCCTGACGACCATGGCCGACCTCGACCGATATTGCTACTTCGTCGCCGGAGCGATTGGCCACCTGCTCTCCGAGTTGTTCGCAGCTCAGCTCGACCTGCCGCTGAACGTCCGCCTACGGTTGCAGCAGTTTGCCGAAGGTTTCGGAAGGGGACTGCAACTGGTAAACATACTGCGCGACATGAGCAGCGACTTGCAGCGCAACGTTTGCTTCGTGCCACGTGCCGAATTGGCGCGTTGGGACCTCACGCCGCGAGACATCGTCAATCCAGCCAGTGCGCGTCGCGTCCGCCACGCGCTGACCCCCTTGTTCCAGTTGGCCGAGCGCAGCCTGGAAGAAGCACTCGAATACGTACTCGCGATCCCGGCACCTGCGCGTGACATCCGCAGCTTTTGCTTGGTCCCGCTGTGGTTGGCCGTGGCCACGTTGAGGCAGTGTCAGGCCGATGCGCGACTGCTCAATCCGAGCGAGCGTGTCAAGTTGTCGCGCGCCCAGGTTGGCCAGCTCATCGCCGAGTGCACGGCCCTCGCCGGCGACGAAGCCGCGTTGCGAGGAGCCTTCGGCAAACTGCAAGCGTGGGAGCCAGTCGTCGCCGCGTAACCCCTCGGTCGACCAAACCCTCAGCCAAGCTCTTCAACCAGCGCAGACATGCTTTTCGCGAGTTTCGACTTCCTGCTCTTCGCTCTGCCGGTATTGGCCGCCTACTGGGCGTTGGCGTCGAACACGAAGGCGCGCATGTGGGTGCTGCTCGTCAGCAGTTACTTCTTCTACATGGCGGCAGCCCGCCCGCCGGGGGGCGGTTTACCGACCCGATGGTACTTCGCCGGGCTCCTCGCGTTCACGACCCTCGTCGACTACAGCTTGGCGCTGAAAATCGATTCGTTGCCCGTGGGGGACAAGCGTCGGCGTCGCTGGTTATGGTTGAGTCTCGGCACCAACCTGGGTTTGCTCGGATACTTCAAGTACACGAACTTCGCGTTGTCCGCGGCCGATGATCTGATGCACGCGCTCGGCATCACGTGGGCGAGACCCGTCCTGTCCATTTCGCTGCCCATCGGCATCAGCTTCTACACGTTCCAGAGCCTGAGCTACACGATCGACGTTTATCGTGGAGTACTCAGAGCCGAGCGTAGCTTGCTCCGATTCGCGACGTTCGTTGCGTTTTTCCCACAGCTCGTGGCGGGCCCGATCGTGCGCGCCGTCCAGTTCCTCCCGCAGTTCAAGCTGCAGCTTTCCCTGGACGCGGACGCCGTGGACTTTGCCGCTTGGCGGATCCTCAAGGGTCTATTCAAGAAGCTGGTGTTTGCGGACTTCATCGCCGCATATTTCACGGACCTGGTGTTCGCCTCACCGAGTGACTATTCGTCCCTCGAGACGCTGTTCGCCCTCTACGCGTTCACCTTGCAGATCTACGCCGACTTCTCGGGGTACTCGGACATCGCGATCGGCGTCGCGCGCTTGATGGGGTTCCAGCTCCCCGAGAACTTCGAGCGTCCGTACCAATCGCCCCACGTGGGTGAGTTTTGGCGGCGTTGGCACATGACGCTGTCAACCTGGTTGCGCGACTACCTGTTTTTCCCTCTCGGGGGTAGTCGAGGCTCGTCTGAGCGCACCTATTTCAACTTGGCGCTGACCATGTTCCTCGTAGGCATGTGGCACGGCGCGAGCTGGAACTTCGTGGTTTATAGCCTGCTCCAGGCCGCTGCCATGGTGTTCAACCGGTTCGTACGTCTCAACGCCGGTGGTCCGTTGCGACCTCAAGTGTTGGCGGCGCTGATTCTGGGCTTTCTGGGATTCGTCTTGGCGTCTTGGCCTCTGCAATTGCCATGGATCACGTCCTTGGTGTTTGCTGCGTTCGTGGCCGGTGTGGCGCTCGTCATCTTGTTCATCCCCGAGCCAGGTTCGCGGCCTTGGTGGACGGTGTTGCACGTGGCCATGACGTTCCACTTCACTACGCTCTCCAGGGTGTTCTTCCGCGCAGACGACCTCGAGAAGGCTAGGACGATGGCGCACCAGTTGTTCGCTTTCGACGGACACGGCGTGCGTGAAGGATTGTTTCGCATGCAAGGGCTGGCGGCCTGGGCCGGTGAGACTCAAAACCCTGTCGGTAAGTTCGCCTCCGGCTTCGCCGAATCTGGGATTCTCTGGGTGCTTCTGATTGGCCTGGGTTATCACTGGCTCCCGCAGTCGTGGCTCGAGACGGGGGCGCGTCGCCTGCTGCGCGTGTTGCCGGGCCCAGCTCTGGGTGTGTTGATAGCGGCAGTGTCGTGGCTCGGCTTGGCGTTACTCACTGGGCCGCGCGCGAACATCTACTTTTCATTCTAGGTGCCGCAAGTGACGTTCGAACCTCCTCGACCCGAAGACGAAACCGGCAGCGCACCGCCGCTGCTGCTGACGCGTGGTGGCCGCCGCCGTTATGCGGGCGCGTGTGCCGGATTAATCGTCGCGGTGGCTTGCTCGTATCTCGTGCCCGGATTGCAGGATGCCCAGCCCTGGGCGCGTGGTGAAGATTACGTGCCGTTCTGGAACATCATCGGACGCGAGTTCATGGGGCAGGGGTCTCTGGCTTCCGGACGCGAAGCAGAGGTGAGTGAACTCACCAAGCTAGCCCGGTCGAGCGAAGACGCACGGGGCAATCCCGGCCCAGCTGCTGGTGGGGACGATGAGCGCGGTGTAGCCGGCGACGACCTCGGCGGCGCGCCCGTCGATCCGAACGAGCTGCCCAACGCCCAGACGCCGCCGGAGCCAGCGCCGACGTTGCGTCCAGGTGACCCGGACGCGAAGACGTACCCGCCGTACGTCGCGGAGCCCTTGGCGGATGGTGAAAAGTTCACGCCCATCGATTTCGTCGACAAGCTCGACCACTTCTATTCACGCCTCACGCTGACCGAGCTGGGTAAACCGAAAGCCGTTACGCGAGTCGGTCACTGGGGTGATTCGGTGCTCGGCGACGACGGTGTCACGCACGCAATTCGCCGGCGACTACAGAGACGTTTCGGAGATGCAGGGCACGGCTTTCACGTACTTGGACGCTACAACGTAGGGTACATGCACCGCGGCGTTCGCTTCTCCGACGAGGGCGGCTGGCACAAGTGCGAGATCATCTTCAACTGCGAAGACGACGGCCTCTACGGCTACGGCGGTGTGAGTTCGCATTCCGGTGGCGGTGGGACGAGCGTCTGGGCCACGGCCAAAGAGGGCATCGGCTCCAAGGTTAGCTCGTTCGAGCTCTGGTTCCTCCAGCACCCGGACGGTGGTAAATTCCAGGTCAAGATCGATGACAAGGTGCAAGGCGTGATCGACACCCGCGCCGACACAGCCACCAGCGGCTGGAAGGAGTTCGCGTTGGTCGATGGGCCCCATGCGTTCGAGGTGCGCGCCATCGGTGGCGGGTCGGCGCGCGGATTCGGTGTGGTCCTCGAGCGCGAAGGGCCCGGCATCGTGTGGGACGGCCTTGCGTTGATCGGCAGCTTCACCCAACGTCTCGACTATCAAGAGCCCAATCACATCGCAGAGCAGATCCGCCACCGCGACAACGACATGCTGGTGTTCATGTTGGGTGGTAACGACGTGCAGCGCGAGAAGATGGACCTTTACCGAACCATGACGCCGTACGAAGAGGAGTACACTCGCGTCATCCAGAAATTCCGCGTGGGAAAGCCAGAGGCCTCGTGCCTCATCATGTCTCTGACCGACCATGGCGAGCGTGTTGGGCGCGTCGGTATCCGCACTCGGCGGATCGTTCCAAAGATGGTCGATTCCCAGAAGAAGGTGGCCGAACAACAGGGGTGCGCCTTCTTCAACACCTTCGAGGCGATGGGCGGAGATGGATCGATCGGTCGCTGGTATTACGCAAATCCGAGGCTCGCGGGTGCGGACTTCTCTCATCCGACGAGCGCGGGGCACGAGGTGATCGCCGAACTCGTCGTCCGCTCGTTGATGCAGGGGTACGCCGAGTTCCGGGCGCGCAAGGTCGGCTCACCCTTGCCGTGATTGTCGCGGAGGGAAGAAAAGCGACAGGCCGTTCGTATTTTGTTCGATGGTGGCGGCGGGACCCGGACATTAATGGGGTGAGGTGAAAACGTTGCCTGTGCTCGCGTCGGGGGCATGGTCATCGCTCGATTGGTAGCCGCTGGTTATCCGCGTCGTGCCGCGCGTCTCGTGATTGGTTGTATGAATATAGCTGTGCTCATCGACGCCATCGTTCGTCAAACGGGCGTACTGGTTGCTCAACTGGCCGTCGCGGGCGGTCGACCCTCCCTCGCCCATACGTCGAACCAGATGTTCATCGACGTGGTGCGGGAGCTCAAACAGCAAGGGGTCGGCAACAAGGTGATCGCCGATATGTTCGGGATGGCCTTGCGCACTTATCACGATCGGGTGAAGCGGCTCGAGCAGGAGGCGCGGTACGGGGGCTGCTCGTTGTGGGAAGCCGTGTTGAGCCACATCCGAGATGTGGGTACCGTCTCCCAATCCGATTTACTCGTCCGTTTTCGCAACGAGGACTCCCTGACACTGCGCGGCGTCATCAAAGACTTGGTCGATAGCGGGCGTGTACTGCGGACTGGCCGCGGCAACGCCGTGTTGTTTCGTTGCGCAGAAACCGGTAGCGGCGCCCCCAGCGACCAACTCGCTACACAGCCCGACGAACGCCGGGTGGCGAACCTGGTCTGGGTTGCCGTCAGTCGCTTGGGGGAGTGCAACTTCAGTCAGATCGTCGAGCAGGTGCCGTCCCACGAGGCTGACCTGCATCGAGCGCTGCTGCTTCTGGTCTCCGAGAACAAGCTGCGAGAGGTCGTAGACCAAGCCGGCACCCGTTATGTCGCCGCCGAGTGCGTGATCGGCTCGAAAGACCCGTTCGGCTGGGAAGCGGCGATGTTCGACCATTACCAGGCGATGGTTCAGGCTTTGTGTGCCCGGCTCAATCACGGCCTGGACGAAACCGACGAGCCGCGGGGCGGTGGAAGCACGTACACCTACGTGATCTCGGAGCAACACCCGCTTCGCGACGAGGTGATGGGTTTTCTCAGCGACGTGCGCCGGCGAGCGGAGGAGTTGCGCAAGCGCGTCTCCTACTACAATCGCGAACACCCCGAAGCCATCCGAAACCCGGTGCGCGTCACGGCTTACGTGGGTCAATCGAGTACTCCGGGACTCGAACGAGCGCGGTCGATCGCGTGACGTCGACGAGCTACGGCGTCGGCGTCCAGTCGCGCACCACCAGGTGGAACTCGTCGTACGAGCGCATGATCGCGTCGGCCAGACTCATCCCCATCCGCACGTAACCGCGGTGATTGAGGTGGATGTGATCCGCGGCAGCGAGTGGTGGGCTCGCCGTGACCCATTGGTGCATCGACCCGGGACCACCCATGAACTTGAAACCATCCCAAAAGCCGCAACCGTGTTGCGCAGCGACCTCGCGTTGGGTCGCGATGATCTCGATGAGCCGGGTGCGAGTGGTGTAGCCTTGGCTGTTCTCCACCGGAAAGTCGAACGGCCCGACGAGCAAGCAACTGGCGGTCGGAGCTGCGCGTTTGAAGCGATTGAGCACCTCGTTGAGTTTGTTGCGGTAGCTGTTGTCCGGATCTTTGGTGACCACTGCCTCGTTGGTACCGAAGGCCAGGATGTACAAGGAAGGGTCGCGGTGTTTGACCTGCCCCGCCCAGGCTGCTTCGTTCCAGTCGAGGATGCTCGCGGCACGCGCGCCGCCGATCCCGAGCGTGTCGACCACGACGCCCACCTCGGGCCGTTCGATGGTGACGCCGTACACGCGCACGGGGCCGTTGCCAGCTGGCCGCACCTGCACCTCGTGCCAGCCGGGAGCCATTCGGAACCGAAAGAAACGGTCCTCGAAGCCGTTGGCGCGGCCGGACAGTTGCATTTGCGGCACCTCGTTCACTAGCAAGATGAGGTCGCCGCCGCCGCGCTCCGCGCCGTAGGACACTTCGTATTCACTCGCCGCAAGCGCGGCGTCGGTGCTATTTCTCGGTGAGACACGAAGCATGGCGTCGCGAGCGAAGCCAACCGAGGCCGCGCCCAACAAGCCAAGACGCCCGTGAGCGGGGAGGTTCCGGAGCGAGTGCTGCACCTGGAAGCCCTCTGCTTCGATGTTGGCGTTGAGCAATCGGTGCCAGTCGTTGAGCTTGACCAACGGGACGAAGCCGAAGCCGCCGTTTCCAAACCGGCTCTGCAAGTAGTAACGGATGTACGACGGGAAGATGTCGCCTTGAGTGTGCGAAGCGCCGTAGATGAGGATCCGCACCTTGCCATCGCTGTCGCGACCGGTAGCCAAGCGTTCGAGTTGCTCGTTGAACGACTCGAGCGCGCCCTCGTTCTCGATGGCGACGAATTGCCCCAGTTCGTACCCATTTGGCCCTTGACGCTCGAGGCTGGCGCTGGGCGGGGGTTTGCCTTCCGCGTCCTCGAGGAACTCTCCTCCGAGGATCCGCCGTTGGGCTTCGTAGCGTAGCGTCAACAACTCGCGATTGAGCACCGGTGTCACCGCGGCTGTGGCGGGCGGTGTCTCACTGCTCGCGGTCGTGGGCTTGGGAGTCGCGTGTTCGGAGGGCGCCGCAACGGTACGCGGCTGACCTGGCCACACCGTCACGGCGAGCGGGACGCCGGTTGCCGGCAGGACGTCGTGCGGGTCGGCGGCAGACCTCTGAACGGGTGGTTTTTCACCGCCGCAGGCGAGGCAAGTCCATACAAAGCTGCTGGCCAGCCCAACACGTACCCGCCCCCACAAACGACGCGCCGCCTGGCGCTCTGGAAAACGTCGACCCATCTGATGGCGTTAAAGGGTAGCACTCGCTGCGGTGTCAATGCTCGAGCGCACTCGCTGGCCGGCGGTCCAACGTTCACCCCGGGCGGGCCCGGAGCAAAACGGGGCGCTGTTCGCGAGCTTGCGCGGGCGGTGTTCGTTTGACACAAGAAAGGAGATGTTTGGAGACCCGGTGAAAAGCTCCCCCAAGACATCGAGTCGGCTGCGGTGGACTGGCTGCGCGGGTGTCGGCTTCCTGATGTCGTTGCTCGTGAGTTCAGCCGCAGCCAAGGTGCCAGAGCTTCCGCTCCGCTACCGAGAATACCCGTTCAAGGTCATGTCTTTGACCGTAGGACACCCGAACGACGGCTACCAGATCCGAGCCAAAAAGCTGTCAGATACGGCGCATTTGGTCGTCAAGGCGAGTAGTACCGGTGCTCGTTATGGCCACCCCGCGTTGGTGCTCATGTTGCGGCGTAGCGCCAAACAGATCTCCAAGGACGCAGGCGGCATCAAGATGTTGGTGGGCGATCTGTCGCGCGAAGGCGGCGGACCCCTGTACGGTCACCGCTCTCACCAATCCGGGCGTGACGCGGACGTCGGCTTCTTCGCCACGAACTCGAAGGGCAAGAGCGTCCAGCTCACGGAATTCGTGAAGTTTGGGGCCGACGGCAAGGCCGTGGGTAGCCAGAACTTAATCTTCGACGATTACCGAAACTGGCTGCTAGTGCAGGCCTGGGTAACCGATACCCGTGCTGGGTTATCACATATCTTCGTGTCTCACGGGTTGCGCTCCCGTCTGTTGGCGTTCGCCTCGAAGGACGCCCGCTTCAAGCGTTACGTCGAGCGTGCGGCGGAACTGCTCAAGCAGCCGGAACACGGAGAGCCCCACGACGACCATTTTCACGTCAGAATTGCGTGCCCGCAGAGCCAAATCGGGCTGTGCAAGTCCGAGTCTGCGCGGCACTGACGAGGTCCTCGCCGAAACGCGAAATCGGGCGAAAAACCCCTGCTTTCGTGCTGGCATTTTGCAGGCGCGTGTGGCTAAAGGTGCCCGCATGCCCAAACTTGTCGTCGAAGCCAACCCTGCAGGGTCTCAGAAAGAAGTGGACGTTCCGGCTGGAGGCTCGGTCATGGACCTAGCCGACGAGCAGTGGTTGCCGATCCCGTTTTCGTGTCGTTCGGCGTCTTGCGGGACCTGTCAGTGCGAGGTGCTCGAGGGGGCCGAGCTGATTGAAGCTCCCAACGAGGACGAGGCTGATCTGCTCGATGTCGTGGGTGGTCCCGGTGGCAGCCGCTTGGCCTGCCAGATGGTTCTGAAAGCGGGTTCGGGCACCGTTCGGCTACGCCCAGTGTGAACCGCCCACTTTGAACTGCTTGCCCTGGGGGACAGTTCCGCCCGAGTCAGGCGCAGATTGAAACCGCCCTCGGATGTAGCGTCACTCGCAGTGGAAGGTTCAGCGATGGCACCTCGCCGTCGGCTTCCAGAATCGCGCCCGTTGGGCTTTCGGTGAGGGGCTCGATGTCGACGACGCGGCCGCGTGCCACGAGCGTTTGTGCTCGGTGGACATGGGTGCCCGCGTAGATGGCTCGGGACAGCGAAATCGCGCCCAGTTTCGAGTAGTTGCCCAAGATTACCACGTCGAACGCACCGTCGTCCAAACGCGCGTCGGGGGCAATCTGCATGCCGCCACCGAAGCAGCGGCCGTTCGCGATCGCGACCAGATACGTTGGTCCCTCGTAGTGCACGTGGCCGTCGACGCTGACGCGAACTCCCAGGTTTCGGTAGCTCATGGTGGCTCGCAGCGCCGCGCCGAAGAACATCAACTTACCGCCAATCCACTTGGGCCCTTGATTGGCGAGCCTACACACGACCGCCGACAACCCTACGCTGGCGACGTTGAGGAACGCCCGTGGCGGTTGCGCTCCCGGACGACGTTCGCTGACGACGCCGAGATCCATGCGACGAGGAGTACCGTTCAACATGCGTTCTACCGCTGCACGAAGGTCGTTGGTCAGGCCCAAGCTGCGTTTGAAGTCGCCCCCGGTGCCGGCGGGGATCAACGACAGGCTCGGCCCGAAGGCCGTCGCACCATCACCGCGCGGCAAGCACGCTTGAGCGACTTCGTTGAAGGTGCCGTCGCCACCCATCACCCCGAGCACGTCGACTCCACTCTCGGACGCTTCGCGTGCGAGGTGCGTCGCTTCACCGGGATGGGTAGTGGTTTGAACGAGCGCCTCGACGCCTCGTTCTTCGAAGAGCCGGCAGAGCGAAGGAATTTTCCTTCCGGCAGCTCCGGCCGCTGCACTGGGATTGACAATGACCCGGATTTTCATGGACGTTAGTGATGCTTATGGGCGTTTGGTTGAGTTCTCGGGGAACTCTTACCGGTTGGAGTACAGCCTTGTTGGCGACCATCTCTCAGAAATACTCGTCTGGAAAATCATTGAGGCTCGAGATCCATGTCGGTTGAAGACGAGAGGAAACTCTTCGTAGCTGGGCTGGCGGACGCTGTCACGGAGGACATCCTCCGTCAGCTGTTCGAAGCTACCGGTGGTCGCGTGGAGTCGGTCACCATCCCCATAGATCGTGCCACGGGTAACCGGCGCGGTTTCGGCTTCGTTACCATGGGGTCAGCGGAGCAAGCAAACGCGGCGCGCCAGGTGCTCGATGGGAGCTTGCAGGCGGGCCGCTCGATTTCCGTACGCCTGTTTCGCGCCGATCGAACCTCTCCGCCGCCTTCACGGGGCCAGGCATATCAACCCGAAGAATCGACACTTTACGTCGGAAACCTGCCGTTCGACGCCAACGTCGCAGAGATCGAAGAGTTGCTGCGCGAGATGGGCGTGAGTGGCGTGCAGCGCATTCACTTGCCGGTCGACGCCGAAGGGCGGTTCCGCGGCTTTGGTTTCGTCGTGCTCTCGGATCCGGCGTCTGCCCAACAAGCGACGCAACAATTGCAGCAAGCCGCGATCCGCGGGCGTATGTTGTCGGTGAGCGTGGCGCGGGCGCGGGGCTCGGGTCCAAGTGGGCCGAACTCACGCGGCGGCCAACGTCCCTCTGGCGGTCCACCCCCGCCTTCTTCCCAGAGTTCGCGGCTCCCCTCGGTGATGCCGCCATCGGGGCCTAGATCTGCGCCGTCGCGCGATTTCCGCTCCCCCGAGCCGCCCAAGTTCGACACCCTGCCGCCGTCGTCCCGGACCGCGGGGCGGCCCGCTCGAAACTGGGACAACAAGGAAAAAGAGCGCGGCGAGAAGAAGTGGGACAGCAAAAAACGCAAGACGCGCCCGGCTGGCGAGGATCGCGGCGGACGACGTCACAACGAAGGTTTTCGCGCGGGTCGGCACGGCGAAGACGACTGGGACGACGATTGAGCCCAGACGGCAAATCTGAAAGCACTCGGGACGCCTGGCCGTTTTGTTTCAGGGCATGCAAACCGCTGAACACTTGACCCAAATTGCGCGCAGCCCCCTGGCCATGTTAAGCGGCCCCCTCGCAAATCGCTGATCCTTCAGCGGTTTGGCAAGAAATTGACGAGTTACCCATGATCTTCGACTGGCTTTACGGTCTCTTTTCCAACGACCTGGCGATCGACCTCGGCACGGCGACGACCCTGATATACGTCAAGGGCAAGGGGATCGTCAGCTGCGAACCCAGCGTCGTTGCCGTGTCGCGTGACGCGCGGGGAGACAATCGGGTGCTCGCGGTCGGCCGTGAAGCGAAGGAGATGTTGGGGCGCACGCCGAGCAACATCCAAGCTATCCGTCCGCTACGCGACGGTGTGATCGCGGACTTCCAAATCACCGAAGCGATGTTGCGTTACTTCATTGCCCGCGCGCACAATCGGCGCACGCTGGTCAAGCCGCGCATCATCATCTGTGTACCCTTCGGCATCACCGAGGTGGAGAAACGTGCCGTCAAGGAGAGCGCCGAGCTGGCCGGAGCTCGCGAGGTGTACTTGATCGAAGAGCCCATGGCAGCGGCGATTGGCGCTGGGCTGCCGATCACGGAGCCGAGCGGCAACATGGTTGTCGACATCGGAGGTGGAACGACCGAGGTCGCGGTCATTTCGCTCGCCGGTATCGTTTACTCGCAGAGTGTACGCGTTGGTGGCGACAAGATGGACGAAGCGATCGTCGCCTACATGAAGCGCAAGTACAACCTGGCCATCGGCGACCAAACGGCGGAGCGCATCAAGATCACGATCGGCAATGCGTACCCGCTGGACGAGCAACTGACCATGGAAGTGAAGGGTCGCGACATGGTCGCCGGCGTTCCGAAGACGGTCGTCGTGAACTCGGACGAGGTGCGCGAGGCGTTGGCCGAGCCGATCAATGCCATCGTCGAAGCCGCGCTCGTGGCTCTGGAGCGGACCCCGCCCGAGCTCGCGGCGGATATCGTCGACAAGGGCGTGGTGCTCACCGGCGGAGGCGCCCTGCTCAAGAATCTGGACGTGTTGTTGCGTGAGGAAACGGGTCTGCCCGTGATGGTCAGTGACGACCCGATCAGCGCTGTAGTGTTGGGAAGTGGCAAGACTTTGGATCACATCGAGCTGCTCAAGGAAGTGGCGATCGGCTAACCCTCGGGTTAGCACCTGGAGCCGGTTCGAGGCGTCCTCGCTTCGGCTCGGCTCGCGGCTCGTTCCGCGGCCATCCCTGTTCGTGCTACCTGCACGTAGGGCTAGGCTGACCCAACCGGAGATTTCGTGAACTTCTTCAAACGACTACGCGATACAGCCCTCGTAGTCTTGCTTTTGGCTGTCCCGTTCTTCTTTCTGCGAGCGAGCATTCGTCGGCCGGAAGACATGAACGTCGTGGACCGACTTCTGATGATCGGCGCCGCTCCAGTCGAATACGTTGCCTCGGCCATGGCGCGCACGGTGTCGCGGTTCTTGGGCGACTACGTGTACCTGGTGGACGTAAAGGCCGACAACGCCAAGCTGAGCTACGAAAATGCCCAGCTGCGCTCCCGGGTGAGCGAGCTAACCCGGATGGAGGCCGAGAACCGTCGATACAAGGAGCTGCTCGGGCTCAAAACCACGCTCGGCCCGGACACGGTGAGCGCGGTCGTCGTCTCCAAGGATACGACGGACTACTTCCGCGTCACGCGCGTGGCGCTCGACGCTGCTGCTCCTGGGCTCAAACCCAACATGCCTGTCGTTTCGCTGGGCGGCGTGGTTGGCACCGTGCTGCGCGTCGCGGGTGAGAAGGTGGACGTCCAGCTCACGGTCGATAGCGGATTCGGTGTGGACGTGGTGGTGGAGCGCACCCACGCGCGCGGCTTCGTCCGCGGTACGGGTAACGAGGAACGCTACCTGGTGTACGTCGAATACGTTCAGCGCGACGACGAGATCGACGTTGGCGACACGCTCGTGACCAGCGGCTACGGTTGCCGGTTCCCGAGCGGCATTGCCGTGGCCAAGGTCACGAAGGTCGTCAAACGCGAGTTCGGCATCTATCAACAGGTAGAAGCCAAACCTACCGTCGACTTCTCGCGCTTGAACGAAGTGCTGGTGCTCATGACTGACCCCGAGAACTGCGCGCCCGAAGAGCGCAAGAAGGTGGGAGAAGAATGAGCGCCACGTTGCGTTCCAGAGCACATGGTGGCCGCCGATGTGGGTGAAGAACGCGGCGTTCATCGCGGTCGCCATTGCGCTGTTGGTGCTTCAGGGCAACCTGTTCCGCATCTTCGGCTTGTTCGAGGTCCAGTCGATCACGCCTAGTTTGGTCTTACCGTTGATCGTGTTTTTGGGGGTCCACGAGGGCTCGATGGCGCGTGGTGCGCTGCTCTCTTTCACCTTCGGGTACGCGACGGACTTGTTCGGCTCGGCGCCGATCGGGCTATTCACGTTCACTTCGATGACGGTTTGGTGGTTGGCTCGTGTGGCGGGCGTGCGGCTGAGCGCACAGACGTTGCCTACCCAAGTCTTGTTGGGGTTCGCGTTTTCGCTGTTCGAAGCGGCCATCATCTTGATGCTATTGGCGATCTTTGGCGTCGACCCACAGCGGCCCGTGGAATTGGTCCGCACACTGGTGCCGCACGCCGCCGCCACAGCGGCCTGTTCGCCCCTCGTCTTCCGCTTGGCCCATCGACTGCAGCAGAGCGGTACGTCCACGGTGCGCACCTCTGACGGAGGGCAGGCGTGAGGCTCTTGGTCGAGCGCAGCGACGCGGGTGAGTTTCGTCGGCGTTATCGCTGGATGCTGCTCGTCGTCGTGCTCGCTTTCCTCGGTCTCATCGCGCGCGCCGCCCAGCTACAGATTTTCGAACGCGACATTCACCGGGCTCAAGCCCGCGACAACATCATCGGCCAAACGACGTTGGCGACCACGCGCGGCGTGATCCGTGATCGCGCTGGGCGAGTGCTGGCCGCCAACCGCCCCTCGTACGACGTCTACATCGTGCCGGAGAAGCTCGACCTCGAGGAGACCTGGCCCCAAGTCGCGCAGCTGATGGAGCTGTCGTCCGGTGAGGAAGCAGCGCTTCGCGACAAGATCAAGGGCCAGGGCGGCAAGAAGCGGCAGCAGCAGTTGCTGCTGAAGGTGGACGTCCGGCGCGAGGTCTTCGCGGCATTGAAGACGCACGCCGACGAGTTGCCGGGTGTCATCGCGACGCCCGTCCCGGTGCGGTATTACCCTCACGGCGAGCTCGGCGCTCATCTCTTGGGTTATCTGCGTGAGACGGATCAGGACGACCTCAGTCGCCTCGAGGAGCGCGGCTACCGACCGGGCGATCGTTTGGGCGCTACCGGCGTCGAGCGCCGCTGGGAGAGTTACCTCCGCGGACAACGCGGTTGGCAGAAGCGGGTGGTTGGTCGAAGGGCGCGCAAGAACATCGAAGAGTTCGAGCGCAAATACCTCGAAGAGCCGAGACGTCTGGAGCCCGTACCAGGGCGCGACATCTCGCTCACCGTCGACGTCGAGCTGCTCGAATCCATCGAACGCGCGATGCGCGGACAATTGGCGGGCGCCGTGGCCGTGGTCGACGTGCGCACTGGACGCATCTTGGCGGCAGCATCCAAGCCGAGTTTCGACCCGAACGTGATCTCCGGCTCGCTCGGGCGGCCAGCGATCATGGACGCGTTTCGGCGCATGTACAAAGACCCTCTCAAGCCGCTGCTCGACAAGACGATCTCGGCTGATTACCCGCCGGGCTCGACTTACAAGCCGTTCAGCGCATTGGCTGGCTTGGGCGAGCAGCTCATCACCCCGCAGACTCAAGTCGATTGTCGTGGCGGTTACGAGTTCGGTCGTCGTTTCTTTCGTTGCACCGGCGTACATCGGAACGTCGACTTGCACTCTTCCATCGTCCAATCGTGTAACACCTACTTTTACGCGTTGGGCGAGTTGATCCACATCGACCGCTTGTCCAAGATCGGTATGGACTTCGGCTTCGGCGTCAAGACCGGTATCGGTGTAAACCCGGAGGCGAGAGGGCGCATGCCGACACGCGCCTGGTACTCGCGCCGCTACAAAGGCGAGGGGTTTCGCGGCGGGTTTACGCTGCTCTCTTCCATCGGCCAAGGTGCGTCAACGGTCACCGTGCTGCAGCTGGCCCTCGCCTACGCGGCGCTGGCCAACGGCGGTACGCTCTACCAGCCGCAGGTCGTTCGTTCCATCGAGACCTCCGACGGCACGGTCGTCCAGGACTTCCCCCCCCGTGTACGTCGCATCGTCGATCTACCACCGGACCGCTTGAAGATGATTCAAGACGCTCTGCGCGGCGTCGTCGAGGAGCGTGAAGGCACCGCACATCAAGAGGCGCTCGAGGGGGTCGACATGGCTGGCAAGACCGGTACCGCTCAGGTTAGCCACGTAACGCCGCGCGGCGTCGATCCGAAGAAGGTTTGGTACTTCAACCGCGACCACGCGTGGTTCGCGGGCTACGCGCCGTCTGGCACGCCCGAGATTGCAATCGTGGTGCTCGTCGAGCACGGCGGTGGCGGTGGTAAGAACGCTGTGCCGGTCGCCATGCGCGTCGTGCAGGATTGGCAGGCCATGAAGGGCAAGAAGGTGTCGCCAGAGGCCCGCAAGGCGCGTCAAGAAGAGGAGCAGCAACTCTAATGGTCTACATTCGAAGAGGGGTCGGTGCGCGCGAGCACTTCGATTGGCCACTGTTCTTGTGCGTGGCCATCATCGCGATCGCCGGCGTCGTCAACCTGTACAGCGCCACGAGTCCGTACATCGACATGGCCGCGAAGTCGTCGCTCGCGGACATCTACGTGACGCAGGTGTATTGGCTCGTCGTTGGAGGGTTGATGGGCATCTTGGTTGCCCTCATCGACTATCGCAATTTCGAACGCTTCGCCTACTTCGTCTACGCCGGCGGCGTGTTGATGCTGATGTTGGTGTTCGTGCTGGCGTCCGACGTGCGCGGTGCCTCACGCTGGATTCGGTTTGGGTCGTTCGCCTTCCAGCCTAGTGAGTTCATGAAGGTGCCGGTGATATTGGCCGTTGCCAGGTTTCTAGCCGACGATCCGAAGACCGACGCACGAAGTCTCACTGACTTGGCACCGGCGTTCCTGCTGTGCGCTCTCCCGATGGCGCTGGTGATGATGCAGCCCGACTTGGGTACGTCCATCATCTACGTCATGTGTACGGGTTGCATGATCGCGATGACGAAGATTCGCACGTCGAGCATCGTGAGTTTGCTGATGACGTTGGCGATCGCGATTCCCGTTTTGTGGTTGTACGGTCTGCGGGACTACCAAAAGGCCCGCGTGACGAGCTTCTTGGATCCAGAGGCAGATTTGACCGGAACGGGTTGGCACGCGTTCCAATCGAAGACGGCGATCGGCAACGGCGGCATCTGGGGCGCCGGCTTTCGCGAAGGAACCCAGAACCAGTTCGGGTTTTTGCCCGACCAGTATTCGGACTTCCCGTTCGCCGTGTTTTCTGAGGATTGGGGGTTCGTGGGAACGACCTTCCTGTTGTCCGTTTATTGCTTCATCGCGGTGTGGTCGATCAAGATCGCGAGCATGGCGCGCGACCGGTTTGGGGCTGCCGTGGCCATCGGTGTAGGGGCGATGTTCTTCTGGCACACGGTATTCAACGTGGGCATGGTGCTCGGCATCTTCCCCGTGGTGGGCATCACGCTGCCGCTGTTCTCTTTCGGCGGTTCCAGCGTGATGACGATGCTGATCGGCGTCGGCCTACTGATGAACGTCTCCATACGTCGCTGATGAAGGGCCTCGAGCGATCGGGGTTCGGCCGGCATGAACCGAACCCCTCGTTCACGTGGTTTGGAAGAGGGGGCTGTACCCCTCGTCAGTCGACCTGGAACAACTCTTCGAGATCGGCCTTGCTCAGCTTCTTGGCGCCGCCTTCGTCTTCGCTGAGCACGGAAGCGACGAGGTCGCGCTTCTTCTGCTTGAGTTCGAGGATCTTCTCTTCGATCGTCCCAGCTGCAACCAAGCGGTAAACGGTGACTACGTTCTTTTGCCCGATGCGGTGAGCACGGTCCGACGCCTGGTCTTCGACGGCCGGGTTCCACCACGGGTCGTAGTGAATGACGATGTCGGCTGCCGTCAAGTTGAGGCCGCTGCCGCCCGCCTTCAGGCTGATGAGGAACGCCGTGAGCGTCGGGTCGGTCTGGAAGCGCTCGATCGCCGAGTCGCGGTCTTTGGTCGAGCCGTCCAGGTACTCGTACTTGACCTTGTCCTCGTTGAGCGCCTCACGGATGATCTTCAGCATGCTCACGAACTGACTGAAGATGAGCACCTTGTGACCGCCCGACTGCGCTTCCTCGACGAGCTCGCGCAGTGCCCCGAGCTTCGCGCTGTCGTCGTGACTGTAGGGGCGAGGTAAGCCGAGCAGGCGCGGGTCGCACGCCGCTTGCCGCAGCTTGGTGAGCCCCGCCAAGATGTGGAGTTGGCTCTTGGCCAGACCCGAACGTTCGACCTCGCCCATGACCTGGGCTCGGACCTCCCGCAACACCTGCAGGTACAAGGCCTTCTGATCTCCCGCCAGGTCGATGATCTTGTCCGATTCGATCTTCGGCGGCAGGTCGTCGGCGACCTCCAGCTTGGTTCGGCGCAAGATGAACGGGTGGATCACGGCGCGCAAGCGAGCCGCGGTCTTGGAGTCACCCTGATCGATGGGTCGCGCAAAACGTTCCTCGAACTTGCGAAGCGGACCCAGGAGGTTCGGGCTCACGAACTCGAAGATCGACCAGATTTCACTCAAACGATTCTCGATCGGTGTACCGGTGAGCGCAAGTCTGCGGCGTGCGTTGAGTTCACGCGCCGCCTGAGCCGTGGCGCTCTCGGGATTTTTGATGTTCTGAGCTTCGTCCAAGATGGCGTAGTCGAGATCGAGCTGCTTGAGCAGCTCGATGTCGCGCCGCAGCAGCGCGTAGCTCGTGATGATCACGTTTGCGCTCTGGAGCTCGTCTTGTTGCTCTTTACGCCCGGCTCCGTGCCACAGCGCGGTCGTCAACGTTGGGCCAAAACGAGCGATCTCGCGGACCCAGTTGCCCACGACGCTGGTCGGCGCGACGATCAGCGCCGAGAGCGACTTTTGGTCCTGCTTGATGCTGAGCAACAGAGCGATGGTCTGGATCGTCTTTCCCAAACCCATGTCGTCGGCGAGGACGCCACCCGAGCCGATCTCATCGACGAAACGCAGCCACGACAGACCCTGCTCTTGATACGGACGGAGGGTCGCTTTGAGTGCGCGCGGCTTTTTTGCCTTCTTGATCTCGTCGATGCTCGACAGCTTCTTGAACAAGCCCTTGGTCGTTGCACCAACGACGGCTTGATCGGCCTGATCGAGCAGCTCTTGCACGCGTCCGGCCTGAGACAACGGCAACTTGCCGGTCTTGCCCGCGGCGGCAATCAGCTCGATCTCGCGGTCCACGAGCGCTTGCATGCGCGCCGTGTCGATCGGCGCGTAAGAGTTGTCCGACAGTCGAACATACTTCTTGCCCTCGCGTAGACATCGTTCGAGCTCGGCGCGGTCCAGGCCCACGCCTTCGCTTTCGTAGGAGATCTTGAGGGCCAGCCAGTCCACTCCACTGGACACGCGCGCGCTCATGGTCACGGGTTTGGACCGGACGTGGGTGCCGACCAGCTCTTCGGGGACGTACAGGTCCCAGGTTTCCGGTAGATTCCCGACGCCCTCGGACCAGAACCGAATTGCCGCATCGCCCTTGGCGAGGAAGCTTTCGCCGCTTTCGCTCTGCTGCAGCCCCAAATCGAGCAACAAGCGAGCCGCTTCCTGTTGCTTGACGATGTCGGTGCGGACGCATCGAGCGCGCTTCTCGCCGGCTTCCGGCGGTTGGATGATGACCGGAGGCGAGATCCCGTCGGCGCGGACCTCCACCTCGAGATCACCGTACGCAGCGCGAAGCGAGACGTGCGCCTCGAGGAGGTTACCCGCGGCGCGCATTCGGAACGCCGGCTCGAGGTCGACCACGTCCATCACTTGGGACAGATCGGGGAGATCGGCGCCTACCTCGAGTGCCACACGGGGCAGCGCGTCCATCACCAGAGAGATGAGATCCTTGGCCGGCTCCGCGATCGTCGGACTGCGCAACAGACGACGGAGCGCGGCGGGGGAGACCTTGTCGTCGATCGGGCGTGCGATACCCTCCGTCGTATCGATGTGCCAGCCGGGTGAACCCTCGAACCAGCCGCCCTGGCTGAGCGAGAACTTGCGACCTTCGTTCTGCTCGAACAGCACCTTGGCGACGATCGTGCCTTCGCCCACCATCTCGAGATCGAAACGAGGTCGCAACGGCACCTCGCCGAAGCGCAGCTGCATCAGCGCCGGCTCGAGCAATACGCGGCGGTCCTTCAGAGCTGGGAGTAAGTCGCTCACGTCCTCGCCGCGCACGTCCACCGCCGGATGGCGAGGGTTACCGCTCTCGAAACGCGAGAGGATGCGTAACGCCGAGCGATCCGCCGTTGGCGCGAGTGCTTGCCACTGCAGGGCGACGCTGGGCAGCAGTGAGACGCGCGCGTCCATGTCGAGGACCGTAACGGTCAAGCCACCCTGTCGGATGTGCAGACGGAACTCGAGGGCGAGGCGTCGCACGGCGCCGGCCGGCGCCATCCACGCTCCAATTCCGGTGGGACGCGCCGAGGCGTCGGGAGTGGGGACGTGGACGCCGGGGGGGGCAGCCATCTGTTGCTGTTGAGCACGGCGGCGTCGCTCGCGCCGGCGACTCGACTTGCTTGGGTCCTGTGCTGCGGAGGCGCCGTTGGGTTGAGGTGCCGCTGGGGCAGGCGCTGGTTGGGCGGCTGGGGTCGACGGCGCCGCCGCTGGTCGCGGCGAGTTGGCGCGGGCCTGATTGCGCACACTGATCAGCAACGCGGCGATGTGCTTGCAGTGTTGTTTCGTCTTCTCGTGCGCAGGGCACGAGCAATTGCCGGTGATGCCTTCGTCGGTCAACGTGATGGTGACGGAGTAGGGGTCGGGGTCCGACCCCTTGACCTGGCCTCGCGCTTCGCCGGGTTCGACGTTGACGTTTTCGACCACGCCGCGTTTGGCGTAGTCGAGTCCGCGCAGGAAGGTGCGCGCGCCGAGCAAGCGTCGAAGTCCTCGGTCAGAAAGCGTAGAAAGGGCCTCAGAGATGGTTGACAAGGATATTTCCCTATTGGTCGAGTGAGCTTGACGGACTGAGAGGTCTCGGCCTCGCACGTTCGGTTGTGAGTGTTGAGTTAACGTTTCGACCCGGCGCGGTTACGAGTTTCCGTGAACTCATTGAACGAAGGGGGTAACCGCTAGAACGACCGCGATGGTGAGATGAACCAATACCAACGCCGCCGGAGCAAGGCTGGAGCCGGCTAATTCAGCGAAGCCCAGCTGAGCCGTGTTGAGCGAATCCGACATTGGGGTGGAGCTGGACTCCGTCGCAACTCTGCGAAAGCCTCGTGTGACTCCCACGAAGGATGCGATCCCAACACCCAATAGCGACACACTTATACCTGCAGTGACGACAAACGCCAAGAACGTCGTGGGGGGGACGGAGGCTGCCCCCGACGCGGCGCCTGGGATGTTGGCGATCGCTACGACGGCGCTCCAAACCGCAAGCACCAGCCCGGCACATACCCAGACCACGCGGTCCAGCGCGTGTCCGGTGATCGTTTCCACGTAGTTCGCGTAGCCCGGCTTGCCAGTGCTCTCCGGCTCATTTCTGTGTTGGCGGGCTACCTCGTTCACGCCGGTGAGCGCTGTCGTAGACACGCGTCTCGAGATCACGCTCATCACGCCCAACACGACCGCAATCGCGGCGAGGCCTTGGACGCCGTGGTGAAAAAGTGAAAGCGGGGCGCTGGCGCGTAGGGACAGACAGCCCAGGCCCAGCAGGGCGAGCAAGCTCGAGTTGATGCTGAACCAACGTTGACTGGTCGCGGACGCTTGTTGTCCTACCGCACACAGGGAGCCCAACTGGGCGTGTGGTTCGGCTCGCCCTTGGTCCATCCTCAGCGCCGCCAGACTCGCGGTTGCTTCGGTTAGCGGCCCGAGCAGGCCTTGGGCTTCGACGTAGGGCAGGGAAATGAACGCACCGATCGACAGCCACAACAACGCCGACAGCGCCATCGGTCCGACGTTGCCCGGCTCGGCGCCGCCCCCAGCGAGGTAACTCACCGCCATTAGCGCAGCGCCCACCGAGGCCAAAAGCGTCGCTGCACTCTGCAGCGCACTGGGTACGGCGAACGCGACGTCCAGCGCTGGTCGGCGCTGATTGTCCTGGTGATCCTCGAGGCGACGGTTTTGGCGAGCCGAGCCTCGCGTCGATGAGACGACGATGACCCACGTCAGTATTGCGCCGAGAAGTGAGCACAGCAGGAGCTCGAGTTTCGCGTTCTCGCCGAGCATCCAGTAGCTGGCACCAACCAATGCTACGAGGCCGAGCACACCGTTGGCCAATAGCCCATGACTGAGGACGGTCGCCCAGGTGCGGACCCCCTCACTGCCGCGCAGCACCAAGTGAACGGAGCCGGCGCAGACCAAAGACGCGCTCTGGGTTAGTAACAGCGTCGCGAGCAGTGCATCCCCCAATGCGGGATTGCTGCCGGCGATGATCAACACCAACACTTGCTGCAGCGAAATCGCAGAAGACACCCGCAAGACATGGCCCTGCGCGGCACCCGTGTGCTGCGCCACGAGGTCTAGAACCAGGCTCGGGTTGGACGAGTCCAGACAATAGAAGGGCTGTTTACTTGCCCCGGGAGCAGACGCCCGGCTCGTGATTCCGGCGACGCGCAGTGACGAGCCAGTCATGTGCAGCAGCAACCCCGTGCTCGAGCCGCCGATCAAACACCCCTCGAGAAAAGTCACGCTGGCGCCGAGTTCGCCCATACGCACGCCGACGAGCGCGCCTACGCCGAGCAGCGTCGTCAACGCGCCGCTGAGCAGCATCAACGCCGAACTCGTGCGCAGACCCAACACCAACGGGCTGTCACCGCTCGTCGCGAGACGGCTCGCCGAAGCCGCGGTGTTGAGTGACATGCCTACCGAGAACTGAGCGAGCACGAAGGCGCAACACGTGCCTACCATCAAGCCAAGCGGCATCCACCAAGAGAAGGTTCCGTAGAGCAGTCGGAGCACGGCCAGGCTGACCGCCCCCTCCAACAACAGGGCTCCGAACACGAGTTTGAGTTGGCGGCGCGCCAAACCGTCGGCGGCGCTCTGGAGCGCCCGCTTCAAGCGATGATCTTCCGTCTCCGCGGGCACCAGTCGCGCGAGACGGGCTACCGTCCAACCGGCCGTTGCCAAAGCTCCAAGAGCCAGAATGATGATGACCGATAATTCCGCCACGTCGGTACACGCCTGCCGCTTCGAGCGTCGGTTGCCGGAGATGCCCGGTAAACCGCTACGTCCTGGGTCGCAACTTTGCGCGAGCCAAGGGGTCGACCGCAGCCCGCAGACCTTACCTGGCGATCGGCCAAGCGACTAAGTGGGGCAAACTGCGGTGACTGCGTTTGGGGTAACGCCTAACCCTCGAAAGCGGGTTGGGGCGTACCAGCAAACGGCGGGAGGTGGCAACCCCAAATATGGTCGAGGGCGCGTCTCGAAGCCTTCGAGCGCGCCCTCGGGAGCGGCAAACGGGGTTAGGACCCGGCCTTCGATTGCATGACCATGAGGTGGTAGCGGCCGTATTCACTCTGACCCAGCGTGAACAACACCTCGATCAACAAGCGCCATGGGGTGGTCTGGTCCGCGATGATGACGGCCTCGGACATGGACGCGTCTTCGCCCTTTGCCTGTCGCACCGCTTTGTCGATCTTGCGCGCCTCTTGCAGCGCGCTGCCGAGGGGCACGATGTACAGGTCGTTGGGGCCGCCTTGCTTGTGTCTCGCCCCCACGCCAGCTTGAACCAAGGATTGCCGGCCCGGCAGCGCCAGTACTGGATTGTCGCCGACCATGATTTGAGACTTGCTAATCGTGACGCGCACGCCCTCCTGGCTGGGCTCGGTGCTGAGCACGCTCTTGGGGATCGTGAGGTCGTCGCTCTGCGGGATCGACGCGCTCGATTCCCCCAAGTTCTTGAGCAAGAACACGAGGATGATCGTCATGATGTCGAGCATCGCCGTGATGTTCAGGAAGTTGATATCGGGTTCGTGTGCGTTGCGCCGAATGGCGCTGCGCAACGCAGCCTTGTAACGCGCCTTGGAGGCGCGCGGCGCGGAGGCCTTGGCTGGGGTCTCGGACTTGCTCATGACTGCTGCTCCATGGGCCGGCGAGTGTTACTTACCAACCTTGAAATTGACCTCGGGAAACAAGGGGTTGCCAGCGCTATCGCTGCGGATCGAGTCGATCGTCGAGATGATCGTCTGGTAGTCGGTGCCCGGGTTACCCGACAAGAACGCCTGCGTCTCTTCGGCAAAGTCGGGAGAGGCTTGTTTGAGCCGCGCGACGCACTCGCGTAGGCCAGAGAAGTCGTACTCCTCACCAACCTTCGGGATCGCGATGCCGGCTCCCGCTCCGTTGCAGCCGGGAGCGACGTTGCCGCTCGAAGCCTTGATCGAGAAGCCCTGATTGACGACCATGATGGTGAGCCCGAGGGACTTCTTGGGTTGTTCTTGACGCACGCCGGCGCCGCCTGCGCCCGGTGGATTGGTCTCGATGGATGCCGTGAAAGTGACCGATACGGTCGCGAGCACGAAGATCAAGATGTTCATGATGATGTCCAGGAAGGGGACGATGTTCAATTCGCCCCCTTCCTCGTCGGGCGCCAGTTCGCGTGGCTGTGAGGCCCGACGGATCTTGGCGCGTTGGGCTGCTGACAGTTTCTCAGACATCGTTCGAGCTCCGAACAGACCCGACTAGCGTTGCTGCTGAATGGTGAGCAGGTTGAACGTGCGCTCCATCACCTGCTCGAGGTCGTGCTGAATGGCTTTGACTCGGGTGTGCAGGATGATGTGCGTAATCATGCAGAACACCGCAATGCCCAGACCGAGCGAGGTGTTGTACATGGCTTCCGCGATACCGTTCGACAGCATCGCCTGCTTGTCGGCTTGGGATAAACCCGGGGCGGCAATCGCGGCGAAGGTCTGGATCAGACCGCTCACCGTGCCGAGTAGCCCAATCAGGGTGGCAATGTTCGCCAGGGACCACAACGCCCCAACGCGTTTTTCGGCTTCCGGCTTGAGCTCGCTCAGTTTTTCGCTGAGCGCGGCGTCGATCTCGTCTTCGGACTTGTTGGAGTGGGTGAGACCGGCGCGCACCAGCTGTAACACCGGGTAATCACTGGCTTCACAGAGCTTGATCGCGCGGTCGATGTTGCCCGCGTTCACCAGCTTCTTGATCTGGGCGAAGAACTCCTTCGAGTTGACTCGGTAACGAGTCAATTGAAACGTGAAGCGCTCGACGACGATCGTCAGCACGATTGCCGAACAGATCAGGTTGAGCACCATGAACGTTGGGTTGTGCTTGAAGGCCTCGACGAGAGACCCTGACCCGCCCGAATTAGCTGCGAAGAGCAGAAGTTGCATTCCCCTAGTCCCTTTCCTGACACCGACGGGAAGCGCCGCTCCGCGCCTCCACAATGAAGTTGACCATACTGTTGGGTGAAGAGTCGGCGCAAGCCGACGACTGGCTCGGGTATCTCATATTCTCGCCGCAACGGTTAGTATTCTTGGGTTGCATGAGCAGGAGATAGCCGCTTAAATAAGGCGCCGCAGGGCAGCGAATCCCTTCGGGTTAGCCGTGGTCTGTGAGACGGCACAGCCCCGCGCAACCTTAACCGCGGCCCGGTGATATTGATGCGCCGACCGGTGGTCGCGCGCTATCGTGCCCCAACGTTCCGCTGCTTGGCGGTGAGAGGGAGTCGGCGTCGGTCGGACACGAGACCACGTACACACGGCGCAGCTACCTCGAGCCCACCATCCCACGTCGCGCCGGACTGCTTGTTCGGATGGCGGTTTTGTTGCGACACAAAACCAGCTACGCCAGCCCCCACACCGGGACAGGCAATGCTCAGTCCGTCTAGCGCCTGTCAAATCATTCGCTCCTGGCGAAACGCCAAAAAAAAGACCGACATTAGCTCTCGCGTATTGGATTCCACCCACGCTAATGTCCCAACCCTCAGTGAGAGAAACCCCAATCCGCTTGGAGGGGGGCGGCTGAAGGGCTCCGAACCAATTGCGTCGCGGAACCGGGATGCCGAAAAAAGTCCGAGAGAGGTCTCGGACTTTTTGGGTCATAAGAGTGGGTCGAGTTTGACCCAGAGTACAGTCTAGCTCGGCGGGTGCAAACCCAAGGGGCCAAAACAGCAAAGGTAAGAAAGCGAAATGTTTGCAGAGGCGTGGCACAAGTTTCAAGAAGGCGGCTGGGCCATGTGGCTCATCTTGTTCTGGCTGATTTGTTCGATTGCCGTAATCGTTGAACGAGTCATTTACCTGTACGGCGCGTCCATCAATAAGGACGTGTTCCTCGCTACGATGCAGAAGTGTATCCTCGCGGGTGACATCGCCAAGGCGGTCAAGATGTGTTCCGCCGCGAACGCTCCGCTTGCACGCATCGTCCAAGCTGGTCTGCTCAAGGTGAACCGCCCTGACGAAGAAGTTCAGGCAGCCATGGACGAAGCAGCGTTGCAGCAGTTGCCCCAGGTTAACAAGATGGTGGGCTTTTTGGCCCTCTTCGCTAACCTCGCGATGCTCAGCGGTCTGTTCGGCACCATCGTTGGTCTGATCAAGGCGTTCGGCGCCGTGGGTGGTGAGAGCGTCGACCCGAGCCAAAAGGCGCGCATTCTCGCAGAAGGTATCAGCGAGGCTATGGTTTGCACCGCCTTCGGTCTGGTGTCTGCCATCACCGCGCTCATGGGCTTTGCGTTCTTGAACGGCAAGACCCAGGGCATGGAAGACGACATCAACGAGGCTTCTGTTCGCGTTCTCAACCTCGTGGTTGCGAACCGTCAGAAGGTAAACCTGCAAGGGCTCGAAGGTCACGTCTAAGCCTTGTGTGGTTCTTAGAGACCCGTCTCTCACAGCAGAGTTGAGTTAGTTAGGAACGAATCCAGCCTCGCGTTGTCAGAACTGAGGCTGGATTCGTCCCTCGCAGAGGTCTCTTCGAGTGTGCGTCCCGTGTAAGGAGTTTTTGAAATGGCTGGTATTGATGTAGGCGGTCACGGTGGACGGAAATCCATGAATCATGAGATTCCCCTCATCCCGTTCATCGACTTTCTGTTGTGTTTGGTGTCATTCCTTCTGATCACCGCCGTGTGGACGCAGATGGCCCGCATTAACGCGAATGCCCAGGTCCCCGGTCCGCCCGATCCCAACCGGGAAATCGAAGAGCAAAAGGACAAGACGCTCCACGTCGAAATGAAGGGCGAAAGCAACTTCCAGCTCGTTTGGAAGGAAGGCAGCACGACCCTCAACACCATCGACGTGCCCCGTAAGCCCGAAAAAGTGGGCGAAGACGAGATCTCCTATCCGGACCTCGCCGCCAAGATCGACGAAGAGTGGCAGAAGAACGAGACCCGCCACTTCGCCGCTACCGACATGAAGGTAGACCAGGCGGTTCTTCACACCGACAACTCCACGCCGTTCCAGGACGTGATTGCGGTCATCGACGCAATCTACAAGCCGCAACGCGAGTGGAAAGACGGCAAAGACATCAAGAAGCGCTCGGCCTTCAACGTGACCTTCTCGGTCAACTGAGTTTTCACTCACGCTCCCTAGCTGAGTTCAGAAAGGTTATTCCCCCATGTCGGGCCAAAAAGCACTCTCTCGGTTCCACCAGCCGATCAGCGTCCCTGGACGCCGGCTCATGCACCACATCCCGCTGAAGTTCGTCCGCAAGAAGGCAACTGGCGGCGGCGGCAAAGCGGTAAACCACGAAATCCCGCTGATCCCATTCATCGACTTCTTGCTCTGCATCGTCCTCTTCTTGCTCGCGAGCTTCTCCGCATCCGGTGAGCTCCCCGTCGACAAGAACGTGAAGTTGCCGAGCGCCGAGAACGTCGAGGACATGAAGGAAGCGCCAATCTTGGCGATCACCGGCACGCAAATTCTCGTAGACGGCTCGCCCGCGGGCAATACCCGCGCCATCGAGGAAGCCAATCGGTTGCAGAAGGTCGAGGAGCTCTTCGACATCCTCAAGGCCAAGCGCGAGTTGTGGACTCAGCTCAACCCGGGCAAGGAGTTCCACGGCATCGCGATCCTCCAGGTCGACATCCGTGTTCCGGCGCTGATCGTAAAGAGCGTGTTCCAGACCGCCGCGATGGCTGGTTTCCCGAACGTGAGCTTCATGGTTCGTCGTCGCGCTGGCGCCGGCGGCGAATGAGTGCGCACGCGTAGCGACTCGTGAGATGTACCGCGGCCCGAACGATGTTCGGGCCGCTCGTTTTTTGTGCGCGCGTAAGTGCGTCGATTGCTTCGACCTCGGAAACATTGCGTCTCCGGGGTTGTCTGGGTAAGCGGAAGTCGTGGTGAGAAACGAGAACCGAAGGCGCGGGTTAGCAGCGCTCGAACAGTCCAAGGATGAACGCCGCCGTGCGTTGACCGCTGGCCGGGTAAGACTACGAGGCGGAGCCCCACAGTTTTGGCTCTGGACGATCGTCATCTTCGTAGCCTTTGGGGTGGTCTACTGGAACGTCGCGCAGCGTCAGCTGCAGACCGCCCGGAGTGAGGTGATGGCTCGTCAACGCGCCATCAAACAAGAGCTCGAACCGCGTCTGTTGCCTTTGCGAGACAAACTCGAGGCATGGGTCGTCGAACTCGCGGGTCCATGGCAGGGCGACCACGTAGACTCCAGCTTGGCACTCGAGCGCTTGAGCCGGAGCAACGGCATCTACCTCCGCTTGCTCGAGCAGAACGCTCACGCGGCGGAGGACATCCGCAAGGGGATGGAAGTGTCGCTGCACGACGGCTTTACCTCCTGCCTGTTTCAACGCGAGGAGCGCTACAAGCAAAACGAAGGGAAACAATGCCACAGTATCGCGCAGTGCGACTCGGGTGAGATCTGCAACGATTGGAACCTGTGCGCGCCGCCGAGCCAACCGTTCAATCTGCGCATGATGTATCGCGGTTTGCGGGTCTTGTCTCCGACGTGGAGCGACGAGCTGCACCAAGCCAGCGATGACTACCAGGTGCGTGTCTTCTCGCGAGATCTCGACAAGGCGTTCAAGGACGACGTGCCGATCGCCATCGAGATGATCACTCGTGCCAAGTACTTCACCGTCGTTTTGGACGAGGCTCCCAAGAACGGACTACCCGCTTCCCGCGCCCAACAGGCGGATGCAGGGCTCGAACGCGACGAGCTTCGTGTGCAGCTACTCCAGCATCCGGTCCGAGTTGGAATCTGGGATCTTACCTCCGGCAAGTCGGTGTTTCGGATGCGCGTGGACAGCGGCGCAGAGATCATGCCGATTGGGCGCAGTCACAGCTCCGAACCGCGGGTCATGGCGGCCCAGCAGCGTCAGGCCAACAACTGCGGCATCGCGTTGGACGTGAAGGCTCGCATCGAGGAAGCCAAAGCAGCAGGCACGGGGACGGCGCCAACGGCGCCCGCCGATTCCAGCGGGCAACTGCCCACGACGCCGGCGCCCTAACGACCGAGCACCGGTGGCGGCGCGCCGCGTCCTCGGCAGGCTGTTAGTCAGGCACACCGAAACCACCGCCACCCGGAGTTTCGATGCGCAGAACATCGCCAGCGCGGACGGCGAATTGACAGCGATTCGGCAACAGCGTCCCATTGAGAGAGTTGACGCCGCGGCGACCAGGTCCCCCGCCGTGCAGGCCAAACGGGTCCGAGTGGCGTCGTTCACTCACAACGGTTACCGTGAGCGGCACCAGAAATTCGTACTCGCGAACGCAGCCTTTGCCGCCAGAGAACCGACCTCCGCCGCCCGAGTTGGGCCGCAGTTCGAAGCGCCGGATCCTCACGGGATAACGCGCTTCGAGCACCTCTGCATCGGTGATGCGAGTGTTCGTCATGTGCGTGTGGACGCCGTCGGCGCCGGGAAAGTCCGGCCCGGCACCGGCGCCGCCGGCCAGCGTTTCGTAGTACCCGAACGTCTCATTGCCGAACGTCACGTTGTTCATCGTGCCCTGGCTCGCTGCGGCCGCGTCGAGTGCTCCCAGGAGCACGTCGACCACGCGCTGCGAAGTCTCCACGTTACCGCTGCAAACGGCGCGGGACGGCTCAGGTGACAGGAGTGACGGTTCCGGCACGTCGAGATCGATCGGGCGTAGACAACCGGCGTTGAGCGGTAGGCGTGTGCCAAGTAAGCAGCGGAGCACGTACAGTACGGCCGCGACGGTAACGGCGCGAGGAGCATTGGCGTTGCCATCACTCTGCGGTGGCGCCTCGAAGCGGATGTGCAGCCTGTCGGCGGCGCGGGTGAGCGTGACGGACAGTTCTCCGCCATCGTCGAAACGGTCTGCAAACCGAAGGCTCGCCGCAGGTAGCGCGCGAATCATGGCCTGTGTCAGTGTGCAAGCGTGGTCTTGCAGATGCTGCATGTAGCGCGGAACCGTCGCTCGCCCAAACCGTGTCTCGAGGTCGAGCAGAAGCGAAACACCGAGGTGATTGGCGGCGATCTGTGCCTCCAAGTCGCGAATGTTCTGCTCTGGATTGCGCGCGGGGTAGGGGCCACGAGTCAATATCTCTCGTAGGTCGTCGCGCAGGCGTCCCCGTGAGACGACGTTCACCGCCGAGAGCAACACCCCCTCTTCCTCCAAACTGGAGGAGAATGCAGGCATCGAGCCTGGGGTTACACCCCCGACATCGGCGTGGTGTCCGCGGTTCGCCACCCAGTAGCTCAGCGTTCCGTCTTCGCCGAAAACGGGAGTGACGACGGTAATGTCGGGCAGGTGCGAGCCGCCGTGTGCAGGGTCGTTCGAGACGAAGACGTCACCCGGCCGTGGGTCGTGAACAGCCGCCACGTGCTTGAGCGTCTCGCCCATCGCGCCCAAATGCACTGGAATGTGGGGGGCGTTTGCCACGAGGTCGGCGTTTCGATCGAAGACCGCGCAAGAGTAGTCCAGACGTTCACGGATGTTGGTGCTCGACGCGGTGCGTTGCAGCACCACGCCCATTTGGCGCGCCACACCCATGAAAGCCTGCCCCATCAGCTCGAGCGTCACCGGGTCGGGACCAAGGTTATCTCGTGCATCCGAGTCGGCGACCGCCGCGCTGCTCCGCGTATCGATGCAAGTGACGTGGCCGCTTACGACGGTGACACGCCACCCTGGCTCGACGACGAAGCATCCGGTTTGGTCCAAGATACATGCCGGCCCTTCGAGGGCGTCGGGCAGCTCCGTCCGCTCGTAAACTGGGACGCCGGAGTGCCACCCGTCGCTGGTGAACATTCGGGTAGTACGCCCAGCTCCAACGCGGCGAGTTGCACCGGCTTCCGGGATGTCGAAAGGGGCCGCGGTCGCCACTTCTAGGATCACCTCTACGCGCAAAGCCGCGACTTCGATGGGATGGGTAGGGCGGGCGTAACCGAACATGCGATCGTGCATCGACTGAAATTGCACGTGCATCGCCGCCACGTCGGCGCAGAAGTCGACGGTCAAGCGCGCATCGCTGCCCACGTAACGGAGGTCGAGCTGCCTATGCTGACGGCCGGATTTCAAGTCCGACCGGGGCGCTAGCCATTGTTGGAAGCGCTCGTCGAGCCGAGCTGCGCTCTCGGGACCGAGGACGAGCCCGGCAGTGTCCTGTTGAAGGTGGATGGCATGGTTTGCGCACGCCATGCCGCACGCCGACAAGATGCCGGCGTGCTTCGGAAACACGATCTTCGAGATGCCGAGTTCCCGCGCCACTGCGCAGGCGTGTTGACCACCTGCTCCACCGAACACGATCAACGTCTCGTGGCGGACGTCGAACCCGCGTCGAAGCGAGACTTCACGGATCGCTTCGGCCATGTTGTAGTTGGCTATGCGGAGCAACCCTGCGAGCATTTCCACGCGTTCCAGGTGAATGCCGCCCGCTGCCACTCGGCTCGAGAGCTCGGTCGCCTTGGCTTCGGCCGCCTCGCGGTCGAGCGGAAAAGGGAAGTTGAAGTCGACGAGCCTTCCGAGCAACAGGTTCACATCCGTGACCGTCAAGTGCGCAGCCTCGGCGTTCCCATAACAAGCGGGGCCCGGCAGAGCACCGGCGCTGGCCGGCCCCACCGAGAAACGCCCAGTATCGAAGGCGCATATCGAGCCACCTCCGGCGGCGACGGTGTGAACGTCGAGAGCCGGCGAGACCGCCGTCGCACCGTTGATCTCCATCTCGTACGTCCGTGGCAGTCGGTGTGCTTCGACGCGGCACACGTCCGTGGAGGTGCCACCCATGTCGAAGCCAACCGCAGATTGCAGCCCGAGCTCGCGGACCAGGTGTTCACACGCGACGACTCCTCCAGCGGGACCCGACAGCAACGCCCTTGGCCCACGCAGTTCGGACGGCGTCGCTAGGTTACCGCTGGACTGCATTACGAGTAGGTCACTGCCTGCAAGAGAGCCACCGAGCTCGTCGAAATAGGAGCGGAGCGCTGGCGCCAGGTACGCATCGATGACCGTCGTCTGGGCGCGCTTGAGTAACCCTTGCTCGTTGGCGCATTCGTGGGACATCGAAATGTGGCGAAAGCCGGCTCGTCTGGCGCTGTCCGCCAGCGACCGCTCCAGATGCGGCGCCAAGTGACCGTTGAGAACCACGATTGCCACGCTCTCGATACCATCTCGGTGAGCCTGTTCCAGTGCCGGGTACAGGGCGTCGTCTGCGCTGCTAGTCGTTGATTGTCCTAGGTGATCGGCTCGCAGCGTCGTTTCGAGCACGCGTTCGTAGAGTGGGAGCGGCTTTCGGATGTGCAGCGAGAAGATCTCCGGCCGGGCTTGGGTGCCAATCGCGAGGACATCTTTGAAGCCCTCGGTGACGACGAGCAGCGTGCGTGCGCCTCGGCGCTCGAGGAGTGCATTCGTAGCGATTGTCGTGCCCATCCGAATCGTGCACGGCGGTATCGGGGCGTGGTTCGCAAGACCCATCACCGTGCGAATCGCTACCAGGGGCGCGTCTGGCGTCGAGAGCACCTTTGCGGTGATTGCGGATCCGTGGGGATCGATCGCCAGACAGTCGGTGAAGGTGCCGCCCCGGTCGATGTAGAAGCGCCAAACCGCCATCATCGCTACCTATCGCTTGATGTCGAGTCGTTCAAGAACGGTCCATGGGAGTGGACGCCGAGGTGCGGCGGTAATCCGGATGAACGCTTGACCTTTGGGGACGGGCATGCGAGCTACCCGCGCATGGCTCCCTCCGTGCCGCAAGATCCCTCACGTACTAGCACCGTCATCATTCTCAAGAAGATGCAGGGCAGTGTGTGGCGTGAGACGGGCCGGACGAGCGTGTGCCCAACTCCTGAGTGGCTCACGTCCAGCTACGGTGAAGGCGAGTACGAACTCCGCCTCAAATCAGGCAACCGCGTGTTGTGCATGGTCGCTGTCGACACCGCATCCAAGCAAACGCGCCGCGCCGGCTAAGAACTGGCTCGACGTCGTGCTCGTACTGCGCTAGACGGCGCCGGTCATGGGTTTTTCCTGCGGTATCGTTGGGCTGCCGAACGTCGGCAAAAGCACGCTTTTCAACTCCCTGTCTTCGGCCAAGGCCGAGGCGGCGAACTTTCCGTTCTGCACCGTGGAGCCCAACGTCGGCATCGTTTCCGTCCCCGACGAGCGCCTCGACAAGCTGTGCACCCTGTACGAGCCCAAGAGCACCGTCCCAGCAACGATTCGGTTCGTCGACATCGCCGGCTTGGTTCGTGGGGCCTCGAAGGGTGAAGGCCTCGGTAACCAATTTCTGGCCAACATCCGCGAGGTCGACGCCGTGGCTCACGTCGTGCGTTGCTTCGTCGACGAGAACGTCACTCACGTCGAAGGGCGGGTAGATCCAGTCTCCGACGTCGCCACCATCAACACCGAGTTGTGCTTGAAGGATGTCGACACCGTAGCCAAACGCTTGGACCGTGCACGTAAGCAGAGTAAAGGCGGGGATCCTGTCGAAAAGGCGGCGATTCCGTTGTGCGAGGGGTTGCTCAAACACCTCGACGAAGGCAACCCTGCCCGCACCTACGACGTCAGCGGCGAAACCGAAGAGAAGGTTTTGCGCGACATGCAGCTGCTCACCCACAAGCGGACTTTCTACGTCGCCAACGTCGACGAAGCGTCGCTCGCCAACGTCGATGCGAACCCCCACTACGCAGCCATGAAGAAGCTCGCCGAGAGCGAGGGTTCGCTAGTGGTACCGATCTGCGCTGCGCTCGAGTGTCAGATCGCCGAGCTCGACCCCGCCGACAGACCCGAGTTCTTGGAGAGCGCTGGGCTGGCGGAGCCGGGACTGAACGCCGTCATTCGCACGGGCTACAAGTTGTTGGGGCTCGAGACGTACTTCACCGCGGGCGAAAAAGAGGTGCGCGCCTGGACCATCAAACACGGCTCGACTGCGCCCGAAGCTGCTGGCGTCATTCACAGCGACTTTCAACGCGGCTTCATCAAAGCCGAGGTCATTTGGTGGGAGGACTTGTTACGTTATGGCAGTGAGGCCAAGTGCAAAGACGCGGGCAAGCTGCGCATCGAAGGCAAGGAATACGTCGTCAAAGATGGCGATGTGATCCACTTCCGTTTCAACGTGTGAGCCAAGGCGTGCCCTTCGACGCGAGACGACCGAACTTCGGTGTGGCTCGCGAGTGATGCTAGTCGAACGGGTTGCTCACTAATCCACTGTTCGGCTGTGTCGACCTTACCGCGATTGCCGCCGCCCCAGGTGTGAGGGCGTTCGAATCGCTACTTTGCACGGCAAACTATCTGCCGGTGGGACTGCTACATTCCAGAGTTCGGTTCAACTGAACCGAACTCTGGGGTCAAGGCCAAGGCCCTCCAGGGCGGCGTAACCTCCGCAGGGCCTCCGAACGCGCCACCGAAACGGGCCAACCACACGCCAATCGTGATGGCGAGTGCGAGCTGCCAGATGGGGCTCGCCACTGCCGCCCCCGTGAGTGCTCTCAGCGTGTTTCGGGCGCGCGGTGAGACGGCAGCTGCGCTCCGAGCGGCGACGAATACCCCGAGAGACGCAAAGACGAAAGGTCCCAGCGGGTGAACGGAGTACGCAGCGCCGATGTCGCCGTGCAAGCAGGCCCACAGCGCGCGCCCCATCCCGCATCCTGGGCATGGTTGGCCCGTGAGCACAGCAAATGGGCAAAGCGTGAACGGCGCCATGGTTGCATTCAGGTTCGTCGTCGCATCGTAGCGGCACGGCCCCGATGAGCCGGGTGGCGCCGGCTTCCTCAGCCGTTCTTGGCCATGAACTTCTGGTAAACCCAGTAGAGGCCGCAAGTGAGCACCGTCAAGGTGATGACCATGGCCTTCGACTGTTTGGGTGTTTGGCTGCCCGAGTAACTGTTGCGATCTCGATCGGGGGACCCGTGGTAGTCGTCACCGCCGCGGCCCGCGGGAGCGGGTTCCGTTGGAGTGAACGCAGCCGGGACGCCCATTGCCGGCGTGTTGGTGCGTTGCCCGGCGTTGGGCGCAAAATGAGGTTCGTTGGAGCCGCTCATCGTGCTCGGCCCGGTATATGCGCCGCCCGCCACCAAGGTGCCACCCAATGCGGGGTCCTGGCTCGGGAACGGTTCGAAAGCGCTCATGACCTGCGTGCCTGGAAAGGCTGCCGGCGAAGGGGGCTGAACAGGCGCCTGCGCCTGAAAAGCTGCCGCAGGTTGCGCCGGCACCGGCGGACCGCTCGGTGAGACATGCGTTCGGTCGAACCCTTGTTCGTCTAGGCGCGCGCCGAAAGGTTCCGAGCCGCTAATCGGGAAGGCCTCGGTCATCGCGCTTCCCCCGACGGGCTGTGCTCCAGGCACACCGATCGGGGCGGCAACGGGCGGTAGAGGACTCGAGCCCGTCGGCGCGATTCCCGTCCCGATGATGGTTCCGCCGCCGCGGTTGATGCCCGCGCCGGGTGCGTTAATCTGGCCCGGTCCGGGCTGGCGCTGGAGGGGACCGGCCGTCAACGGTGCCGGAGGACGCGAGCTGACTGGACGCGGGACCGTGACGCCTCCACCCGGAGGAGCGCCGGCCGGAGGTTTGACGGCTCCGAGCGCCGGCGGTGCAACGCCAATCATAGTCCCCTTCAACTGAGCGCGCATCTGCTTTGCAGCTTCGGGCGACAGGGATTGTTTGGCGTTGGGGTCGCCCGGCGGGGGATTACCGGGGGCACCCGGAGCTGCAGCGCTTGCGGGAATCGCCGCGCCTGCGGGAATCGCCGTGCCTGCAGGGGTCGCCGCGCCTGGCGGAGCCGACCGACGCAGCTCGGCAGCCATCGCCGATGCGTTGTTCATCATCAGCATCGTGCCCTTGAACTTAGCTCCCGCTTGTTCTTTGAGATTGAAGCCACACTTCTGACAATTGTTGTCGGCTTCGGAGTTACGGGCACCACAGTTGGGGCAAAACACTGATAATCCTCCTTCAACGTGCCGGCTCTCGGCGTAGCAGAGCCTAATCCCACGAGGCCGAAATCTCAACCTTCGGCGCAAGTTTAGCGTCGGAGATCGTTCCCATTCGTCGCGATTTGTAGTCGTGCCATCGCTGGTGGTGACCCATCACGGACTGAGCAACAGTTCGACTTTTGGAGCAGTGATTCCAATCACGGCTGGCTGATAGACCAATGCGTGCGGTACGGCGCTCTCGGGGACGTCGAACGTGATCCAACCGCGGGCACTTCGGCCCCCGCTGAGCCGCGTCGCCTCCAGCAACGGCGGGCAACCCGCCAAAGTGCTCTCGAAAAGCTTGCCATCCCTGTCGGCGAGCAGGGCGTAAAACGGATTCGACGGGACCTCCGTGGTTCCAGACGCCGTTAGTTCCACCTCGACGGCCACTTTACGAACGCCCGGCGGGGGCTCGAGGTGGGCTTCGACGGCGCACGGCTTCCAGTTCAAGAGTCGAATCCGATAGTAGGGCGTTTTGGCCTCTTCTCCGAAGCGGACGGGAGCCAAAGAGGCAGAAACCACTACGGGAGCCGCCCCACCCGCGGCTTTGTCGTCCCGTTCGGTGCGACAACCCGACATCGTCGCGAACAACAAGAGCACGACCTTCGACGGTGACGACCAACGAGTTCGGATACGTAGAGAGAGAGTTTCGTGAGTCACGGCGTTCTGAGTCTGGGGACTATCCCGTTCGCGCACCACCGTGCCAACCCCTTTCTCGGGCGCCTTGCCGGTCCCCATTGTTAGTCGTCCCATTTTGCGCTTAGGTGGCGGCGCAATTGCCATGAAACGTTTGATGCTCCTCGCCACGCTGTGCGTTCTGCCAACGATCTCCTGCAAAGGAAAGTCTGCGGGAAATGCGCCGAATTCCCAGCAAGCTTCAACGGCCGGCGCGGGGGGGACCGCCCCCGTCGAATACAGTGGGCCGGCCGGTGTCGTTCGTGGTGTGGTTCGGATCACTGGCGACGACCCGCCGGTGTTGCCCGGCTCCGACAAGATCCCTGTCGGGAAGTGCTTCAAGGCGCACGAGCGTCACCGGTTGTTGTTCCGCAAGGACGCGGACGGCGGGGTCGCTGATGTGTTGGTAGGTATCACCGACTACAAGGCGACGCTCCCCAAGGCGACTGCCCCCGTCGTCGTGACCGCCGAAGACTGCTCGATCTCCCAACGGACGGTTGCGCTGAACCTTGGACAGTCCATCCACTTCAAGAACCGAGGTCCGTCGGCGGCGATGCCCCAACTCATCGGGTTGCCGACCCCCGCGATGATGGCTGCCGTACCCGGGGGAGACCCCATCGTGCTCACTCCTCACGCCACCGGACGCTTCGAGTTGATCGATCGCAGTCACCCTTACGCGAACGCCGAAGTGTTCGTCGTCAACTACCCGACGATTACCGTCACGGGTGAGCAGGGACGATTCGAGTTGGCTGGAATTCCGGTCGGAGAGGTCAAGGTTAGCGTTCTATTGCCCGCAACGGGCCTGAGCTTGGAGAAACGAGTCCAGGTAGAAGCAGGCAAGCCGGTCGAAGTGAACTTCGACCTCCACTTCGAGCTGGCCAAGTACCAAGCAGCATTGGAGCTCGGAAAACGCGAAGAGGAAGGGCAGGCGGCGACGCCCACCAGCGACCCGCCGTCGCCCGCGTCGCAGGGCTCACACTGAGATCTGACTCGCGTTCAGCGGCCGCGGTCGACTCTCAAGGTTTTGCCGGATCTCCTACCGCCACGCCGCAGCACTCACGGATCAGGTCTCGAAGTGCGCGATTACCTGTGGCGGTCAAGGGAGTGAGCGCCTCCGGCAGCTGTGACCAGCGCGCCATTCGCTCGGCGTCGTTGGCGCGCACGGCAGACAACAGCGCCAACGCTCGTAGGTCCGACGAATTGGGGTAAGCGGCGACCAGCACCTCCGCTTGTTCCTGCGCCATACCGTATCGACCAAGCTCGAGCGCGTATTCGATGACGACAGTCTGCGGTAGCCGGTGGTTCGTTGCGTGACTGCGAGCTGCGTCCACATCATCGCGAAGGATGGCGTTTACCAGCTGAGCGTCCGCAGCCTTGGGCGAATCACTTTGTCTGGGGGGAACCCACGCTTCCTCGGTCTGTCCGAGCGCGGCACTGGCCCAGGCCGCCCATTCGAAGCGGCCGTGGCGTTCTGCAAAACTAGCCGTCCGTTGCCAGCCGCGGCGGTCGCCTGGGTGCAAGACGGTGTAGGCGACCCACTGCCGCAACGCTGCGTCGACTCGTCCCAACCGCTCGTAGACCAGGGCGACCGCGTCCGTCGTCTCGAGGTCGTCGGCCGCTGAGAGCTGCGCTTGCAAGGCGAAATCAAGTGCTTGCGACAAGTCGCCGTGGCGTAGTGCGCACTGACTGCGCGCCACCCAGGCCGGTGCGTACCAATGGTCTGCGTTCAGGGCTTTGTCGAACTCTTCGTCAGCGCTACGGATGCCGAGCTGGCAGCTCAATGCAGCAACTCGTGTCCACAGCTCGGGGTCGTCGCCGTCGAACTCGGTCGCGGCCAAGTAGCCGTCGCGTGCTGCCGCAAGATTGCCCGAAGCTTCTTCGATGGCGGCCTCCAGGTACAGGGCGTAACCTTGCGGGGTTACCGGCTTGCTCGTTAGTGTCTCACCGTCCACGACTCGAGTCGTGGTCGAATAACCGCCACAGCCGGTGACGAACAGCATGGCCCAGCCATGGACGGGAATCGCGCGCATCACCCGCCTTGCCCACGTCGCAGTTGCTCGAGGATGGTCTCGGCGTGTGCGACCGTGACGTGCCCACTGCCCGTGCGGAAGTCTTCGCTCAAGCGTTGGGCGACTCGTTCGACCTCTGAGCCAACGGCGCCGGCAGCCGTCGCGACGCTGCGCGCGTGCAGTGACAAATGGCCGCGTGAAATACCCTCCGTTGCGAGTGCTCGAATCGCGGCGAGGTTCGATGCCAACCCGACGCACGCCGCCACCTGCGCTAGTTCGTCTGCCGACTTCACGTCTGTCAGTGCCAGGGCTAGTCGCGCCAGCGGGTGAACGCGGAGCGTGCCGCCAACGATGCCGAGCGCGAGCGGCAGCGACATTTCGCCGACCAGGTCCTCACCGTCGCGTCGCCACACGGCCAAGGGCGCGTATTTGCCCGTCCGCGCGGCGAACGCATGAGCGCCAGCCTCGACGGCTCGAGTGTCGTTGCCCGTGGCGATCACCACGGAATCGATGCCGTTCATGATCCCCTTGTTGTGAGTGGCGGCGCGGTACGGATCGACCTCGGCAAAGCGCGACGCCTGCACGATCGAGTCCACGACCAGTGCATTGGTCGCTGCATCGAAGCTCGCGACCGCGAGGTCCTTCGAGTGGACACGGGCGGTCACGTTGACGAGACGCCGATCGGTCAGGTTGGTGAGTATTCGAAGCCCCAACTTGCCTCGCGCCAGCTCTGCAGCACGCGGTCCGATAGCCTCGGCAACGAGGTTGACCAGGTTGGCGCCCATGGCGTCACGACAGTCGACGTGGAAGTGCACCGCCACCATGCCGTCCTCCAGGCACCGCACTTCCATGCTGCGTACGCCGCCGTTGCGGCGAATCAAGTTCGGGACCGCCCGGTTGCCAAGTTCGATCAACGCTTCGGCGTTGGCGTTCAGGTTGGCCGTGGCCGCGGCGAAGTCGGCGACGTCGTAGAGGAGGACTTGAGTCGTCATCAACGCCGTGACCGTGGTGGCGACGAAGCCGCCGGCTCCTCGCACCATGCGCGCCGCGTTGGAAGCTGCCGCAATGACGCTCGGCTCTTCCACTACCATGGGCACGAGTACGTCACGCCCATTGACGCAAAAGTTGAGCCCGACGCCAAAGGGCAACGAGTAAACGCCGAGTACGTTCTCTACGATCTTGTCGGCCGCTTCGGGCGTCAGGCCGCCGTTGTCGAGCAAGGTTTCGAGCGTCGACTCGAGCTCCGAGTTCGGCGCGACATTCGCCAGAATGCGTTGTCGACGCTCGCTCAGGGGAAGCTCGTAGAAGCCGGGGATTCGCGAAGTCTGCGCCATGGGTAAAAAACGTAGTGGAATCGGGTTATGGGTGTCAACGTTACGCCAGGCGTCGCACTCCCGGTGCGCCAAGATTTAGATGTAGCGGGTTTACGCCTCGCTCGTTGGCCGCCGCGAGCAGAGCCGTGCTCGGTGGGTGTGGCCCGCAGAATAACGCGAGATCGCCGCCGCCAGCGCCTGCAGGCATGACGATCGCGCCTTCGGCGCGTCCGAGTTCACGGAGCTCCGATACCGCATCGGTGAAGATCGGAAGTTGTGCACGAACACCCAACGCG
>CBINDO010000020.1:0-52676 GCA_966249405.1 uncultured bacterium | reverse complement strand
ACTTCGACGTGCTGGACGACCACACGGTGGCCACCGCGACGGTCACCGATGGTGACTGCGCCGAATCCAGTGAAGTGAGCATCACGTGTAGTGAACCTTTGGCGGAACCCGACGCGGGACCGTCGTCCTCGGGCGGCGATACCGAGAGCGGTGACGCGACGTCCAGCGAAGCAAGCTCCGTCCCCACCAGCGACGACACCAGCACGGCAAACAGCAGTGACGGAACTACCAGCGAGACGAGCGGCGACCCAACGAGCACCGGGGACACCGGCGCGACGAGCAGTGACGAGACGTCCAGCGCGGATACGGGCTCCGAAGGAACGGCAATCTTGTCCTGGAACGAGGTAGAGTCCAACGGAGGAACGCCCGACGACTGGGTCGAGTTGTTCAACTCCGGAAACGGCGCACAAGATCTCTCGGGGTGGACCTTCAAAGACAACGACGATACCCACGTTTACACCATCCCGAGCGGGACGATCATCCTCCCCGGCCAGTACCTGATCCTCGAGAACTTCGGTTTCGGCTTGGGAAGCGGTGATTCGGCGCGGCTCTTCGACCCCAGTGGGGTTTTGGTGCTCAGCTACACCTGGCAGGGGCACGCGGTGACGACGTACGGCCGGTGCCCCGACATCACCGGCGCCTGGAGCACCACGACGGCGTCCACCAAAGGAGCCGCCAACGATTGTTCGCCCATCGTGGTGTTCAACGAAGTCGAGTCGAGTGGTGGTGCGCCCGGAGATTGGGTGGAGCTGTACAATGCTGGATACACCGCCGCCGATCTATCCGGGTATATCTTCAAAGACAACGACGATAGTCACGCTTTTCCGCTACCTGCGGGAACGGTCATTCCGGTTGGTGGTTACCTCGTCCTCGACGAGGCCACCTTTGGGTTTGGCTTGGGCGGAGCGGATTCCGTGCGGCTGTTCACTCCAAACGGCGTCCTCGTAGCCGAATACAGTTGGTCCGCTCATGCATCCGCCACGACTTACGGGCGCTGTCCCGACGTCTCGGGTGCTTTCACGACGACCACCAGCTCCACCAAAGGAGCGCCCAACGACTGCGCGCTCGGCGTTCGCCTCAACGAGATCGAGTCGAGCGGAGGCACTCCGGGAGATTGGGTCGAGCTGTTCAACGCGGGCAGCAGCGCCGCGGACCTGAGCGGGTGGGTGTTCAAAGACAACGATGACTCCCACGCGTACGTCGTCCCGCCTGGGACCAGCATTGGCGCAGGCAGTTTCCTGGTGCTGGAGGAGAGCGCCTTCGGCTTCGGACTGGGCGGCGGTGATTCCGTGCGTCTGTACGATGCCCAAGGGGCCCTGGTGGATTCACACACCTACGTCGAGCACGCGCCGATCACCTATGGTCGTTGCCCCGACGGAAGTGGCGACTTCGCGCCGACGACGGCGAGCACCAAAGGCGTGGCCAACGCCTGCGTCGCCAACCCCGACGCGCTGGCCCCATGGCCCGGGTTACCGGAAATCGGCGTCGTGGATGAGCCGAGCACTTTCTCGAGCAACCTCAGCGGGCTTCATTACCAACCCGGCCTCACCAGCGCCGAGGCGGTTCTCTGGGCGACTCTGAATGGGCCATCCAAGCTGTATCGAATGGTTGCGGTCGGCGACCGGTGGCTGCCAGCTCCCGGCGAGTGGTCCGAAGGCAAGTTACTCACCTACCCCGATGGTCTAGGGCAGCCGGACTCCGAAGGGGTAACCAAAGCCGAATGGGACGGCGCTGGGATCTACGTCACGACCGAGCGCAACAACGAAGTGAGCGGAACGAGCCGCTTGAGTGTGCTGCGCTACGATGAAACATCAGAAGGTTCCACCTTGGTTGCCACCCATGAGTGGAACCTGACGGGTCAGCTCCCCGCCGTTGGCGCCAACGCCGGGCTCGAAGCGATAACCTGGATCCCGGATTCCACTCTGCTTGCCGCAGGTTTCCGCGATGAAATCCTCGGTGTGCCGTACGAGCCCACGACTTACCCGGATCACGGCACGGGTCTGTTCGTGGTGGGGGTAGAGGGCACCGGTGACTTGCACGTGCTCGCGCTGAATCACGCCGACAATACGACCGTCGTGGTCGCCACCTTCAACAGCGGGAACCCGACGGTGATGTCCTTGGAGTTCGACCGCGACGCCGCCGTCTTGTGGGCGGGGTGCGACAACTCGTGCAACAACGAGCTCACGTGGTTTGTGCTGGATACGACAGCTGGCAGCCCCACCGCGGGCGCATTCGCACCAACGAAGCGAATCGCTCCGCCGAGTGGTCTACCCAACACGAACAACGAAGGCATCGCGTTCGCGCCCGCAGCTGAGTGTAACGGCGGGGCTCGTTCGTTCTTCTGGTCCGACGACAACGACCTCGACGGCCACGCGTTGCGTCGCGGCGCGCTCGCCTGTGCGCTGTGACGCTCGTGGGTGGGGTTCGGATGTGACGTTTCCGTGGCAGCCATGGACGTGAGACGACGTTCGAGATAGTGGGGCGCCATGGACGAGATCTTCCGACTCTTCCCGACACCGTTTTACCGGGCCCAAGGGGCGATCGAGGAGTCTTTGGTCGCGGGCTTGGTGGCACACTTGGTCAGCCGGGCCACCCAAGACAACACCTCGTCGCGAAACCTCGTTCACACGGAGATGCTGCGCCCCGGTGACAGCCCATTGCTCGTGGACGTGGCCAATCGCGTGACGCCCAAGCTCGTGGAGTTCGGAGTGTGTCTGTTTGGTGAGCGGTTGACCTGGAACATCAAGGAGATGTGGGCCAACGTGCTGGACAACGGCGGCCGGCAGGCCATGCACAACCACGCCAACAGTTTCATCTCTGGCGTCGTTTACTTGACGCCGACGCATCCGGGGTCACACACCGTGTTCATGAGGGCGCCGGGGGGGACGGACTTCATGTTCAAGAACGACCACAAGGGCGTGACCCCAAACGAATTTTGCGCAGACAAATGGGTGAGTCCGGCACCCAATCCCGGGGACTTGGTGTTGTTTCCAAGTTACCTGATGCATGCGGTGCCACCCAACCAGGGCGAACGTCGGATAACCTTGGCGCTGAACGCCGTGCCCAGTGTGCTGAAGTCTTGGGACTACGAAATCAGGTTCGGCGGGTGAAAAGTTCGGTGAACCACACGCAGCGCGCTGCCCTCGCTCTGATGGCCGCCTCTGGTCTCGCAGCGCTTTCTTACCAGATTATTTGGACACAACAAACCGCCTTGTGGCTCGGGCACGAAGCGCCTGCGGTGCTTGCCGTCGTCGCGGCATTTTTTGGCGGGCTGGCGTTCGGCGGGTTGCTTCTGGGTAAACGGATTGAGCAGAGCGCCGCCCCGCGCCGTTGGTACGTCGGTTGCGAGTTGGTGATTGCCGGGTGGAGCCCGCTGCTCCTTTGGCTGTGGCCGATCTTCAGTGACCTGTCCCTCGCTGCGCTGGGGCTCGAGCCTTCGCCCGTTTGGCAAGCGTTCGTCGCGTTTTTCGGCACCTTCGTGCTGCTTCTGCCAGCCACGGCAGCGATGGGGGCGACCTTGCCGGCCATGGAACGTCTCACGGCTGGGCTGGTTCGTGGTGTGGCAGCAACGACGGCGCCAGAAACGGCCGCGTCGGAATCGAACGCGGTAGCGAACCGTTCGGTGTCCACCCTGTATGCGGCCAACACCCTGGGTGCGGTGCTGGGAGTGCTGGGGTGCACGTTCGTGTTCATTCCCGAGTGGGGGCTCACCCGCACCACTTGGTTCTGCGCCGGGCTCAACGTGGCATGTGCGACGCTGTCCTTGGTCGTGTTTCCGAAGTTGGACAGGGCGCCTTTGGGTATGCCCGTCACGGAAGAACACGGGTCGCGCGGCGTGTTGTGGCGCCTCGGGCTCACCGGATTTTTGGGCATCGGTTACGAGATGTTGGTGGTGCGCGTGCTTTCCCAGGTGACGGAGAACACCGTGTACACCTTTGCGCTCCTTCTCGCCGTTTATCTGGTGGGAACCGCACTGGGCGCCGCAGCTTACCATCGATGGCTCGAACGGCGAGAGCCTGCTGCAACCGGTGAGACGTTGATGGGGCTCTTGTCCGCGGCCTGTTCGCTCGGCACGGCCTCGCTTTGGGGAGCAGAGCAAGCCAAAGCGGCGGCCGCAGACTGGTTGGGCTCGTCGGTTAGTGCAGCCATTGGCGCGGAGGTCGTCCTTGCGCTGATCGTGTTCGGGTTACCCACGTTGCTGATGGGCGCGCTGTTCAGTCACTTGTGCAAGGTGGCGCTCGGGGTGGGGGAGAGTTTCGGCAAGGCGGCGGGGGTGAACGTGTTGGCGGCTGCCCTCGCGCCGCCGTTATTGGGGGTTTTGGGGGTGCCGTGGTTCGGTGCCAAGTGGTGTCTGCTCGGATTGTGCTTTGGTTACTTGGCGGCGACGCCTCCCCGCGCCTGGCGAACCGCCAAAACGTGGGCACCAGCGGCGCTCGCCGGAGCGCTGCTGGTGCTGACTCCGCCGCTCCGCTACGTGGACGTGCCTGAAGGGGGTCGCATCGCGTCTTATCGCGAGGGGGTGATGGCCGCCGTTAGCGTGATTGAGGAACCGAGCGGCGCGCTGCATCTGCGCATCAACAATCGACAACAAGAAGGGAGTAGCGTCACGCGTTACGTCGATGCACGACAAGCCTGGCTCCCTCTGGCACTTCATCCCGGGCCGAAAAAGGCGCTGTTTCTCGGGATTGGAACCGGAGTCACGGCCTCAGCAGCGACCGAAGATCCCGATCTGCACGTGGATGCGGTGGAGTTGTTGCCTGAGGTGATCGAGGCGTCCGCCCAGTTCTCGTCCCTCGTTCGTCAAGCGGGCGGGCGCGTCCGGGTGTTCGAAGCAGACGCGCGGCGTTTCGTGCGGAGCTCGGCGCTTCTCGGCTCCAGCAACCGCGATGCCGAAAGCCGCGACTCCCCTAACCGCAAGGCCGCGCCGTACGACGTCATCGTAGCAGACAATTTTCACCCGGCCCGCAGTGGCTCGGGTTCGCTGTATACCGTCGAACATTTCCGCGCTGTGCGGGCGCGGATGGCGGACGGAGCGGTGTTTTGTCAGTGGTTACCCCTGCACCAGCTGGACCTCGAGACGTTGCGACACATCGTGACCTCTTTCATCGAGGTTTTTCCAACGGCCACGGCGCTACTTGCCAGTAACAGCCTGGAGACACCCGTGGTTGGGCTCACGGCGCGGTTGGGTAGGACCCACTTCCACCCGAACGAGGTCGTGGCCCGGGTTACCTCAGCGCGGTCGTCGCACGCCGTGCGAGGCTTGGGCCTCGAAGACGAATTCGCCGTGCTCGGTAGCTTCTTCGCTGGACCTCGCGCGCTCACGCGGTTCGCCGCTGGGGCGGCTGCGAACACGGATGATCGACCGCTCGTCGCGTACCGCGCGCCGCTCCTTACCTACGCGGCGACTTCGCGTCCGAGCGAACGCCTGATGTCCCTGCTGAAGCAAGTGACGATCGAGAGCAGCGAACTCGTCGGGCCCGATACCGATCCTCGATGGGTGAAACGCATCGAGGCGTATTGGGGCGCGCGGAAACGCTACCTCGAGGCGGGGCAAGACGTGAGGCCGGCCGCGAGGGTGCAAGACATGCTGGCGCAGGTGAAACAGCCACTCCTCGAGGTGCTCGCCCTCAGTCCGGATTTCCGCCCCGCTTACGACCCATTGTTAGGCATGGCGAACGCGCTGGCTCGGTCGGACGTTGACGGCGCACGCCGTTTGCTCGCCTTGCTCCAAGAGCTCCAGCCGGAGCGCAACGAAGCCACGGAATCATTGATGCGGCTCGACCGCCCCTGACCAGCCGTGAGACGATCGCCCTTTGACTCGTTCGAACGAAAGGTGTGCGTCGAGTTCGCGTAGGTGTGCACTCCTCGGAGCTGCACAATCGGTGCGAACTCTTCACAGGATTGTCATCCAGCGTCTGTAGCCTGCCCTTCGCCGCGCTCTGAGCGAGCGTCGCCCCCGCTGGAGTAAATGTAGATGAGAACCAAGACCTTATCGATCCTTGCACTGGGTCTCTGCAGCGCCGCGTGCCTCGTAGCCGCTGGTTGCAGCGAGTCAACGGACTTGACGGAACCCTCCGCCGAGGCAAAAGAGACTGGCTCGATCGAGCTGGCCCTGAGCCTCCCCGACGGTGAGACGGCCGACAAAGTGTCGTACACCATCACCGGCCCGAAAGGTTACTCGAAGACGGGTAAGATCGATGTCTCGAACTCCAGCGAGATCTCAGCACGGATCCCCGGCATCCCCGCCGGCTCCGGGTACGAGGTCAAGCTCTCGACGTCGAGCGCCTCGAATCGCTGCAGCGGCTCGGCTTCTTTCGACGTCAAAGCCGGTCAGACGGCTTCCGTCACCGTGTCCCTCGCCTGTCAGGGCAAGGCGCGCACGGGCAGCGTCATGATTGAAGGTGTTGTTAATCTATGTCCGTCTATCGACGGCGTCGGGGCCAGCCCGGCCGAGGTCTACGTGGGGAGCAGCATCGCTCTCTCTGCGGTAGCGTACGACATCGATGTGGCCCCCGAGGCGCTCAGCTATTCCTGGACGGCAAGCTCCGGTGAACTCAGCAGCAGCACGGCAAAGAACCCCAAGCTCACCTGCAAGACCCCCGGACCAGTCACCGTCGAGCTCACGGTGACGGACGGCGACCCGTCGGAGGGCTGCGCAGCTTCACAAGCCGTCGAAGTGATCTGCTCGGCGCGCGTCGCTGACACCACGCCCGGTACCTACGTCGCTGGCGACATTCACAACCACACCACCTGCTCCGACGGTGCGACGTCGATGCAGAAGCTGATTCGGAAGTCCGCGGACAAGCAGGAGACGCCCTGGGGCCTCGACTGGTTCGTTCAAGCGGGCCACGGCGGACGCGGAAACCGAAACTGCACCCTCACCGAAGACGCTTCCCTCGGAACGCCGGCGTACCCCTACGTCGAAGGACAAAGCCCTGGGACCACCTGGGTCACCTCGGGGATCGAGCCCAAAGGTGACGTGTCCGGCTCCGGTGCGAACCGCAACATGTGGCGTTGGCAAGCTCTTCAGGAGTTCCAATACCCGCTCATCGAGTACTTCAACGCGTACAAAGACTTGCCGCTCTTCCTCGGTGTAGAGACTGTAAATCCAGGACACGAACACACCAGCATGAGCATCTTCACCGGGCAAATTCCGGAGGAGCTCGCGGGCGCTGCATTGCCCACCACGCCGGGCTACACGGCGCTGGGTAACGCCGATGCATTGTCGCAGTGGGAGTACTGTTTCGATCGCAACGACACGGATCTCAGCCGCGGCGCAGGCAACAACTGGGACTGTTCGGTGCCGGGAAGCGCCAACGAAGCCGATCCGAATTGGAACGCGACGGGGGCCAAACTCGTCCCGGCGAGCGGGGCAGGGGTAGGGATTCGCGGCCACGAGAAGTCGCTCGAAGCCGTGAAGTGGATGGCAGCCTATCATCCCGAAACCAGTTACTTCCTGCCCACCCACTTGGAACGTCCCGGTCCTTTCAACCCTGACGGCAACAATGGCTTCAACGTCGAACACCTGCGCAACTTCAACAACGCAGCACCCCGTGTCGCTTTTGGTTTCGAGACGCAGCCGGGCCACTCGGCGTCGGACAACCGAGGTGAATACGGCGTTGCACGCAACAACTTCGGCGGCGTGCGGGTCGACTCGGTGGGTGGTACCACCTACGGCGGGACCGGCATCTACGGCGCCCTCATCGGTGGCGTCTGGGATGCGCTGCTCGGCGAAGGTCGCAACTTCTGGTTCATCGCCAGCTCGGACTGGCACAATCGCGGAGCATTTGGTCCCGACGATCGGCGCAGCACCCAGGACTTCTACCCCGGCGAGTATCAGCGCAACTACACGCTCGTGAGAAGCGGCGCGGAGAAGATCCGTCCGCAAGGAGTCGTCGATGGTTTGCGTAGCGGTAACGTGTTCGTCACCGAAGGCGACATCATCGATCGCCTGGCCTTCGTCGTCTGTACCGGAGTTTCCGAAGCCCGCGCGGCGCAGATCGCTCTCAACGCAGCCGTCGAGGGGCGTTCTCCCGAAGCCGAAGGCTGCGCAACCATGGGCGAAAAACTCGTGGTTCCGGCGGGCGCGGATATCGTGGTTGGGATTGCGGTTCGCGACCCCGCTGGCAAGAACTTCTCGCCCTACACCTTCCCAAATCCGTCGCTCGTACAAGTCGGCATGGATCAGCCACTGGACGCCCCGGTGCTGGACCACGTCGACGTGATCCGCGGGTTGGTCACCGGTTACAAGACGCCCGGCGCGCCGGACTACGCCGGCGAATGGCCCCGCAACACGGATTGGCTCCGTGCGGACGGAACCACCGCTGACCTTTCGGTGGTGCCCGACGCGGCGAAGAACACGAGCGCAGAACTCCTCCGCAGCTTCAACGGCGAAGGTAGTGCCGCTTGGGAGAGCGCGCTGTCTCACGTCGACGGATCGACGTTCCTCACCATGTCGCTCGGGATCTCGGGTGTGGAAGCGTCGCAATACGTGCGCCTCCGCGGCACGAACTTGCCCGCAGCCGTGCCGTACGAAACCGACGCGAACGGTAACCCGTTGGCAGACGTCTTCACCAACGCGACCGATCCCTCTCGCCTCCGCATCCCGTGTACCACGCCGCCAGCAGCGAGCCAGTTCGACGGCTGCCCCGATCACCTCGAGGTGGCGAGCGGCGCAGAGAATCCCATCGCGGGCCAAAAAGCGGTGACGTACGACATCGCAGCGTGGTCGGACCTGTGGTTCTACAGCAATCCGGTCTACGTCGAGGTCGAGGGTTCCACGCCCGTTGCTGGCGTGAACTGAGAAACCCGGATCGGCGGCGTCTCACAATCGTCACCGCACTGCCACGAAAACGAGGCGTCGCGTGGGTAACACGCGGCGCCTGTCTCGTTTTTTTGACCGAGCGCCATGACTTCTTCACGGTACACCGACGTCTATTCCCCGAACCCACCCCCCGCTTCCCCAGCGACGGCCGGACCCAGCCGAGTGGACATTCACCGCCGAGGGCCTCGTGGGCCTCAATGGCTGCGTGAACCCCTGTTGCATTTCATTGCCGTGGGCGCCGTACTCTTCGGCGTGGACTACGTCATCTCCAGCCAGGAGGAATCGCCGAACAAGATCGTGGTTGGCGCAGAGGTGAACAGCGAGGCCTATCACGCGTTCGAAACGGTGCGTGGGCGCAAGCCCAACCAGCAAGAACTCGAGGCGCTCCATCGCATCTGGATCGACAACGAAGTCTTGTATCGCGAGGGGCTCGCGCTCGGTGTGGACCGCGGCGACCCTGCGATCCGCGAGCGGGTGATCTTCAAGGCGCTCAGCGTCGTCGACAGTGCCGTGAAGTTGCCGCAACCCACTGAGCAGACGCTCCGCGACTGGTTCGAAGCAAACCGGCACAAATACGACGAGCCCGCACGCTTCGACTTCGAAGAGGCGGCGTTGTCCGGCAAGGCCTCGGAGAGTGAAGTGCGTGAGTTCGTCGCTGCGCTCAATGCCGGCACACCAGGTGACGCTAAAGCGGGCCTACGCGTGTTCAAGGCCCGTCCACGTCCGAGCCTCCTCGAGAGTTACGGCGCGGAGTTTGCGTCAGCGCTCGAACAGGCGCCGCTGGGCACGTGGTTGGCGCTCGAGACCCGCGACGGTTGGCGCGCCATTCGCGTCAAAGCGATCATCCCGCCGCGTCTCGCCGTGTTCGAGGGCCTACGTGGCCCGATCCTGCAGGATTGGAAAGACACCATGGCCGCCGAACAACGCACGGCTTCGGTGCGCAAGTTGGCGGAGAAGTACCAAATCGAGTTCGAAGAGGTGCCCGAACATGACGACTGAGGGGGCGCCTCGAAGAATGTTGCCCACGCTGGTGTTGGGCGCACTGCTGGCATTCACGCCATTGCCGGTGGCGGCCCACGAAATGAGCATTGCCGAGATGGACTTGCAGGAGACCTCGGCCGGGGAGTTCTTCTGGCGCTGGTCGGCGTCCAGTGACAAGCGGCCGATGCAGGAAGACCTCACGCCGCGTTGGCCATCGCCGTGTCTCGCCGAATCCAACGCGCTGCATTGCGGCAGCGAAGGGTTGAAAGGAAAACTTTCGATCGAGGGTGTCGGAGAGACGTATTCCGCGGCTCTCGTTCGCATCGCCTGGCTGGACGGGCAAACCACCGTGCACACGCTCACTGGGCGGCAACCTTCGGTGGAGCTATTTGGTTCTTCCGAAGATCGCCGTGGCCGCGGTGAGATCGCCACAACCTACACGTGGCTCGGAATGGAGCACATCGCTGGCGGCATCGATCACTTGTTGTTCGTCGTGTCGCTGCTCTTTCTCGTGGGATTCAACCGTCGCCTCGTCGGAACCATCACGGCCTTCACGTTGGCGCACAGTCTCACCTTGGCGAGCAGCGTTTTTGGATGGATCACGCTCCGCTCCGCTCCCGTAGAGGCCAGCATCGCGCTGTCTATCGTGTTGGTAGCGGGTGAGGCACTCCGTGAACGGCAAACGCTCGCCAAACGTCTGCCAGCTCTCGTTTCGTTCCTATTCGGCTTGATCCACGGACTCGGGTTCGCAGGGGCGCTCAGGGACGTTGGGTTGCCGCAGACGCACCTCCCCTTGGCCCTGCTGTGTTTCAACGTTGGGGTGGAGATAGGACAGCTGGCCCTGGTCCTCGCTGCCTTCGGAGTGGTGCGGGGCTTGACCCTCGCGCCCGGCGTGCGCGAGCATCTGATCCGCGCGCGGACTCCGCTCCTCTATGTTCTCGGAAGTGTTGCCGCCTATTGGACGTGGGCTCGTCTTGGCGCCATTTGGAGCTGAGTCTCGCGCGGAGCCCGAGTCCGAGCAGCGCCGAGCAGTCCGAGGAGGAGCTCCGATATGCGTGCCGTCGGCCGATTTCCGTAGCATCGCTGCGACGGGGGCTTGGGGTGAATCGTTCTAGGTGAAGGGCGGAGTGATCTCTTCGTTTACTTCGCGCCTTAACCCGACGAGGACTCGAGATGAATATTCCGACACCGCCCCCCACACCTGGGTCTCCGACAGCCCTGCAAAGCCGGTTTGCCGTTCGACGAACGGCCTCCGTCGTGAGAAGTTGGCCGCTCGCGGCCCTTGCCGCTTCTTTGAGTTTGGCTTGCGGCGCGCAGCACGAGGCAGGTGAGAATCACGCCTCCGAGGACGCTGCGCTGCCGGAGCCGGGAACGCCCCAATACGTAGAAGCGGTGAAGCAACTCAAGCGCTCCTCGACGACGGAAGCAGAGTTCGAGCGAGGCCTGTCGCGCTTGGCCGGCGAGTCCCACGAAGGCGTGACGCCAAATGTGGAGCGCGAGCTCGAGTTGCAGGGCGTCGGCATCAACGAGGTGACATGGCAGAGCAGCTCCGTATACGCGGCGGAGACTTACGTCCGTCACATCCAGCCTGCCAGCGGCACAGTGACCATCACAGCCGCGCCTTCATCCGGTGACACGATGCTGGCCGTCATTCACTGGAAGATCCCCCTGGCCAATGATTGGCCCGCGCCCGGCACCCAAGCGCCCTTCGACGTGGTTGCGTTCAACGACGACTACGACGGCATGGGCCTTGGGTCGCAGGTTCGCTTCGAGGCAGATGGCACTTCGAAGTATACGGTCATCGTGATGCCCTACGGGCGTTCACTCACCGGCTCAGCGACGCTCGACATCTCTGGCTGCGGCGCGTGCGACGTCAACGTAGTGGTACCGGTCGTCGGACAGGTCAGGAACGGGGCCCGCGGCAACGTGTTTGAGGTTACCGGGAGCACAGGCGCCCCTGCACCCGACCCCATGTTGTTTGCCTTCCGAGTATTTCCAAAGGCCTCATGGGATATCGAGTTTCAAGGTCACGGCGTCTTCAATGATAACCAGCTCGGGAGCACGCTTCCACGGGTGCACTCGGATCTTCGGCTCATGGGCAACCACGGCCAAGACTTCGTGTTGACGCGCAACAAGTCTGGAACGTCGTCCGCCGTACGCCTTCAACAGACTCATCGAAACGACGTCGCGCCGGTGATTGGGCTAGCGAGTCGACCCAACAACCCAACGGATACTGGATGTGTCGCTCCCCTCAACGCTGCCGCGATACCGGAGACACTGGAAGCAACCAAGTGTTTCCAGCTGAACGACGGTAAGCTCACCGAAGCCTTTGCCAATGGCGTCGTTCCTTACGAGGTAGCGCATCCGTTCTGGTCTGACGGCGTAGTCAAAGAGCGCGGGTTGGCTCTGCCAAACGGTACGAGCATCACGTCGACCAACGGCAAGTGGTCGCTGCCGGCCGGGGGCGTGATGATCAAGAACTTTCGATTCGACGGCAAGCTCTTCGAAACCCGGTTCGTCGCTCAAACCGCGGGCGGGCCGTTGGCGTACGCCTACAGATGGGATTCGAACCCGACCCGGGCAACCCGAATCGACAACAAGACGACCGATCGGACGAAGGTGTTGACGCCGGACTACACGTGGGACTACCCGTCTCAAAGCCAATGCCTGCAATGCCACCACAATGCTTCGGGCAACTTCTTTCTCGGCTTGAGGGAGTCGCAGTTCAACCTCGATGTCAACTACGCCGCAACTGGTTTGGTCGCCAATCAAATCCGGACGTTGAGTAGTCTTCAAATGTTGACGGGGGTCGATGTCGAACACCCAGCCGCGGGCTTTCAGCCCCGACCCGATACGGTGGGACAAATCTACTCCTACGAGCAGGCCCGAGCCTACATGGACGTAAACTGTTCGTATTGCCACAACGAAAGCAGAACTTCGAGAGTTTGGAAGCCCGGCTTCGAGCGATCTTTCGTAGACATGGACGTCTGCCAAACGACTGCCAATCGTCCTGTGGAGTCGCCCGTTCTCGAGCCGGGATCCCCCGACACCAGCACGATGATCGCGCTGGCTAGCATTCGAGGTGGCTTTCAGATGCCGCTGCTCGCGACCAAGCGGGTCGACACCGCTGGTGTCGAGCTCATGTCGCGCTGGATTGAGGAGATGTCCACTTGCGGACCAGGGATTGTCGAGTTGCGGCCAATGAGTGACACCCAGAGTTGTGCAACCGTGGGCGACCGAACCGATCCTCAAGAGCTGAGGAGTGTCGACGTCCAACAGTGCGTCTTCAACGAGCCGCACCAGAGCTTCAACCTGGTTGACGACGGCGGTGGCTTCTTCTCAATCAAGGTCACCCACGCGTCCACCGACGATTGCATCCTCTATCGGAACGGTTCCGAGATAGTCCACTCCGGTTGCGGCAACGTCACCAAGGCGTGGAGGAAAGTAACGGTTCCCGGCGGCGGGTTTGAACTGCGCTCGAGTCAAGACGACGACATCTGCTTGACGACCGATGGGGCCCTGATGATCCCTGCCTCCTGTAAACAGTTGCCTTCGCAGCTGTGGAACGCCGTTTCTCGCTGGTGGTAGGCGCCAGACATTGGCGGATCGCGTGAAGGCGAACACCACTCCAGTGGCAATCGAGGGGGGAGGCGGTCGCCTCCCTCGGCTCGCGAGGTGTTTCGTTCAATCGCTACGTGTTACAAGGGTCGCGGGTCTCAGGTTTCGAGACCTGCTCCCAAAGCGGGCGGGTTCACGCCTCGTTCGAACCGTCCGGGGCGCGATTCTCGTCACCGCGTCCGGGTCAGACTAGCCTCGATCTGCGCCGAGCGACGTCGCCACCGTCATTGAGCTTCGCCCAGAGGCGTCGAGTTCCCGTTTTTGCGTCCGCGAGCGACTTTGCTGACGGGACCCTCGCAATTTCCGTCTCCACTGCCGAGAGTCTTGCCGGCCGCGCAGCATTTCTAGCTTGTGGGCGCGAAGCGGTGTACGTTCTTCGAACCGCCAGGCGTCCGACCGTACAACACGCTCGGAAGAAGCAAGCAGAAACTAGACAGAAAGGGGTGGGGTCTGGACAACAGGTGTCCCGTACTACCCACCTAAGTGAAGAAGTAAATGGGTAATCGACTCTTTGTAGGCAGCCTCAGCTGGGACACTGACGACGCAGGTCTCCGCTCGGCATTTGAACGTTTTGGACAGGTTGACGACGCCAAGGTGATGACTGACCGCGACACCGGCCGCTCTCGCGGCTTCGCATTCGTCACGTTTGCTGACGAGGCTGCTGCTCAGACAGCGATGCGCGCCATGGACGGCTCCGTCCTCGACGGCCGCACCCTCGCAGTGAACGAGGCGCAGGAGCGCGCTCCCCGCAGCGGCGGTGGCGGCGGCTTCGGTGGTGGTGGCGGCGGCCGCGGCGGCGGTGGCTTCGGTGGTGGCGGCGGTGGCCGTGGCGGCGGCGGCGGTCGTGGTGGCCGCGGTGGCGACCGCGGCGGCGATCGCTGGTAAGCCCAGTGTTGGGCGTCGTCTCAGCGGAGACGGCAGCCCCACTCAACTAGAACCCTCTCGACCTCGGTCGAGGGGGTTCTGTCGTTTTGTTGGACTGGTTGGCCTTGGCTGCAGGCGTCGAACGACGGAGCTGCGGGGGCGGGAGCGAGCGAACCTTTGCGGGCACCTCCGTCGGGGGCGCCGCCGGTCCGCTCGTGGGGGAGTTCAAAGCCAGTATTTGGCTACGAACAGGTCGTTCATGGCCGTGTCCGTGATCGTCGTCTCCTCGGGTTCACCCGGAGCGAACGTCGCGTCTTGGGAGAAGTAGCCGGCGATGAACACGGCGTCGTCGGTCAAGCTGATGCCGCGTGCCTCGTTCCAGAGGTCTACGCCGACCACTTGTTTCACCCACGCTAGCCTGCCGTCGGGGGCGTATTTGGCGACGAAGATGTCTCGCTCCGCGGAGGTCAGCGTGGTCTCGTTGGGCTCGCCGGCGCCAAAGGTGGCGGTCGCCCAGAAGGTACCAGTGACCAAGGTGGTGCCGTCTCCTAGACTGGCCGCGCGCATCACTTCGGCGCCGCTCAATGCGCGGGCAAAGGCCAGCGTGCCGTCGGGCGCGTATTTGGCCATGAAGGCAACGCCGTCGCTGTCTTCCAGCGTCGTCTCGTTGGCTTCACCGGCTCCGAAAACCGCCGGCCCGGCGTAATGTCCCACCACGACCACGGATTGATCCGCGAGGCTGGATACGCTGATGCCGCCGTCGTATCCGAGCCCGCCGGCACGAGTTGCCCACGCGAGCGAACCGTCGGCGTCGTATTTCGCGACGAAGACGTCGTTTTCGCCTTCGGAGAGCAGCTCGGTCTCATGTGTCTCACCCGCGCCGAAAACGGCTACGTCGTCCATCGTGCCCGCGAGCACCACCGAGTCGTCCGGTAACACCGCGATGTCGCGGTATTCGTTCCAGTAACTGCCGCCGGTTCGCTTCACCCATTCCACTCGCCCGTCACTCGCGAACTTGGCGATGAAGTGGTTTTTGGGGTCCTCCAGTGCCTCGTCCGGATCGGTGGAATCCGGCGGTGGCTCTTGGGGTAACAGCTCGAGCGTCGTCTCGGTGCTGGTACCCACGCCGAATACCGCCGTCTCCACGAACGATCCCGTCACGACGAAGCCATCCGACACTGCCGCAACGGACGGCATTCCCGCACCGGTGACTCGCGCGACCCACTCGATGCTTCCGTCGGCATCGTGTTTGGCAACGAACACGCCGTATTCCGTGTCCGGCGTCGCTACCTCATTGGCTTCACCGCGGCCAAAGACGGTTCCTCCCCAATAGTTTCCGGCAACGACGAACGAGCCATCCGTGAGCGGCGCGATCGCGCGACGGGTGTCTGGGTAGGTCAAGTTGTGGTTCTTGGCGAACGCCAAAGAACCATCCGCGTTGAACCGGGTGATGAACATGTCCCCGACGTCGTGATTGGCCGTCAACGTCGTTTGGTTGGCTTCACCCGCCCCGAACACGATGTCCGGGTTGGTGTTACCGAACAGCCCGGTCAGCACCAAAGAGCCATCCGCGAACGCTGCCACGTCTTCAGCGCGATCGTGACCCTCTCCCGCCGCGGACATCACCCAAGCGAGTTTGCCTCCGTCGTCGACGATGGGCTCGAGTGGATCGACGGCAGGGTCGGTCAACTGCTCGTTGGGTGCACCCGCATCCGCTTCGTCGGGTGTCACCCCGACGTTGGTATCTACACTTGCGTCTGCCTCGTCGGGCGTTGGAGTAGCCGTGGTATCGACGTCACCACCCGGACCAGCCGATGTCTCAGCGGGCGGTTCGGCAGTCGAAGTTTCTTCGCTTCGCGACGTCGAATCGGCGTCCTCTCCGACAACGGCAGCCGATGGGCTCGAGTGTTCGTCCTTGCTGCTCCCCCCACACCCGATTTGGCACGCCGCTAAAACGAGATAACGATATTTGCCCATACTTCTAATCCTGGTGTCTCGCCATTTTCCCCGAACAGTCGGGGAAAGACGCCACTGTTTCTACCGTAGCCGCACTCTACGGGCTAACGCAAGCGCCGCAACGGACTCTGCGCCCCGAGCGCGAAGTAGCGTATTCCCGGAGTATGCGCGCGGCGGGCCCGAGGCGAACTTGCCCCAGTGTTCGTCGAGTCCGCGTAACTGCGAACCAGAAAACGCGTCGGGATCCGGGGCGCGAGGCGAGACGCCGGCTCTCTCTTTTTGGGAGCCCTGCGGCTTCGACGCGTTTCGGTTGCCATGCTAGATGGGATCGTGTTCTGCTCCTTGCGTGTCGCGTGCCATATCCATTGCTCTGATCGGGGATCTGCATGGGTTTTGGAGTGAAGCGGACGTCGCGTATTTCAACGCTTCGGACTACGAGCTGTTGCTATTGACGGGCGACTTGGGCAGCGGTACCCGCAAAAACGGCGTCGACGTGGCGCGCTCCGTCGCGCGGTTGAACAAACACGCGCTCGTGGTGGCTGGCAACAACGACGCGCCGCACCACCTCGATATCGGCGCAGAGTTTCGTTTACAAGCGGGACTTACTGAGTTGATGCGGCTGTCACCCGCGCACCCGCTCGCGAACCAGCCCGACGGCAAGGTCGAGCTGTGCGGCTATTCCGTGCACGAAGTGAAGCTCGGATCGTGCGCCTTCAGCGTCGTCGTCGGACGCCCCTTCGCCATGGGCGGCAACGAGTTGTCGTTTCCCGACGCGCTCCGCGAACGCTACGGCATCACCGACATGGCTGCTTCGTGCGAGAGGTTGTGCGAGTTGGTGGAACGAGCGTCGAGTACCGACGTGCTGTTCCTCGCCCATAACGGCGCCGCAGGTCTAGGGGAGGAGCCGACCTCAATCTGGGGTTGCGACTTTCGACCCGAGGCCGGTGATTGGGGTGACGACGACCTGGCGGGGGCCGTGCGACATGCCAAAAGAATGGGCAAACGCGTGCGGGCGGTGATTGCGGGGCACATGCACCAAACGAGCAGTCTGGCGCGCGTGACGACGTTACACCACGAGGGCGTGTTGTTCGTGAATCCGGCGTACGTGCCGCGCGTGCTCGAGCGGGACGGCGAGATCGTGCGGCACCACATGGCGCTCGATCTCGTGCCGATCCTGGACCCATCGGGCCAACCGACCTTTCACGTCACGGCGCGTGAGGTGTTCGTGCCTTGACGGGACAGTGCTCGACGAGCTCGCCTGCGCGCGCCGCAGGGATGCCGAGCACCTCCGAGAGGTGGCGCAAGACCGCGAACTCATGAGACCCGACTTGGCCGTCGGCAAGCGCCATGGTTGCGGTCAAGGTAAACGCTGCTTCAGCGTCGAGGCGATCGGCCGTTAGCGTAACGGCAACACTCTCCAGACGACCCTCGACGCCTTCGTCCGCTACGTGTGCATCGAACGCGGTGAGCAAGCTCTCGAGACACGCCGCTGGCAGCGGGGCGCCAATCAACGTCCTGGCCACACCGCACAACAACTGACGTTCATCGGAGCCACACTCGCCGTCGGCGATCATCATCAAGTGCAGGAGCTCGAGAAATGGAGCGACCCGACGCAGCAAAACTTCGGCTTGCCGCGTATTGCCGTCGGGTGAGTCGAGCTCGAGTGGCTCGCCCACCCCGCGCTTTTCGAGCGCCTGGCCGCGTTCGAGCAACTGATCACGCAAAGCGGCGAGGGCGTCGGGTTCGAGTTTCCAAGTCACACGCCATCAAACCACGAGCGGGCCGCCACGGGTAGACTTCCCTGAGTGTGTCGTTCCCGCCGTGGCGGCTCTCGCCGCTCGCTTGGCGTAACGCACGCGACCTTTGGGGCACACGTCGCCGGTCCGGCGTTGTGCTAGCAGCCCTTCGCAGCTAAGCTTGCGGTGTGTCTTTGCCCGCGCCTCGCCACCACTATTCGTTCGCGGAGTACCTCGAGGTCGAAGAGATCTCGAAGGTTCGTCACGAGTACTACGCGGGCGAGATCTACGCGATGGCGGGAGGGACGCCAGAACACGCCGCCATTGCAGCCGCTGTAACGGCGGCGTTGGGGCGTCAGCTTTCGGGCAAGCCGTGCCGCGTGTACAGCTCGGATCTGCGCGTTCGGGTCGTGGCAACAGGTCTTGCCACCTACCCCGACGTCACCGTGATTTGTGGTGCGTCGGAGCGAGATCCCCAAAGCCCAACCCACGTCGTTAATCCCAAGGTCGTGGTCGAAGTGCTGAGCCCAAGCACTGAAGCGTACGACCGAACGGAGAAGTTGCAGCACTACCAACAGGTACCTTCCCTGGACGCGATCGTCCTCGTCGAACCTCGTGGTGACCAAGTGACGCTCTGGCTGCGCGAAGGGGCGCTGTTCAACGCTCGAACGTTCACGCTCGGCGAGCACGTTACGATTGACGTCATCGGGTGCACGCTCGCCGTCGACGAATTGTTCGCTGCAGCGCAAGCGGCGTGACCATGCCGTCGCTTTGGGGCTCTCGGAGCCGCCAGTCCCGTCGGTTTGCGGGGTCTCTGGGGCCCGCACGTCCCGTCGTCTGCTCCGGCGGGCTCGCTCGCAGGCGCCCGGCGAGATGCTGGGCCGCGCGTCGTTCGCACGCGAAGTGCGGCGTCGCACGGCGTTCCGTTGTTCGTAGCAATTGACGCCCAGATGCCAATCCTAGCGGCCTGCGTGAGGGCTCGATCCGCCGAGATGGCGCATCGGGCTGGTTGGTGCCAACAAACTTGGGGGTGCCGCCTCTCAACCCACGGGTTTGAGCTTGCGACCACGCTCTCGCCACACCAAAAAGTCTGTGACGGAAACGTTACCAACGGCGCACTGCTTGGCGCCAGACGGTGAATACCAGCTCCCGGTCCAAGAGGCTGTGCGCCGTCCATGACCTTGAGAGACTCCAGATGAAACACCGCATCGGCCTGACCACTTCCCGAACCTCCCCCGTGGCACTCCGTGCCCTCATCCCCGCTGCACTGCTCTGCTCCTATTGCTCGAGCCCCAGCGAGGCGCCTGGGCCGGGTGGCGTCGTCACGACGTCCCCTTCGGACACCACGACTGGCCCCAGTACGCCCGCGCCGGTGACGCCGACCGGGGGCACGCCGACCACGGTGACGCCGAATCCCGTCACACCCATCACGCCAGTGACGCCCACCACGCCCGTCACGCCCGGGACTACCACGGCCCCAACGACGAGTAACGGGACGTCTTCGTCGTCCGACGAGACCGGTGGCGGTACTCCCTCCGAGCCTGCTCCGACCTCCGATGGGACGGGGACCACCTCCGAAGACCCCGTGACGACCGAAGGTACGGGCGACACCGGGGCGCAAGAGACGACCGACACGTCTGAACCGATTGGGCCCATCGAGCAGCCTGCCGACCCGTGCGCACCCCGCGCAGGCTACAGGAACCTGCTCAAAGAGTTCTTGAACAAGACCGACGAAGAAGTCACGGCCAAGGTAAACACTGCCTTCGAGCACCTCTTCTACGGGGGTCAAGACGAGAAAATCTACTACGAGGTCAACGGTGACGAGGCCTACATTCTCGACGTCAACAACAACGACATTCGTAGCGAGGGCATGTCCTACGGTATGACCATCGCCGTCCAGCTCGACAAGAAGGCCGAGTTCGACAAGATTTGGAAGTGGGCGCGCAACCGCATGTACGTGAGCTCGGGGCAGCTCGCGGGTTACTTCAACTGGCAGATGTCGACGCAGGGAACCGTGATTGGCGGACCTTCGGCGCCGGATGGTGAAGAGTACTTCGCGCACGCTCTGCTCTTGGCGAGTCGGCGTTGGGGCGACGGCCAGGGCATCTTCAACTACGGAACCGAAGCGCGGAACTTGCTCGACGCGTTGGTCACCAAGGGCGCCTTCGATCAAGGCAACCACCTCGTGAAGTTTGGCCCAACCTGCTGCAACTACTCGGACCCGTCGTACGTCTTGCCCGCGTTTTACGAGGTTTGGGCGTGTTTCGATACGAAGAACCAGCAGTTCTGGAAGCAGGCGGTCACCGCCGGACGCACCCACCTGCAACGTGCGACGGATCGACCCAACGGTTTGGCGCCGTACCTGTCCAACTTCGACGGTAGCCCCCATCAAAATGGTGCGTACTTCGACACGGACGCGTGGCGCGTCGTCGGCAACATCATGATGGACTACAACCTGTACAACCGCGACGAGTGGAAGGTGGACTTCGCGAACCGGTTTGCCGACTTCTTCGACATGCAGCGCGACAAGGAACTCATCCCCGCGCAGTTCGAGCTCAACGGCGATGTCCGCATCAAAGACGGCATGAGAGAAGAGTACAACGAACTCGCCAAAGGCCTTTGGTCCCAAAACGCGTTCGTGGCCTACGCCGTCGAACCCGAGCAAGGCCGGACTTACGTCCAAACGTTGTGGGATCTGCCGCTCCCCACCGGTCAATACCGCTACTACGACGGCGTGCTCTACATGCTCTCCTTGCTCCACCTGAGCGGCAACTTCCGCTCGGAGTGGTGAGACGTGGTCATTGACTCAGCTGCCCTTGGCGGCTGAGTCAATCCAGCGGCTGAGTCAATCCAGCGGCTGAGTCAATCCAGCGGCTGAGTCACTGCCGGCGATTACGTCGGGCTCGGAGGCGATCATTCGGATGGGGGTTGGGCCCAGCGCCTGCGCGGCGCCTCGCGGCTCACTCCCACCGTGGGCACGTAGCAGCCTGTGGTCACTTTCTCCGGTAGCACTCTATCCCAACCCTCTGAATGTGACTTCGAAGTTCAGCATGTTGGATAGAGCTGAAGGATTTGATGTCGAAGCGGTACGGCAACGGCAGATCGTCCAGCTCGAAGGCAATGCGGGAAACATCCTCCGGCGAGACGTCTCCGTCGAGCGCCAGATCGATATCGGACTCCGGTCGCGCCGTCCCCTTGGCGCGGGATCCAAACAGCACGACCCTGGTTACGTCGGGATAACGTTGAAAGACCGCGCGGATGAGCGCGAACGTTTTCGCGCTAAGGCCCGCCGCTGCCAATCGCGGGTCGGCAATCGTGCCCGGGGTTGCGTCCACGTCATGCGGGGGCACTGGCAAGCTCCGCGAATTTTCTCCGAAGTGCCACGAATTCGGGAAGGAACTCATGACAGATTTTGCCGATACCCAACTCCAGTAAGGCCTCATCGTAGCGGTGCGACAAGGCGTTGCGCCACTGCAGCATGTCGATCCAAGTTTGGCCGTCGGCAATCAGCCGCGCCGCGAAGGCTGCCTTGACGACACTCTTTAGTGTGACCGAAGGAAGTTCGACTCCGCTGGCTTGAAGGTAGTCCTTGAGCAGGTTCCACCCCAGCTCGAGGGTGAACTCGAACCGCTGAACCGTCCCCTCTTTCTCCAGCGTGTTGAGGACGTCCGGCCCGCGCGCAAGTGCATCTTCCAGCAACGAGGCGGCCCGGGAGTAACTCTGCAGACGTTGCTGCCAGCGGACGTCCAAAGTGCCGATCGAATTCGGGTCGCGCGCTCCTTCTAGCCCTTTCGGCGATGGTCCGTCCTTTTCGGTCACCCGGTGAGCGTAGGCGAGAGTGCGGGGTCTGACGAGCAGGCTGAACTGAAACTCTCGACTATTCGCTGGGGGGGGCAAACGTGCGGAGCGAGCCGGCGTTCGGATGGGGTTGGGCCCAGCGTCTGCGCGGCGCCTCGCGGCTCACTCCCACCGTGGCTACTCGAGGGATCGCGCGGGGTCTAGGAGGGGCACAGTCTTCGCATCCAAGCTCTCCGGAAATCGGAGCGCACGGCCAAAGCCGGCGCTTTTTGGCGTCGAAGCGTGGTAAATCAACAGGAGAGCAGCGAAGAAGACCGGGCAGCCAGGAAGTCTCGGGCGGAGGAACGCCGGTCCCGCATGACCGTCGAAGTCGTGCCGGTCGGGTTGGCGAAACCGCCGCCCTACGCGAACGCCACCCCGATGGAACGACTCGCCGCCGCGGTGCGGCTGATGGGATATCATAACGCGCTGCTCGAGCGGCCTAGCCCGTTACCGCGTTCCGAGTGGCCCGGTGAGACGTTCAAGTGCGGTGACGGTCAATTCTGCGTCACCAGGTCGTCAGGCACACTGAACTTCTTCAATGCGCGCTATCCCAATGCGCACCTGTTTCGCTCGAGGCCGTCTTTCAATGATGTTGGCCGGATCTAGTAAGCCCAAGGTGGCAAACTGGTGTCGGAGACGATAAACATCCACGTTCAGCCGTGCGATATCTAGAGCGATATCGCGACACAGCTCGTCTTGATACATCCAGCCGCAGTTCGCTTCTGGGATCTCTTGGAGCTGATCTTGCCTGCGGGTCCGAGCCAAGATGAGAAGCATCTCGTTGTGTGTGCGGGCAGGGAAGGCATGCCGTTCTCCACCGCTGAAGAGTTCTAACTCGATGTGCTCTAGGTCGGGGGATACTCGAAACTTGATGAGAAGGTCTGCAACCCGACGACCAGAGAATCCCTTGACGGGCGCCGTACCCACTGGCGCCTGAGGAAGGTGCAAACGAAACGTCCGCCCTCCCGCCATGATCAGTGAGCCGTCCGTCATCGGTAAGACGCCTTGCTCGCCGTCGGCGAACCACCCGCCCTGTCGATTGCGGCAAACCGTCACTAGCGGCTGTTCCGCGCTTGGCAGCGCAAGCAAGCCTTCAACTGCAACGACCTTCGTTCCGTCGTCTTCCGCGGTAGCCATGACGGACGGAGGAGCGTCCTCCTCGACCACCCAAGTTTGGCCCGGATAACCGAATACGATCTTGGAACCGGACCTAAGGGGGACCGCTGCTCCCGGCAGTAACTCGGTTCCATCGACCACTGTCCTGTTGAGGCTACCCAGATCGCGAATTGACCAAGATTCGCCGGTCCATCGAATGCTCGCGTGCTCGTTCGAAACCCGCTCGTCATCAATTCGGAACGTACATCGGGATGAACGTCCAACCAGGGAGTCGCCGCTCAGAAGGACGACGCGACCGTTTTCAACGTGAGCAATCTGCGCCATTGTTCCCCAGTGTGCTGCGGCATTATAGTACCAGCCCGAAGAACTTGACAAGTACGGGAGCAGCCATGTCGTGCGAAGTCACGTCAGGACAATGGGGAGGGGTCTTTGGCGCGCGCCTTGGCGTGTATCGGCTGCTGACCGTGCTGGGAGGCGGTGCACACGGCGTGGTGCATCAGGCCATGGACGAACGAACTGGACGATTGTCTGCCGTGAAGCTGGCACACGACCAGGTCGCTTCGCAGACCTTGCTGTCCGAGTTGGCTGTGTTGCGGACGTTGGGGCGCGGTCAGCATCCTGGCATTGTAGAAGTGTTCGAATGGGGTGAACTAGAAGGTCGGCTTTGGTTCGCCATGGAGCTCATCGTCGGGGGCTCGCTGAGTTCATTCCAACGGCTACTCTGGTTCAATCGACATGAGCCTCGTCAGCCAACAACCTCCCGAGTTGCAGCAGGCGAGCTCACCCGGGTCTTGAAGGTCAGTCGCTCACTGGCAACCGTGTTGTCCTACGTTCAAGACCTCGGAATCGCGCACGGGGATCTGTCGCCGGAGAACATTCTTTTTCGAGAAGGGGAACAGGTGGTACTGGCGGACTGGGGATCTGTCATCCGAACCCAGGGGACCGTCTCGTTGCCAGGCAGGTCGCGTGACCTTGCAACGCCGGGCTTTTGCGCCCCTGAAAGGTTGTCCGGGTGCGTTTGGGATTCGCGCGCAGACATTTATTCGCTGGGGTGCATTTCGTATCAGCTGTTAACCGGACTTCCCCCATTCTCTGCTGTCGACAGCGAGGGGCTCTACCACCAACACCTGAGCGTGGAACCGGTGCCGCCTTCCCGGCTAGTTCGAGGTGTCCCGCCGGCGTTGGATCGCCTCGTACTACTCACCTTGGAAAAGGACCCAACGCGGCGTATAGCCCGAGCGTCAGAGATCGTCAGTCAGCTCGACGAGATCGTGGGGCTGCCCGCCGACAGGTCGCCAGTCATCAAAACTACGTTCCGTTCACGCCTGGTGGCGCGAGACAAAGCGATCGAATGCGTTCGCGACGCTTTGGGCTCGTCATCGAGATTGGTCGTCGTGCGTGGCGAACCGGGGAGTGGCAAGACGAGATTCCTATACGACTTGCCCGGTGCTCTCGGCGCAATGAGGGTCGCGACATCCTTTGTCGACTCGCCTGCGCGTTCCGAGCGCCCTCTGCAATGTTTCGTCGACGTAGTACATGACGCCATTGCAGCTCAGAACGCGAAGTCTGAGGGAGGGCAAGCCGCGCCACTGAGCGAGCTGTGTGCATATCTAACGTCATCGACTTGGGAGCGAGGTGAAAACACCGACCAAGCAACGCGAGTGGCGTACTTCGAGGCGTTGGCCTATGCGCTGGAAGTCGTGGCGGGCGGTCAACGAACGTGTTGGTTGCTCGACGATGTCGATGGTACGGACTTCCTCACGCAAGACTTTCTGCGCTGGTTTGCGGCTGGCTCGGGAGCCTCGCTCACTGCGTTCGTCGTAGCTACAGCAATCGACGCGTTTCTCGTGCCACAAAGCACCGTTCCTTGCATACAACTTGCATCCTTGACCTGGCAGCAGACGGCGGATATGGCTGGCGGAGTTCTAGCCGTGCCTGCGGTGAGCTCTGCGCTGGTTGATTACCTCTTCGGAGCGACCAGAGGTAATCCGCTTGGCATATCAGAGCTCCTCCAATCTATTGTCAATGCAGGGGATGTCGCCTTGTCCGGTCACCTTGCTGTGCTCCGAGAGAGCGGCAAGAGATTCGGACCTAGCATCTCAGGTTTGAGTGGGCTCGGGCCGACCGTCGTGAGAGCCGCCCAAGTGGCGGCAGTTGTCGGGCGGAGGTTTGACGCCAAAGATGTTGAGGGCGTCCTGGGGGCCATCGACGACCAGGCGTCTCGCGCCCTGTGGGAAGCGATCGAGCAATTGGTCGAACGGGGAATCGTCCTGCGGCAAGGCCCATCGACCTACATTTTCAAGCACGAAACTGTCCGCGCTCAGATAGAGGCATCGCTGAGTCCTGCCGACGCCGTTAGGCTCCACGAGATCCGAGCGCGCTGCCTGGAGGCTGCGGCATCTGGCCCTCCGCTGGTCCAAGTCGGAGTCCACTGGGCGAATGCAGGGAACGCCGGCAAGGCCATTCCATACCTTCGCCGCGCGGCCAAGCTGCTGGCCTCGCGCGCGGCTGTTGACGACGCAATTGAGCTGACGCAACGGGCGCTGCACCTCGCGACCGACGTCTGGTCGTCGACTGACGCTCTCACCGACCGGATTCGCCTCGAGTTGATGCGCCTGTACGCCAGGGCCGGGCGGCATCACGACGTCGTGGTTGCGGCGAGAGAGCTGGGTGTCGAGCGCCATGCGAGTCAGATGTTGTTGCGCGTTCGAATCTATCGGCTTGCGTCACTGTCGAGTCGGGTGATCAGTGACTACGCAAGTGCCGAAAGTAACCTGCGGAGCGCATGGGGTGCACTAGAACGGCTCGACCTGCGCCGTGTTGTCGTTCGTCGTGAGTGGCTGGAACTCAAGCTGTGCCAAGCAAAGCTGCTCTACGTGCAGGGACGAGCGAACGAATCAAGCCAGTTGCTTCGTGATGTGTTGCCGTTGGCACGTCGGAAGGGCTCGGGGCGCCAACGTGCGGAGTTCTACATGGCCGCCTCGAATGCGATTCTGCTTGGACGGCGGTACTCATTTTCAGCGAAGGCGCTTCGCTACCAACGACAAGCACTCAGGGCGTACCAGCGCTGCGGGGGAGCACCCGTTGACGTTGCGATGGCCTTGTTCGACTTGGCATTCGTTCTACTGCTCGGGAACCAGAGCGGCTTCGAGGAGGCAGCAGAACTGCTGTCCCGCGCCAACGTACTTGCGGAGGGCGCCAAGGAGGCAGTCATGCAGGCACGCGTTTCGACATACCGAGCAATCGCATTTCGTCGAATGCGTCGGGTCGAGGATTGCGAACGGGAGGCCCTTAGGGCACGAGACGAAGCTCAAGCGTGTGGCTTACGAGGTTACGTTGGCGCGGCGCACGGGTGTCTTGCATGGGTCGCCCTGATGAGAGACGAGCCCGAGCAGGTTACCTTGCACGTTGCCCGAGCACGACAGAACTGGTGGCGCAGCGAGCGTACCGAGGAGACTCGCCAGTCGGAATATCCGTTCCAGTGGCTGGCCAATTTGCCCCTCTTGGCTGTTCAACTATCGGACGGAGAGTCAGCCGCCATTGGTGCCACGCTAGGGGAGCTGCTACATACCAGACAGGCGCGCCTCAGCGGGCCGCTTCATCGGCGGCTGCTGAGGCTACACGGTTCCGAGTCACTTAGTGACGTCGAGCTTCGCGAGATCGACTCGTGCTTACGCTTGGCTGGTCAGTTGCACTACCTGTGACGATCATGGATAGAGCTGTTTGATCCAGTCCTTGTCAATAGGTCCTAGCGCTGTCTTGTAGGTCGCCTTAGTGGCTGAGCCCTTGGCATCTTCCAGGATGTTCAGAACCGGCAAGCCAAACATCACCGACTCTTCTGCGACGCGAACAGATAGGCGTTTAGTACTCGCTGGGTCAGCGTCCGGTAGTTTGGGCCACTCGGAGAATTGGGCAACGTCTTCGAGCTCACCGAGTAACTCGTCATTGATGGTTTCGTTCGTCAGATTTAGTCCCATAGCCCCGCCAACACGGTTGCGCAGCTCGTTGCTATCGGAGATGAATACGGCACGTGAAGACGTAGCGCGGTCTTGCGCGATGCGGTCTCTCAGTACTGTGTACTGATGTAGATGCGGTAACCCCAGCGCGTGCCCGAACTCGTGGAGGATCGCGTGGCGAAAGGCCGGCGAATCCCAATACTCAGTAGCGCCCAGAGATGTTTCAATGCCCTCGATGCGGCCCAAGTACATCGTTGGTTCTCCGAAGGGTAGCCTTTGCGCATAACGACCCAACGTCGAACTCGTGAGGCGCACGTTGTAGTAGCCCGGTGTCGGAACCTGCTCTGTCGTGTACTTCTTCGGAATCACGTTTAGGTCCACCCAGATATCATACTTGACACGTGGATCGGACGGCGCATCGATGAAGTGCAGCGCAATCTTGGCCCCAGTGGCTGTCCACTGGCGCGCCGTCTCGACAATCGTGTCTCGCACTTGAGCGAAGCGTGCTGTCGGCATGTCCACGGGCTTGTCGATTGCTACGACGAGCGTCTTGCCGGCCTTCCACTTGAAGTCAAGAGTGCCTTTAAAGTCCGGCTTCTTTGGCGGTTCGGCTGTCGATGACGGCTTGATGTCCACAAACGCAGACAGATTGATGAGTGGTACGGGAGCTGGCAACTTGACTGTCCCAGCTATGCACCCATTCCTAAGCAAGTGCCAGATTTGAGCGTAGCTTGTGTCTGCGAAACCGCTTTTTGATGCTAGTGTCGTGACGGTAGCCTGCGCCCCGCCGTTGGTGATCTGGAGTTGCAGCACGTCCCCATCTCTGGTCGCGAGCAGCAGCAGACTCGGTACTCCTGTGGTAGCACCGAAGCACTCCAAGTTGATGAGCTGCACGGTGGTGCTCTCTTCTTTGACTCCCCCTAGGGCCACACCTGCTTTGAGTGCAGCTTGCGCGGCCGAGTGTTGCACGGTCGAGATGGATGCGCCGTTGCCTTTGGTCCAGACAACGCGACGGATGGTGCCATCCGCACACCCCAACAACAGATTCAGACTGGTCACGCTCTTGGGGGCCGTGTCCGCTTGCCCGTCGAAGAGTTTGCTACTCGTCCATGGATTCGAGAAGTCAACTTCCGGGGTGTTGATGATGTAGCCATGCGTCGCGTCGCCGTTCTTCGTAGACACCAGTCCGATGGCTGTCGTGTAACCAGCTTGGTTGCCAAGCGTTGCTTCGAGCTGAGCTAGCTCGGACCCTGCAAGCTCAACCGGACGACTGTATTGCGCAGGGCCCGGTCCGTTGACTTTGAAGCGAAAGGCTCTTTCGTTGGAGACGATCGTGAAAGCCTCCGAGCGTGCTCCCGGACACCATGAGTTCGGAAAACCGACTCGAGGTGCGTTGATGACGTAGCAGCAGAAGTTGGATGCCTCTGGTTCGTCGCGCAATGGAAGTGTGGCAACCGACATGTAGTCGTCGTCGGACTCCACCAAATTCACGACCTTGCGATAGCCGTCCTGGCCGGGCGAAACTTCCTCAGAGTCTACCGTGAAGTTGCCTTGGCCGTCGTTGGGGAAGCGAACCAACTCGGGTTGCTTCAGGATCAGTGCGTCATGGAACTTTTGTGCAGTCATGCTTGGAACTCCTTCTTGGGGGATTGCCCATTGGAGGGATACGAAACGACCGGCAACTCGCCAATGACAGTCGCTAACAGAGCGTGCAAACCAATGGCGCGTTCACCTGCGTTAGGCTAATCGTCCGAATTCAGGAGGTGTTCATGGCGAATAACGGGCAAGCACTCCATCTCAAAAATTTCACGCAAGGTACACACCGTTCGAGGCGGCCTGAAGAAACACTCATGCTCGTGACTCCCTTTCTCGAGTCCGCGGGGATTACGCGCGTAGCCGTCGTGACTGGCTTGGACACTCTAGGGATCCCCGTGACGATGGTGACGCGCCCCATGGGGCGTTCGCTGAGCGTTACGCAAGGGAAAGGGTTAACAACGACGTTGGCAAAGGTGTCTGGTCTCATGGAGGCAATCGAGCAATTTCATGCCGAAACCATCGACAAGCCGCTTCGCTACGCAAGCTACGCCGAACTGAAGCCCGAACGTGCCGTTGACATCACCCACCTGATCATCGAGGGGCAGGGGGCGTCGCACGATTTTCCGTTGCTGTGGGTCCAGGGGGCATCGTTGACCGATGGGTTGCCGGCGTGGGTGCCGTTCGAACTAGTACATCTGGACTATCGGCTGCCACTCCCGGCTGGCAGCGGTCGTTTCCTGGCTAGCTCCAATGGTCTTGCCTCCGGGAATTGTCTAGGAGAGGCCACGTGTCACGCGCTCTTCGAGGTGGTGGAGCGGCATCAGGCGGAGCTGTTCTACGGTCGGGACGTGCCGAGCCAGGCGTCACGTCGCGTTGACTTATCGAGTGTAGACGATCCAGCTTGCCGAGCCTTGCTCGAGCTGGTCGTCACCGCAAGAGTCAGCGTGGCAGTCTGGGACCTGTCGGAGCCGTTGGGTATACCTTGCTTTCTATGTGATTTGGTCGATGAACACCCTGACGTATTCCGGCCGCTGTCGCGGGCTCGTGGTTTGGGGTGCCATAGCAGCAAGGGGGTTGCTCTGAGCCGGTCGATTACCGAAGCCGCTCAGTCCCGTCTCACCAATATCGCTGGCTCGCGAGACGACATCTCCACTTCCGGTCTGTGTCATGCCAGCAACATTGTGAACTGGCAGACGGCGATTCGACAACATACCCATGCGACTCAAGAGCTTTGCTATGGCACGATCCCCTCTTTTCAGTTCGATAGCTTCGAGGAAGAGCAGGAGTGGCTCGTTGGCCGTCTGACTCACGCTGGATTCAATGAGGGTGTGGTGGTTGACTTGTCGAAGCCAGACTGGCCCGTCACTGTGGTACGCGTGGTTGTGCCGGGCCTCCTGCACTTTGGCCCTTCGGGGCGGGGCGGGAGCGCTTCATGACGTGCATCGTCTTCAGCGGACCAACTCTATCGCATGCCGGAGTCCTGGCACTCCTTCCCCATGCGGTATGCAAAGGACCGGCGGCGCAGGGCGACATCTTACAGGCGGTTGACGCAGGCGCCCGGGTGATCTGTTTGATTGACGGGGTATTCGAGCGCAAGGCGGCGGTCGCTCACAAGGAGCTCCTATGGGCTCTTCACCGCGGGGTCGTCGTCTACGGAGCGTCGAGCATGGGCGCGTTGCGAGCCGTTGAGTGCGAGCGTTATGGGATGGTTGGCTATGGCAGTGTCTTCGCCGACTTCCGGAGTGGCTTGTTCGAAGACGACGATGAGGTGACGATTGCTCACGCTGGGGCTGATGCCGCGTATCGGGGAGGCTCGGACGCCATGGTGAATATCCGGGCAACCTTGGCGCGCGCCAATAGCGAGGGCGTGGTCTCGTCGGAAACGCAGGCTGAGCTCGTGGGCGCACTGAAGGCTAAGTTCTACCCAAACCGACACCTGTTGCCATTCGTACGCGAACGGAGTCGCGTGATGGTATCAGAGGAGTTGACGAAGCTTACCGCTTGGTTGGAGCAGAGGACAAACTGGGTCGACGTGAAGCGCGCAGACGCCGAAGGTTTGCTGCGCCGCGTCGCCTCTAATGAGGTTCGAACGAACCTCGAGGCTGTACGATGGTCTTTTCCGCACACAGCGGCGTGGGAGGATCTAGTGAAGGAGCATCGACGAGACCCCGCTCCCTCGTCGGCAGAGACGGCGCGGCCTGCCCCCCCAGAAATATTCACTGCAGACGGGCTGACATGGCTGGTTGAAGAGGTTCAGCTGGCGGGTCCGGTGGCGTTTTCCCAGATCATGCTTGCCGCAAGTTGGCGAGCGACGGCGCTGGCATTGGATGCAAGCGCTGGCGAAAGAGCGGGTAACTTCGCGAGCGAAGACGCACAGATCCGGAGTACCGATTCAGATGCTGTCGTCACACGTCGCGCGACCCAGACGATGAGCGCCATCAAGGCCCAGGTACCCCATGTGTTGAGGATGCAGGGCGACCTGTCCCGTGTATGGGAACGCGCATGTGCCAAGCAAGACGTCCTTGCTCGTACGACAGCGCGTGAAGTCCACGGTGATCCTTTCAAGTGGTACTTCGAGTCTCGGTTACGACAGGCGGTTCCCACAGATCTTGGCGCGTTCGCGCATAGTATAGGCGTCGCATCTGCGCGCGCCTTGCGTGAGTTGCTCATCCGTGAGCAACTGTTCCTCAAAGCAGTGAACAGCTAGGGGTACGTCCAGCGCTGTTGGCTGTCATTGGCTGTCATTGCAGACGGCTCAGCTCGGGCGCAATGTCCCGTGTGTCCGACAACGTGTCGGTAACCAGCGGGAGCAAGCCAAGTGAAGCGCAAGTACACGATCCTTCGCGTGCAGGAGAGCACGGCCACCTCCGATCCTTTTAGATTTGCGTTCGGCAGGATTCGTGCCGCCGGGGACGCAGACGAGCTACCGGCAGTAAGTATCGACGCTGACGAGCTGGACGCGCGCGGCGTCGATCTACTGGGCAAGGATCGCAATGTGCTTGGGCTTGCCCAATTCATGCCCACTAAGCTGATCGAGCCCGTTGGTTCTGCGCAAGCTACTGATGTTTGGGGGATTGCGGCCGTCGGCGCCGACACGTGTCCCTTCGACGGACGTGGGGTGAAAGTCTGCGTGTTGGATACCGGCATCGATGCTCAACACGACGCATTTCAGGGTGTCGAACTCGAACAACGGGACTTTACCAACGAGGGACAAGACGACTTGGTTGGACACGGTACTCATTGTGCGGGCACGATTTTCGGACGGGACGTCGGAGGGACCAGGATTGGCATCGCAAGAGGCATCACTCAAGCAATGGTCGGCAAGGTTCTCGGGAGCCAGGGTGGTGACACCGAGATGCTCATTCGTGGCTTGCAGTGGGCGATCGATGGCGGAGCGCGGGTGATCTCGATGTCACTTGGTTACGATTTTCCCGGGCTGGTCGCCTCCGAATCCGAACACATGCCGGTAGCGGTTGCGACCTCCCGGGCGCTCGAGGCCTATCGGGCAAACCTGCACCTGCTCGACGCGCTCATGGCGTTCGCAGATGCTCGGGTAAAGTTAGATGGTGGGACAATTGTCGTTGCAGCATCAGGTAACGAAAGCCGGCGACCAGACATCGAGATCAACGTGGCGATTCCCGCGGCAGCCAAGCACGTGGTTGCCGTCGGAGCGGCTGAGCGCGTCGCGAGCAACCAACATCGGGTCGCGGCATTTTCGAACTCGCTCCCGACATTGGCTGCCCCGGGGGTCGGTGTGTTGTCCGCGCGCGTCGGCGGTGGCCTTACCGCGAAGAATGGTACGAGTATGGCAACGCCGCACGTGGCGGGGGTTGCCGCACTTTGGTGGCAGGCACTCGCCGAGCGTAGCCGCTTCCCTACTGCACCTGCCGTGCTCTCAAAACTTCTTGCAAGCGCAAGGCCCGAGGCTTTTGAGAACGAAAGCGGTGAGACGGAGCGCGGCGCGGGCATGGTGACGTGCCCGATAGGTTAGGGCGCTAGCGATCCGTCGTGATCAGGCTCTTCGCCTCGAAAGGGGCGCGGGACACGCAGTCTACGCGCGGCTGGTGTTCACGGATTGTTGTCTCGTGCTGTGCAGTGACAACGACGAACTGCGCGAAGGGGTAAGGAAAGAAGTATGGCAAAACAAGGCATTTCGTTACACATCGGTTTGAACTCAGTCGAGCCCAACGCTTACAACGGTTGGAGTGGTCCGCTCAATGCGTGCGAGGCAGACGCTAGCGACATGGAAGCGATCGCCAAGGCATCGGGGTTCAAGTCGACGCTCCTACTCACGCCGCAGGCGACCCGCAAAGCCGTTATCGGCCACCTCTCCGCGGCGGTCGAGAAGCTGGAGGCTGGAGACATGCTCTGGGTCACGTTCTCCGGTCACGGGAGCCAAGTGCCCGACAAGAACAACGACGAGGAATCCGACGGACTGGACGAGACTTGGTGCTTGTTCGACGGCCAGCTAGTCGACGACGAGTTGTTCATGCTTTGGTCGCGCTTGAAACCCGACACCCGGGTGCTCGTGCTTTCGGACAGCTGCCACAGCGGCACGGTGCTCAAGCATGCTCCCACGTTGCTTGTCGGCACGCCCGCCTCTCGTGCAATGGTCGCCAGCGATGCTGTTTACTCAGAGCGGGGTGCGCCTCCCGAGATCGCGAGTCGCGCCTACCGCGCTCAGAAGGCGCTATACGACTCAATCCAAAAGCAACCCCGCCAGAAAGAATCGGACATCAAAGGCAACGTCCTGTTGATCTCCGGCTGCCAAGACAACCAAACGTCGTTGGACGGCCCGTTCAATGGTGCGTTCACGTCGGCACTACTGAGAGTTTGGAGAGATGGTGCGTTTCAGGGTACCTATCGCACCCTTCACAAGCGAATTCAGCAGCTGCTTCCCAGCACCCAGCAGCCGAACTTGATGACGGTCGGGTACGGCAAACCATTCACTGGGTCCCGGCCATTCACGATCTGAACGACTATGGACCGACTCATCGTTCCCAAGTCGGCTGGGTTAGCGGACACCGCCAAGGCGTCTGCTGACCCTCTCCGCGAGCCAAGTGACAGTCCGTCGACGCGGCTCATCAAGTACATCCCCGCAGAAATTATCTCCGGGTACACGGTGTTTTGGGGAGTTGTAGAAGGAGCGAGTCAGGGGAGTCCGCTTCAGAGCATGGGAGGTTGGTTGGCGGTGGCTTCGGGAACGTTACTTACGCCCGTGTATCTTTGGAAGGTAGGCAAACCCAAGGGGTTGCAGTGGTGGCAGTTGCCCATTTCGACAATGTCCTTCGTTCTCTGGGCATACGCGTTAGGTGGGCCGTTCGTGAACGTGCGGCTGTTTGGCTACGCATACGAGAAGTGGTTTGCGGCCCTGTTGGCTGGGGTATTCAGTTGGGGCGTCGCAATCGTGTGGGACCCTGAGGAAACGCAGTGAGACGAGGAGGCGAGGTTGGCGACAACCTGTCCGGCGCTGAGCGTCTTTTGCAGCCGAGCGTCAGGAATGTCTCATAGATCGCGAGCGTCATGGGCCCCTCAATGTACGACAACAGGGCTCAGCGCGAGAGCTGCGGCTCGGACGCTCTTTCGATGGGGTTGGGCCCAGCGCCGGCGCGGCGCCTCGCGGCTCACTCCCACCGTGGGCAGCCCGGCCGCCCGCCGAATCGAAGCCCAAGCAGCCCCTTTCGGCGTAGGGGCCCGGTAGAATCGGGGGGTGAGCAGCGAAAAGACCGGGCAGCCAGGAAACGACTCGCCGCCGCGGTACGGCTCATGGGATTGCCACCACGCGCTGTCGAGCGGCTAGGGCCGCTGCTACACGCTCCAGGTTGTCACCCCCTCCAGAGATCAGTAGATCGAGGTCCTTGGTCGCCCGTGGCTTGGCGTAGATCCCGACGGCGTAGCCTCCAAGCAGGGCATACCTAACCTCGTAGCGGGCGAACTCCGCCAACAAACCCAGGCGCTCGCGGGGCGAAAGTTCGCGCGCCTGCTTCAAGTCCAGCTCTTCGAGCTCCTCGAACGAAGAAGCCACGCCACCAGACCAGGTTTCACGCCTTGTGGCGGCAAGTGCTTGGTCGCTAGGCATTACGATGACCCTATCAACCATCGGGTCGCCTCGAAAACGACGAGCGCGGTTTAGACGAGCCCTTATCGGATAGGGGCGGGGGCCCGTGACGCGCGCCGACGCGGGACCGTGCACGTCGGCCGACGGTGGCGAGCGCGACCCAGTTCGTCGTCAACGCGGGCGAGCAGGGGGGAGCCAGCACGGGAGCCAGCAACGCGCGTCGAGGTAGCTGCCAGTCCTGCATCCGGCTGAGCAGTGTCGCCGAGTGCGCCGTGTCGCCGAGTGCGCTGCATCACCGAGTGCGTCGTGTCGCTGGAATGCCTCCGTTTTTGGGGCTCACAAAAAAACGTACGCGTCCGCGCAACTGACCTCGACCCCGGCCGAGAGAGGGGAATGCGGGCAGTTACGGACGTCGGAGGCACGTTTATCATCGAGCACTGGTCTGGCACCTTTCGTGTCGGTCCTGGGAAGGCGGACCCTCGGCAAGACCATGAGACGCAGCGCGCGTTGTTCTCCTTGCGGCACGGATTCTCCAATCATCAGCGCGCGGTGGTGGAAAAGATAGAGTGGTGGTACCGCGGGCGGTCAGGCGGCGGTTTTGGGAACGGCACTGCGTTTGGGAACGGCGGCGGTTTTGGGAACGGCGCTGCGTTTCCACCATGGGTAGGCAATGCGTTCGGGGTGGCTTCGTCCGTGGCGGCCTGGGAGCGCACGCGCATGCACGCGTGGGAAGCTTTCGAAGCGGCGGTGCGCGCCGGGGCGCTTTGCCTGACGCGCATCGAACACCAACCCGTGTTCGTAACGCCAGTAGAGCAGCCGCACCTTCAGAAACTCGAGAGTCGCCGGGAAGAAGATCCATCCCACTTTGAAGCGACGATCGTCGACGAAGTCGGCCAACCCATCGCCGGGCTCGAAATGGTGCTCTCGTGTGAAGGACAAAACTACGATCTGGTCACCAACGGCGCGGGCCAAGTGCGGCAAGACGGAGTGATGGCGTCGCGAGCGTCTCTGCGCGTAAAAAGTACACAGCAGCTGCGCGACATCGTTACCCCGCGCTGGGCCACTCCGCGCTCAGGTGCGTTTCCACGAGCCAAGAACCTGCTACGAGCCGAGCTAGGCGACAACATCGAGAGTTTTTCCTTAGCGGCCAAAGATGAGCACCTGATCGTCATCACGCCAGCACTGGCGCCGCTGCATGTGGAGTGGTGGGACGGTCGCGGCAAACACCGCCACGCCTTGTGCAGATATCAGGTGACCGGCCCGCGTTCGTTCAGCGGGACGACGGACGAGAACGGTCAGCTCCTGCACCCCGACGTGCCGCTCGGCGACTACACCATCGAGATCACCGTCGAATACTTCAGGGGTCGTAGTTACGCAAGAACACTCACGTTCGAAGAGGAGGTGACGTTGACCAAAGGCAGCGGCCTAGAGGTGCTGCGTGTTGGTCCGACACCGGAGGTCGCGTTCCGGCGCACCCGGGGCTACCTGTTCGACCAAAACAAGAGCTTTCTGATGCCGCGGGCCGCCAAACAGCTGCTCGAGTTGCCCACGTGGTGGAAAAATCGCGCCCCCAGTCAGCTGCTCATCGTGGGACATACGGACGTGACGGGGAAACAAGGGGCCAACGACGTTTTGTCCCAGGCTCGAGCTGACGCCGTCAAAGCGTTCATCGAGCAAGACGTCGACGCGTGGCTTGCCTTCTACGACGAACAAGGCGCCACCAAGTGGGGGTCACGCGAAGATCGGCTCATGATCCGCTCGTTGCCCGACTTTGCGACGCGATTGACGGAAGGTGATACGTTGGGGCATGGCGGCGCTTCCGAAAATGGCGTTTTCGAAAATGGCGCTCCCGAAAACGGCGCGCACGCCCAAGGTGAGACGTCCAGCGACGGTGTTACTTCTGCCAACGACGCGAGGGCGGCAGGTGAGGCGAACGGCGCGCGTTCTTCGAACGGGAACAACGGTGAGGAACCGTCGAGCGCTGCGACTTCGTCGGTTGGCGCCAGCGGCACAAGCACCGGAAGTTCTACGGGCGCGAAGCCGCGGGCGAGTTCAAACAAGCCCACACCCAAGAAGCCACAAGTGAGGCGACAAGAAACTATAGTCGAGTGGTTTCAGCGCACGCGTGGACTCGAGGTGGATGGCGTTGCAGGACCCCAGACGCGTCGTGCGCTCATTAGTGAATACATGGGCGTCGGCACGGTGACGTTACGTGAGACGCCGGGGTACCCCGTCTCCATCGCGACGTTCGGTGAGGGGGAAGATTATCCCCTCGCCGAGACGCGGCTGCCCCTCGACGTGCAAGTGAGCCGTGGTGGAAGTGGCAGCGGTGCAGACAACGGCGGGCAGAGCGACGGCGGTGCTGCACACTCCGGCGCGGCGGAGAACGCCCTCGATCGGCGCGTAGAGCTGTTCTTCTTCGACACCGACTTCGGCATCTTGCCACCGGTGGGCGATGTTGGTGGGCCCGAATACATCGACTGGCGCAAACGCGCCGAGGAGGAGAGTGACGTCGCGGTGGAGAGGGAGGTCCAAGAGGCGAAGTACTTGGCCGTCCGCAACGCGCAGTTCCGCAGCGCTAGCGCCGTGATGTTACCGGAAGGTGATGCGCCGAGCACTGGCGGCAACGCGCCGCTCACCAGTGTGGGGCTTCTGGCCACTGCGCTGCGCTACAACGAGGAACACCCGGGGTACACCATCCTCGTTGCCGGCCACACTGATTCCGTGGGCGGGGAGAAAGACAACGACCAGCTGTCCGAGCAGCGAGCTCAGTTGGTGCACGCGGTGCTTACCGGAGGCGCTGCGGGCCGCAGCACGTTCCAAGACCTTGCCGACGAAACGGGCACCGTCAGTGATTGGAAACAGATCTTGAAGTGGGCGTCCCTTGCGTTCCCGAGCGTGGAAGAGTTGGTGGAGGAAGGAACCGAAGACGACATCGCAGCGGCGAGCGACGCAGCGGCGAGCGACGCAGCGGCGAGCGACGAAGCGGCGAGCGACGAAGCGGCGAGCGACGAACAGCCGACGGAAGGCGCACTGGGAACTGGATTTGACGCCTGCGACCCCGGCGAGATCGACGACGACGAGACGACGGCAGTAGCCGCAGTCAAAGGCTTCCAAACGGCCTACAACGAGAACTACAAGCTACTGGGCGGTTCTGGCCAAATCACCGTCGACGGCGAGGTCGGTAAACAAACCTGGGGCGCCATCTACGACCTCTACCAGTACAACCTTGCCCAGGAGCTGGGTGAGACGTTCGACGGGTTGAAAGAGCTACAAGGCCTCGTTCAGCTGCTGCCCACGAGCAAACCTTACGTTGGCTTTGGCGAATCAGCCCCCGCGGACGGCACCTACGAGAACGATGCGGAGGAGCAACCAAACCGCCGTGTCGAGGTGCTGTTTTTTGCGTACGGCCACGAGCCGGAAGTAGCGGTCCTCGACGAAGACCCGCACGTGAGTGAATTGTATCACGGTGAGGTGTTTACGCGCGTGGAGATCCCGGGGCGACCGGGCGGGGCGAAGGCACATTGGACGGTGCTCGTAGCCTGTCCAGACGGAGAGGATCGCAGTCTCGTCTTGGAGAACGAAGCTGGGACGTATTGCGAGCGGCAAACGGGCGCGTTGATGACTTTCCGCGACGTCCCTCAGGGATCGCTCCTCCGTCTTTCGGAGGCGGACGCGGCTGTATCCATGGCCAAGCAGCACTTGTCGCGTTGGACGGTACCCGTCTCCCAACTGCGACCCGCGGTTGCCGCAGGACCTCAAACCAAGCCTTTGGCACTGAACTTCATCACTTATCCACTGGAAAGGATCACACATGGCACCTAAACGAATTGCAGGCATTCAAACCACCCCCCGCTTGGTGCCAATGAGCTATGCGGCCGCCGAACTCGTCGGATCGGGTGATCCCGACCCGGTCAAGTTGCGCGTTGGTGGTGAACTCATTCTCACGCCGATGGGCGGCCACATCAATGTGAAGCCCGAAGAGGCAGCAAAGTTGAGGCCCGCATATACTCTGCTCTTCATGGATGCGACCACGCCGCAGGGGGCGGCGTTACGGCAACGCGATATCCAACTTCTATCGGAGACAACGGCACAGGCCAGCTCGGTGTACTCCCCAGAAGCCGTAATTCGCCACTTGAAGCAGGAGCGTCTTTATTATCTCGTAGCGATGGCACTGGGTGATGGCGGGGTTCTTTATGTTTCTCCCAGTTTCGCTACAGAGCAGAGACTTTCTACCTTGTCGGGGCCGTACATCGTCGGTCGAGTTTTTCCGAACACCCACTTTTGGGCGTTGGGGCTGCCCGTTGTTTTGGGCCTGGACGATCTCCCCAGCAAAATGCCGAACGAAGCCACCTGGGTGGATTTGTTGTGGGACTTTCCCTGGGTCGGCAACCCTTTAGACTCGCAACCCTCAAAGCGCGCGTTGCCTGTCGTCGACCCGCTCTTGATCTTGCAGAGTGTGGCGCAAATTTACGCGCAAGCCTGCGACCGCTATCTGCTCCACATGGGTGAGTTCATTGCCGAAGGAGCGAGCGAACCTTCAGGCTCGCACTTGTACTTGAAGAAATGCGTCGCCGACCTCCTAGTCGGCTTGCCTTCCGGCGCAGTGAGCGACCCTGCTGCGAAAGCCGCGGTCGCTCGTGCTCGTCGGTTCGAAAAGCGCTACATGGGCGAGGCCAGTGATTCGGACGTACCGGGAAACGAGGGTGTTCGTCAGCTCGTCGCAGCGCGGGAAGAAGCGGCCTTGAACCTCATCACGTGGCTCGAGTCGGAATCTCTAGAGCTAATTTGCAAGTTGTACCGCAATGCTGACGGTAGATGTGACGACCCCGCGAAAGAGGCGGGATACTTGACCTACGTCGAGGCGCGGCTGCTGGCCTTGAGTCGCCTCAGCGAGTCCGAGCGGGGTAAGCACTACTTGATGCAACAGGTCGACGGGGCGGAGTCCAAAGACCCCTCAGGGTTGAGTTTCGTGCTTCCGCCGGAGTCGCCAGGTGTTCACGGTCTGGAACCGAAGTGGGTGGTCAAGGTGGCCAAAGGGGTCGTCGGGTTGTGGATTAAGTTACTGCCGCTGATCGTCGAGCGGGTGGCAAAGGGCGTAGCCTCATATGTAGTGAGCGGTAAGGCTTTTGCTCGGGTCGGGCCAACGGTGAAGAAGCTAGCGAAGCAGCTCGAGAAGACGTTGGGTCAGGCGTTGTTCGACATCGAGGCTCTACCACCCTCTCGGATTCAGGTGATGGTGGATGGCGTCCTTCGAGACATCGACGTCCACCCCGTGGAGCTGCGCCTCCGTCCCGACGGGGCTGAAAACGCCTCGAAGAAACTGGGAGAGGCGCTCACGCTGCTCAAAGGTAGTTTGGAGGCACTCAACGCGGGGATCGCGTTTTCGGCATGCTGGGAAGCGGTGCGCGACGGTAAGTACGACCTGAAGAGCTTGGGTTCAGGACTCTCGCTGCTCAAGTCGCTCAACTTCTTTGCACAAGAGGGAGTCAAGCGTCTAGGTAAACGGGCGCTCGACGGCGGACTCAAGACTACTTTGGAGAAGCTTGGACCACGGCTCAGCGTCGTTGGCACCGTGCTCGACATCGCGGCCTCGGGTGTCAACGTCTTGGAGTTGTACAAAAAGGGGGACTACGACGCCGCGGCCATCGAGTTCATCGGTGCTCGCATCGGCATCTGGGCGCTGTCCGTGTCAGGACCCGCAGGCTGGGCGCTCCTCGCGATCAGTCTGGGGTTCTCCATATCCACGGACTTCTTCAAGGACACGACTTACGACAAGCTCGCGAAGTTCTCGGCATTCGGGGACGGCCAACTTCGCATGCAGAGTCCCATGGACGAGTCCGACCAGGCGTGGACGATGGCTACGGAATTCAAGGAGTGGAGCCCGAAGGACCGACAAGGTTTGGAGACGTGGCTTCAAGCGGCCGCTCAGTTGGCGTATGGGTTTCAGGTGCGAGGGTTCACCCCCCAGCTGTTCGATCCGAAGGCTGCCTGCATTCAGATCGAGGCGCAACAACTGCAGCCGTCGACGTGTTTTCACCTCCACGTTACCGTCGAGTATGCCAATCCCGGACCAATGGTTTTGGAGCCGCTGCAGAGCTACAAGGCAGACCTGTGGGTGCTCTCGGTGCTCGATAACCCCGCCTTGGTCGACTACAGCGGCCAGGTGCGGATGGACGATGCGGTGCGAGTGCGCGACGGACGCATCGTGGAGTTGACTCTGCGGCGGGTAGTCCCATTCTTGTGTAGGCCGCGACACGACGGTACCACGCCAGAAATGGTTGTCCACAATGTGACCTGTCAAGTGCGTCTGGACGTGAACGGTGACGGCAATCCGCTGCAGGGAGGAGAGGACGGCACGCTGATCGTCCCGACCACCAAGGCGGGGAAGCGGTGGGTGAGGGCAACGGTCTTGAAGGAGCGCCGTCAACGACCCGCCGCCGCCAGTAGCGTTCACGACAATCTAGGCTGATGGATCGGACCGTCGCTCACGCAATAGCTTGGTCCGGGCGCACATCAAGGAGCAACTCCGGTTGGTCGGCAGCACTGCCTAAGGAGCGTTCGGGCAGAGAACATCTCGGACAGACTGCCTGCACCGTGATGCAGCCGCCGCCGTGTGTTCGAATTCGAGGCACGCAAGCTTTGCTCGGTCGAGCGTTTTACACCGCTCAGAGATATCCGCGATCGTAAACTTGTTGCCATGAATGTCGCACGCATATACCGCCCACATGCACAACCCTTTCCCCTGATTCGCATAGTCCAACTTCACCAACTGTTCACACAGCTCGGCATCGTGGCGGCAGTAGTCGGAAAGACGCTGTTGGTCGTTGCGAAAGCCGAAAGACTCGGTAACTGGGAGGCCGAGATCTTTTGAGATGATACGTGAGAGGTGGAGTTGCCCCGGCGGGGCATTCGGGAGACCATCGACCAGGTCGCGCACATAGAGCATTACTTTGCCGTTTGAGCAGTGCTTGATGGAGGGCCAATAGACGCCGTCATGATAGTGAGTCACGAGGTCTTCGATGCGTTTGACGTCCGCGAGCTTGGCGTCGATGATGAGCACGGACCCAGGGACGTACAACGGAACGAGGTGACCGAACCGCAGCCACAGGTCCTTCTCTCCGGTATTCGCGATGGCTGCGCAGACCTGTTCGTCGCTTGCGCCGTCGGGAAAGGGTTTACTCAGAACGGGCTGAAGTTTGGGCGGCCCAGCGGACGCAGTGCCAGAAGCTTCGGCCACGCTGGAGGGCACCGAAAGTGTTGGGACGCTTGACACCACGGGCGCGGTGTTCGCAGTTGCTACCTCTGTCTGGGCGTTGGCCGTGCTGAGTTTTTCGGCAGATGACTCGCGCGTTTCGTGGCACGCGACGACGAACAGGCCGAAGGTCACTGCAGCTGCGGAGGCAATTCTGGACACGGCCCAGTCTACCAAGCTGAGCGGTGGAGTTCACCCTGCGAATCGCGGACATTGCGGACGCCGGTGAGAAATCTGCTAAGGCCGTTGGACTCGCCCTTGTGGCGTCGTTCGTAGTTGCCGCTCGATTCGCGTCAGCGTGTTCGGGTTCCAGTCGGCAAAGTGCCACCGGGACAGATCGCCCACTCTGGAGCGCGGCACCTGCGCCAGCCTATTGCCTTTGGTGGGCGGTTCTCCTTGGGCCAAACTTCGGCATGGCAGCAAACCTGGGTGGTCGCGCAAGGCACTTCTACCGGGCCCTCTGGCTAAGCCTTTGGAGCTAACATGAAGTCCATCGAAAACTCGGCGGGCAAAACATTGTCCGTGGATGAGGTCCGCCGAATCGAGCAACGCATAGGGCTGAAGTTACCAGCCGGTATTGTGGAAGTCCTCACCACTAGACCGCTTGTTGGCCTCAATCTAGTGTTGGACGAGTCTGCTGACGAGTCGGGCTTGGGGGCAGACTTTCGGTGGATGACCGGAAGTCAAATACTGTCTGAGGCCATGGACGCGTACCCAGGCATTGTTGCTACACGAAAGGGGTTTCTTCCGATCGGTGTCTGCCTGGAAGGAAGTGGGGACCCGTACTTTTTGCGCGTTGCAGATGGCGCGATAGTGCGGATCCCTCATGACGCAGCCACCGAGAACAGCTTGGACTTGTCACGTGTCGAGCTAGTTGCGTCCTCGGTGGATATGCTCATGGAACGTGCGACAATTGGTTAACGGTATGCTCGAGGCTAGCAGCTCCTGGTCGCCCGAACATCGGAGTCTCGCGGCGCCGACTACGGCCGGAGTGCCACGTTGAAGTCCGCTGCTGTCGTGATATCATCGCCGCGTATGTTTGCGTCACGGAGGGGACGACTATTGACGGCATTTCTCGCTCTTGCCGTCGCGGCGTGCGGGCGAGAGAAGAGCAATGCGAGTCAGCCTTCGCCGACTGCCGACGTGCCCACGACGCGCAGCGATGAGACTTCTGCGAGCCTTGACCCCGCGTTAACTGACAGCGAGCGCAGTGGCTCTGGCGAGGGTGACGAAGGCTTCATCCCCGTGCCCTCCGGGGCGGGACCGACCGACTCCGGGGGAGTCACCTGCTCGCCCGATCTTCGATCTGTCGTTGACGGCGCAGGTCGGTTAATCCGCGAGTGTCCGAGCGACCAAGGCTGCGCCGACGGAGAATGTGTCGCGGCGTGTGACGCCGCGGCTCGCTCCAACGGGAGCGTGGGTTGTGAATTTTGGGCGCCGACCCCACCGATCGAACAGCACCTGTCGATGTGTCACGCGGTGTTTTTGGCCAACACCTGGAATCGCCCTGCCAAGCTTCGTTTGACGTACTCCGGTGAGGAGCTCGACGTCGCTTCATTTGCGCACATCCCGAGAGGAAGCGGCGAAAACATCGAATACGAGTCGCTCCCGGATGGCAACCTACCGGCAAACGAGGTGGCGGTCGTCTTCCTTTCGCACGGGGGGGGCAATGAAGGCTCCCCAAACTGTCCTATTCCTGCGGCCATAGTGGGCCAGACCTATGTTTGGGGCGCTGGGCGAGGTGCCGCATTTGGCATTTTCTCCGACACGCCAATCGCAGCGCACGACATCTTGCCTTATGGTGCCGGCCACTTTCCGGCGAACTACACGAGCGCTTCACTGCTGCTGCCGGCGACGAGTTGGAGCACGAACTACGTCGTCACGGCTCCTCGCATGTACGGCGCAGAAAGGCTCGACTTCCCCGTCGCAACGGAGCAACCTTGGGCTAGCATCGTCGCGCGGGAAGACAACACAACGGTTAGAGTTTTGCCGTCTATGCTGTTGCCGGGTGGGGACACTCTCGACGAAGCGCCTGCGGGGCAAGTGATGGAGTACTCGTTGGCAGCGGGGGAGGTGATCCAGTGGCTCAATGGCGTGCAACTGAGCGGTTTTGATCCGACCGGTACGGTGCTGGAAAGTGACAAGCCAATTGGCCTTTGGACGGGCAACACGATCTTGGCCGTGGCCAGTGCAACGACGGCCGGAATTGCACGCCAGGAGGCCTCGCACCAACAAGCGCCGCCGGTTCAGGCGCTCGGCCACGAGTACGTCGGCTCCGGCATTCGGACACGGCGACCCAACCAAGAGCCTGAGAGTATTCCGTATAGGTTAACTGGGCTGGTGGATGGGACGATACTCACTTACGATCCGCTCCCCGAAGCGGCACCACCTCAACTGGACGCGGGGCAAACGATGGAGTTCGAAACGCCCGCGTTCTTCTCCGTGAGGTCGCAGGATGCGGAGCATCCGTTCTTGTTCACACTGCTGATGCCGGGGATCCCTGAAACGATTGACAGCTGCAGTTCCGAGCAGCCCAGGTGTACGCTGGGCAACGTCGACTGGGTAGTGCCCATCTCCGTTCAGCAGTACCTGCAACGGTACGCCTTCTTCACGGACCCGACCTACAAGATGACAAACGTTACCGCCATTCGTAAGACGACCGGCTCACGTTTTCATGACGTAACCCTCGAGTGTCTGGGGAAGATTAATGGATGGCAGCCCGTGGGCAGTGAGGGCACCTTCGAGGTCGCTCACATCGACCTGGTGAGAGACGGCGTCAGCGTCAACGATTGCCAGACCATCGTTCACGTGGCCGCGAGTGACGGTCCGTTCGGCCTCATCGTTTGGGGGTCGGACTGGCAGACCTCGTACGGCTACTCCGCTGGCGGCAACTTCGGCGTGCACAACAAAGTGCGGGTGCCCGCCCGGCTGCTCTAAACCGGGCGCTAAACCTCCCGGAGCACCCCTTCAAAGGACGTGGCACGCTCTTGTCGCGACAACGCATGGAACTTCGAGAGCAACCGCGTTCAGTTTTCGATCACTCTTTGCCGCAACGCGGCAGTTAGCGTCGAGCTTACGAATTGCGCGCGATGTTGGGTGGCTCGTGCGGACTCCCCCTTGCGGGAGTGACGCAGGCGCTCGGTGTCGCACCGGCAGGAGAGGCACTCGTTCAAGTGCGGTGACGGTCGTGGATAAGTTACCCCAAGATTTCGCCGATCTCTTGACGGAACTTACCGAAGCCGGCGCTGAGTTCCTAGTCGTGGGTGGCTGGGCTGTCGTGCTTCACGGCCATGTGCGCAGCACCGACGACCTGGACGTTTTCGTGCGTCCCACCATCGAGAACTCCGAACGCGTGGTTCGCGGCACTCGAACGGTTTGGGGCGCCGCTGTGCTCACCACGTTACCCCGCACCACTTTGCGAGGGCGGGGGACGCACTGGAAGCAGATCTTGAAGCGTGCGTCCGTCGCGTTCCCGAGCGTGGAAGAGTTGGTGGAGGAGGGAACCGAAGACGGCATCTCGGCAGCGAGCGACGCAGCGACGAGCGACGAAGAGCCGAAGGAAGGCGCACTGGGAACTGGATTTGACGCCTGCGACCCCGGCGCGATTTCCTCGAAGTGCCACGAACACGGGAACGAACTCGCGACAGATCGGCGCGAAAGAACGCGTCGACCGACGATAGTGCGCGCAGCAGGTTGTCGATGTTGACCTCAGAGATCTTGTAGAGGATGTCCAAGTCCTGAGTGTTGATGGGCGAGCCATGCAACACGCCGGCAAGTCCTCCAACGACGACAAATTCGACGTCGTGCTCGACGAGCCTTTCAAGCAGGTTTCGAAACCGGACTGTTGGCGCTGGGGACACGGCGTGCCGATAGAGCAAGGTTGAGGGTGGATTCGAGGTTGGCGAGGCGTTGGGCCGGAGTCTGCCTCAAACACCAGCGAACGAGGGACAGGTCGACGCCATTTTCATCGTACGCCTCCGCGAACCGTTCTTGCAATTCTACGTCCGTCTCGGTCACCAGCGCATCATACGCGACAGCGCAGTCCTTGACGAGCAGGCTGTGGCGGAAAGTTCCCGCTGCAGCCTGGAATTCGTTCCATTCTCAACGCTGGCGAGGCCCCACTTGCCCACGCCAAACGCGCGGCCCTGTTTCATGAGCTTGGCCGGGGGCGCTTCGTGCGCGGATTGCCGGGGTCGGGTGGCAACATGCCGACGCGCGTCTAGGATCGGATTCGGATCGGGTTGGGCCCAGCGCCTGCGCGGCGCCCTGCGGCTCACTCCCACCGTGGTCACGCGAGCGCTCGACTCTGGGGCGCTACGCGGGGCATAGACTTCGAAGCCCAAGCACCCGCTCGAGATCCGGCAAGAACCAGAGTACGTCGCGGGCAGAGGCGCGCCGAGCCCGCATGACCGTCGAAGTCGTGCCGGTCGGGGTGGCGAAACCGCCGCCTTACGCGAACGCCACACCGATGGAACGACTGGCGGCTGCCGTAGCTCATGCAATACCATGACGCGCTGCTAGAGCGGCCAAGCCCGTTACCGCGGTCCGAGTGGCCCGGTGAGACGTTCAAGTGCGGTGACGGTCGTGGATAAGCTACCCCGAGATTTCGCCGATCTCTTGACGGAACTTTCCGAAGCCGGCGCTGAGTTCCTAGTCGTGGGTGGCTGGGCTGTCGTGCTTCACGGCCATGTGCGCAGCACCGACGACCTGGACGTTTTCGTGCGTCCCACCCAGCGCCCGCTTGATATCGGATAGCGTCATCGGCCCTCGCATGTACGACAGCGCCCAGCGCGGTTGCACCAGGGTGAGGGACGGTGATTGGTGCACGTTGCGGGTGAGAAACCAGCGTTGGTTGAGCTTGCGGATGGTGGCGTCGAGCTCCTTTGGCGTGCAGCCCGCTTCGTGGATGTTGGTGAGACTTTCGACGATGCGCTCGCGGTCGGCGTCGGTTTGGAGCCGACCCACCGCCCAGAAGCCGGCGTTGGAGAGCGCGCGGTAGTCCAGATCCATGGGGTTTTGCGTCGCGACGACGAGGCCGACGCCAAACGCGCGGCCCTGCTTCATGAGGTTGACGAGCGGGCGTTTGGTGGGCGGATTGCCGGGGTGCGGCGGCAACATGCCCACGCATTCGTCTACCATGAACAACGCGCGCAAACGGTTGGTGCCGGATAAACTGCGGGTGTACGAGAGGATCTCTTCGAAGATCACGCCGAGCACCAACATCCGCTCCTCGTCGTCGAGGTGCGCGACGCTGATCACCACCGCCGGCGTGCGCCCGTCGTTGCTCGACGTACCGGCGCTGCTGGATGTACCGGCGCTGCTGGATGTACCGGCGCTGCTCGATGTACCGGCGCCGCTCGATGTACCGGCGCTGCTGGATGTACCGGCGCTGCTGGATGTACCGGCGCCGCTCGCTGTACTCGCGGTGCCGAGCCAGTCGGCGGGGTTGAGCGACGCACCCGTGCGCCAATTGGCAAACGAAGGCGCGGCGAGCAACGTGTTGAGCGCGGCCGCAAACGAACGACGGTCCGACGCGTCCATGAAGTCGTCGAGGGCTTGTGCTCCCACCCGTTCGATGGGCGGGGTTGCCAAGTCTTCGAGGAGCAAACTCAACTCAGCGGATTGGCCGCTCTGATGGCGACGCCGCGCCAAGATACTGAGCAGCACGTGTTCCCGGCTCTTGGCCGGATCGGGGTTACGGCCCACCAAACGCAACACGAGGGACACGGCGGCGGACAAACTGGCGGAAGCCGCGTCGGGGTCGGTGTCCCACTGTGGGCTGCGTCGTTCGAGCGAAGACAGGATGTGGAGCGGCTCCCCCAACGTCGAGCCCGGCGTGATCACGCGCACGTGGGTCTGCCTCGAATAACGCGACAGATCGTCCAGAGTGAAGCCCCACTTGGTGAGGTTCTCTTCGCGCGTTTTGGCCGTTTTTGCGGCGAGCTCGGAGACCGCGCCCGCGTGCAGCCCCTCCGTATCTAACCACGGCACGAGCACGTCCGGTGAGAAGCTCGGGAAGCGAAGCAGCAGGTTCGGCAGATCGCCTTTGACGTCGATCATCACCGTGGGGATGCCGGCGAGCAGCGCCGCTTCCGCGAGCACGAACAGGTAGCCGCTTTTGCCCGAGCCGGTCATCCCGACCACGCACCCGTGCGTGCACAGGTGTTCGGCGTCGATGCGGTAGATGGTGCCGGACTTGCCGTTCAACGGGAGCCCGGCGCCCAGGAGGAGCTGACGTTTGGTCATGGAGTGTCCCACCGAATGTCCCGAAGTTGGCGCTGGCCGCTACGCGCCCCGAGGAGGGCGCGCTCGTGGATCATGCCGAACGTTGCTTGTCGTCTCCCTCTTCGATGAACGGCGGGGTGATCGGGAGGTTTTCGGGATTGTTGACGACGAAGCCGGACGGGCGGCGAGCGGCGGAGAGGTTGGCTTCGGCAGAGTCTGTGGGCTGGTCTGCTGGAGTGGCGGGTTCGTCTTTGGAGCTGCGCGGTTTGCCGGTCGCGTTCGAGAAGGAGGGAACGAATTCGCCCACTCTGCTCTCACCGTAGACGTAGATGAGGACCTCGCGGATGTTCGCGACCGCGAGGCGGAACAACGTGTACACCCGGCGGCGCCGCATGAGCTCCAAACGGGGGCCTTCCGGGTTCTGCTCTTTGAGGCCAACGGCCACACGGAACGCCGCCACCTCGCGGTCGAACTCTTGCAAGCGCTCCGCGCTGAACGGCGGCTTGTCCCCGAATTTCGGCCAATTCTGTACGAGCATCTCGATCACGGTCGCCGCGTCGTCGAGCGTGGCCCTGTAACCGAACTCGGTGCCCACCTTGCGCAGCGGCACGACGTTGATGTCCCCATACTTGGCGACCCCGACGAGAAACGCTTTCACGTTGCTGACCTCGGCTTTGATGGCGTCCCACTGACCCGTCAAAACGCGGTTCTCTTCCTCCGTGGCGTTAACCTGCGCTTCGACATGACCCAGAGACAAGCAGATGTCTTCGAAGGCGTCGAACAACGTCATGTCGTGGGTCGGTGCCTTGCGCAGGATATCTGCTCGCGCCGACTTGATCTTCGGCCACGCGCCGAGCGCCGTGACGCTCATCGCCGTGAGATCGGTGTTGACGCGTTGCAGGTCGTCTTCCGCGATGGCGTCCGCCAAGCGCGAGATACGCTCGTAGGCGGCGGCGCCCAACGTCCGCGGCATTTTCACCGGCGGGGTGGCGGTGCCGGAGCCCACTTCGGTGCTCGGGCTTACCGGGGCCGCGTCGGGAACCGCTGCCGAAGATGCGGCTGCCACCTTTAACTCGGATTGAACGGTTTGCTGATTCGTTGGCTCGTTGGTTTTCGAACTGCTCTTATCGTCTGCACTCATGGTCATCCTCCGTCGTTTGGCGAGTTGATCTGCAACGCCTCACCACCCTCATGGTAAGCGGGCGCCCAAGCGGAGCACACTCCTGCTCCCCTCCAGCTCAGGTACGTGTTCTGAACACAGACTCTTCCTCGTGCACGTCAAATCGTACACGTTGCAAGAGAACGGTGTCTGTTCACCGGTGAAACGGTGAGACTTGGTGCGGCGTGCCGTCCGCCTCGTGCTCGTGTGCTTGCCCCCGTGCGGCGCCGTTCCGCAATCAGGTGAGACGGTTGCGCGTGAATAGTCATTTGTTCGGGACTCACCGCGCACGCGCCACGGACGTCCGTGGAACGGACTGACGGACTGGACAGCCGCCCGATTCACCCCCGGCGCTGACCACTCGAGAGGTCACGCGCGGAGACGACTGCCGGAGACGACCTCTCGAGAGGTCGCTCTCGGGCACGCATCCCGGAGGCGACCACCCGAGAGGTGACGATCGGTGGGGGTGAGCCGGGCGCGACCTCTTCAGAGGTCGTTTTCAGTGGGTGACACCAAAAACGACCACTCGAGAGGTCGCTGCCGGAGCGGTCGCCCCCGGCGCTGACCACTGGAGAGGTCGCTCTCGGGCGGCGGACTGCCGGGAGTGACCACTGGAGAGGTCGCTGCCGGGAAGAGGCGGCCCGGAGATGACCACTCGAGAGGTCGTTTCTAGTGGGGGGTACGGGAGGTGACCACTGGAGAGGTGGGAGGCGGGATCCGGCTGAGAACGGGGGCAGTGCGGAGGAGGCAGCGGGCAAACAGATGTGCCCGGTCTGAACCACGACTCCGTCTGCGGCTCCTTCACGCATCCCCTCGTCGCAGGCGCGACTGCCGACGCAGTTCCGTCGCGATGAATGGCGCACGCCTTTCCAAATACCGCAGCGAGATGTCGCCTTTTTCATAGGCGACAACGTATTCTGCGCGGGCCTTCAGGCAGTCCAGGGTGTTCAACAGCTTCAGTGTCTCCGCGATCTTCTTGTGCTCATTCGTCGGAGCGGCCGGGCCAACGGTCACTTGAAACGCGACAAACTCCAGGGCGAACCAACCGGTTTTGCACAGAAACGGATCGACAATACCCACCAGGTCGCGCTTCTTGGCGTTGATCCCAGCCGCGCAAAGCCGGTAGTTGTCCCACTCGTAAACGTGCTGCCAGTTACGTGACTTGGGCAACAGGTGATCCACGGAAGGGTTCCCAGTTGCGTGTTCGATGTGCATCGCAAGAAATGCACACCTGCGCTCGTACAACTTCAAGAGGTCGGGTAGTGCATCGCGCCAATAGGGAGGGAATTCCCCGCTCGGGATCGCGGCTTCATTCGACGCGATCTTTTTCCTCCGCGCTCCTGAGTGAGGCACGCGCGGCGGGCGTCCTACCATCTCGTCGATTGCTGACAGCCCTCGCTGCCTGACCTTTGCGTCGAAGGAGGCAGGCTCGGGTGCCAAGGTCACCGGTATCATCGGCCCTGCACCTTCTTTGCGTTCTTTGCGGTGCGCCCACGGACCTTCTTCTTGGACTTCTGCTTGCCGGGTGTTTCGTCCGTTGGGGGCCTGTTACTATTGCTGTGGTGGCTTTCGACGAAGCTGCCCCACCGAACCCAAAAAGGATCGATGTCCGGAAGTCGAGCTTCCCTGAGCTGGCGATCGGCTTCAGTGATGGCCCGTCGGCTTGGAGCAGCCTCGCGAAGCACCGCCAGAGCGGTTTCTATCGCTTTTTCCGCGGGAAGAGAACGGGGGCTCTTCAAGTCGAAGGCCTCGCTGGTGAGCCAGTTCGACACGTCGCCAAGACGAACGAACGGTCGCTTGCGGAGCACGACGTTTTTCCACTCCAGATCCAGGTCGAACCAAGAATCGCGTTCGGCATCGAACAACGGTTCCGCCGACGCGAGGACGAGCGGCGAATGGGTTGCCGCAATGAGCTGAACCTCCGCGTCTTCGTGGAGGGACTCGGCCACGTGGAGCAACGAGCTCAAGATTGTGCGTTGCCAACGCGGGTGAAGATGACTCTCGAGCTCGTCGAACAGGATGACCACACGGCGGGTTGGCTTTTCCCCCAGCAGCTCGGACGCGATGATGTGCTCGTTCCAGGACCAAAGCAGCATGTAGGCCAGCCCAACGATGCGTCGGATTCCGGAAGACGCGTGGAGGATGGGCACAGATTCGACGTAGGGCGTTCGGATCGAAGGGATGTCTCGAACGTCGCTCACCGAAAGCCGGAGCAACGGGCCAACCTCGATGTGTTCACCATCCGGGGATAGCCGATCTAGGACCCTCTTCATTCGGTCCGCGGTATCGCCCCGCTCGCGGATCCAGCTAGCCCAGTCTGCTAGTAACCCGTTACAGACCGTCGTCTGTTTGTTGTCGGCCTCCACGACCAGGCCATTCCATACATCTTGAGGTGAAAAAACGAACCCAGGCAGCCGTTCCTGAACGTCGACGTTGCCCTTTTTCTTCCAGTAGTTTCTCGCCGGATCCCAAACCGCGAATCCGCCGTCGGCATGGGCGTACAAGACTAGTCCGGGGTTCCACGGGCGGCCGGCCCTACCCACCCAGGAGTCATCCCGGGGGGAGTAGTTGCTCGTGTACGCAATCGACTTCGCCTTTCCGGTTACCGCAAACTCAATCTCGGCCGCCTTTTTCGGATCGGTGGGTTTCGCAGGATATCCGGAGGTGAGACGCGGGTTCAGATCGCGAGGCCACCTTCGAGTAAGTGCCCACCAGGCCACGTCCAACAAGAAGCTCTTGCCCAAACCGTTGTCGCCGGTGAGGAGGTTTAGTCGCTCGGAGAATTCGAGTGACATCTCCGGCGCCGGACCGACGTTCTTGAGCTTGAGCGATTCGAGCATGGGAACCCCTTCTACCTGAAGCACGGTGCGGGTGGGAACGGGAACCTGCCGGCGTTGGAGCGGGGGGAGGGGACCCACAACGGGGGGCAGGCCCCTCTGGGCTCCAACTCGTGTTGGGCAAGTGCCGCAGAGGGGGACCTCAGCGACGAACAGTGGGGTTGTGCCCTCTTGGGGTGGGCCCAGCCCCCTTTCCGCCGCATCGCGGCTCACTCCCACCGCGGTGCTTATCGTTTCGCGTACACTCGGTTCGCGTGAACGTCCCCGCCGACCCATAACGCGCATGGGGAATTAAGTTTGCGGATGAGAAGAGTCCTTCCTCATCCCCAGGCGGCTCACGTGGCGTTCCAGGGCCCCGTGCGGTCAAAACTCAGCTCCTGCCAGCCAACACGACGTTGGCACGCCGGCTGCATTGTTCCCTCACGCGTCCCACGAGGGACGCTCGCCACTCTCGGCGAGACAAGCAATGCAGAGGTAACGTGAAAGACTCCCATCATCCCCATCGCGACCATCACCCCCATCCCGATCATCAACACACCATCGAAATCATCGTCAACAGCCGCGTGCGTCAAGTGCACGAACGGGAGCTGTCCTACGCGGAGATATTGGAGCTCGCGTTTCCCGGCGCGTCCAACACCGACACGATCATCTACACGATCTCTGTTCTGGCTCAGCGTGAACGTGACCGTGGGGTTGTTCAGTTAAGGGAATGGGG
>CBINDO010000019.1:0-54514 GCA_966249405.1 uncultured bacterium | reverse complement strand
GGCGTGAAGTGCGGGTCCTGCGGCGGTGGCATCGTTGGCCAGCGGCGACCGTTCATTGATTTTCGGGTGTGGACGGGAAACGCGCCGTAGGTGGCTTCTTTCCACGCGCCGGCGGGACCGGGCCGAGCGCGGGCGGCATGTCCATGCTGGATGCGGGTTTGGCACCCAACATCCCTGAACCCAGGGGTCTGGCACCGCCACCGGGAGGGACGACCTCCTCGAAGGATGGGGCAGGTTCAGCCACGGAAGGCGCCGATACTTCGGAACGCTCGACGCTTGCCGAGCCACCGACGGGGTCGACGGGCGCCAAGAGTGAGGGCGCAGTGCCGGCTGGGCCACGCGCAGCGACCGTTTCTTCCTCCGGTTCGCGGCGGACGACGGAGATGACGCCCCAGATCAACAACAAGAACGCGACTCCGAAAATCCACGTCGCCCAACGACGACCCTGATCGCGCCGTGCCTGCAAAGCCGCGAGCACGCGGGGGTCGATGTCCACGTCCGGACGGCTCCGACGGACCAACTCTTCGTCGCCTTCGGCCCCGAACTGCCCGTCGTCCCCCTCCGAAAAGAAGTCGTGGTCGAGCTCCTTGTGCGGCTTGTCGTGGTCGTCGTTCTCGCCGTGTGGTCGCGCTGCCGCCGCCACGACGGCGGGGTATGGGTTTACATGTTCGGACGCACTCGCGACGGTGTCGCGAGACGAGATCTCGGTCCGCGCCGTAACGGCGGTTCGAACCGCGGTCTCGTGCCGGTCCGCCGAGAGATCTTCGAACTCGGCCTCCGCCACTACACGGCGGTCGTTGGCGACGTCGCGGGTTTCGGCGGCGGCACGCACGGGCTCGACTTCGCGCTCCACGTGGCGAGGACTGGGTTCGCTCACCCGAGGCGGCAGGTCGACCGCAACCGGCTTGGTCACGACCGCGGGCGTCGGGGCTACGACGTTCATGACGTTCGCCTTCGATGCACCGAACGCCTCGGCTTCCGCCGCCTGGGTCCCAAGGTTCGCGCTTGCTTGATGAGCGCCAATGCCGCCCGCGCCAATGCCGCGCTCACCGACGACACCGCGCTCACCCGACGGCCTGTCGTCGACCAACCGAGGGTCGGCAGGCGACACCGACGAGAACGCATGAGCCGACGGCAAACCTCCCGCTGAACTCGAGGCGCCCACCTTGGGGCGCTGGCTGAGCCTCAACGCCTGCGGAGGCTCGCTGTACACCAGGCTTCGCGGCACCGGGTCCGGCGACATCGCCGGAGCGTGGGGCCGCAAGACGATTGGCGGCACATGGCCACTCGGGGGCGTGAACTTGATCACGTTGCCGCCGACAGACGCGCTGCCCGCGCTCAGCGCTCGCGCCGAGAGCAAGACCGAGGCCGGTGCCAATTCGACGACCTTGAGGACCCCCTCGAAGTACAACTTCGAGACCACGGACAACGTCGACAGATCATCGAAGGGTGACTCGTCGATGACGCCCATCAGCGAGCGCTGACCATCGAACAATCGCAACACCGGATTCAGGTCGTCCGGGACCTCCGCGAGCCTGCCGAGGAGCACCTCAGCGTCCACGGTAAACACCGACGTACTGGACGGAAGCTGCTCGGCAAGACGCCCCCACTCGTCGATGCGGCGCATGCCTTCCATGATCAGCGCCGCCGTGCCGATCGGCACGTTGTCGGGCACGTCCACGTCGACGAACTCGACGTCGAACACGCCCGTGGTCCAAAGCAGCGTACGATACAAGGCCTCCTCACCTCGGAGCTGCCCCTGTTCGGCGTCGACGACCTTGCCGTGTTTGAACAGCACGGTAGCCGACCGGGCCGCGTGTTCGATCTGCAGCACACCACTGCGGCGACCAGACTCGAACGCCGCGAGCAGGTCGATGACGCCAATGTCCTGAAGGTGGCCGCTGAAGTGCGTCTGCTCGGTCGTGCTCGTCGACAGCATCGCCTGCGTGCGACGAGCCAACATCAGGTTGACGCGGGTGACGAGCTCCCTCACGGATACCGGTTTACGCAGGCAGTCCGGGATCCCGAGTTCAACCGCGCGCAATTGGTCCATGGCGGAGGCAGACAGCCCGTTGGGCCCCGGTCCCCCGGGTTCGGGCGCAACCAGCACGACGGCCACACTGTCGCCGCCGGGCATGCTGCGGAGCCGGCGCACGAGTTCGAACCCGTCGATGCGCGACAGACGCGTCTCGGCAACGAGGACGTCCGGTAACGCGATCTCCAACTTGGCTGCGGCCTCGGCGCCGTCCGTGGCCGTAGTTACGCTGAAGCCGTCGTTCTTCAGGTTGACTTCCAGCACACGCACCACGCGCGGATCTGCATCAACCAACAACAAGTGGGGTCTCGCCATCGCTCCTATTCCTAACACGCACCCTTGGGTGTTCACCCTATTTGAGCGGCCGCGCTGGGATTTGGGAAACGCCAGACGTTGGCCGCTTGACCGGTTAATGTTTCACCATCAGAACCGCCCTCAAGGCTTCTGAGGTTGCCCGCAGTTCGGACAAAAACGCGCCGTGATTGGATTGATGGACCCACACTGAACACAAGCGACGGTCGAAGGCTGCCCCGACGCTTGCACGTGGGGCCCGCTGGCAGCGGCTTCGGGCGGTGCCGCATTAGCTGGCACAGGGTAACCCGGCTGCGGAAACCCCGGTGTGTGGGCGGGCACTCCGGCGTGGGGTGGACCTGGTGGATAAACGGGCATGCCCATTTGGGGGTTGCCCGGCGTCGCATAACCAGGAGCCATCGGGTACATCCCTGGATACCCAGGCGGCGCCGGGTATGGCGGCGGGTAATGACCAGGAGGGTATCCGTACGGCAGGTTAGCCCCGAGTCCAGCGCCCATCGCCATCCCGGAGGCCATCGCCGCTCCCGCCCCGGCGAGACTGCCCGCCGAACTATCGCCCTTGGCGAGCCCCTGGCCCAGCCCCAGCGACGCCTCGGCAGCCGCAAACTGCCGGTAACGCTGCATGTCGAACTGGTTCATGTATTGAGCGCGGTTGGCAAACACCTGCTGATCTCGAAGCTGCTGCGCCTGGACTTCGGCTTCGACCTTTGCCACCCCGATCTTCGCCTTCCGGGCGTCGATCTTGGCCTGGACGATTTGGTCCTGGAATTGGTCGACGCGCGCCTGGTCCTCGTCGGACAGGTTCAAGTTCAGCTTCGCCACCTCGAGCACGGCCACGCCGATCCGCGAGAGGTCGGGGCAACTGCGGACGATGGAGCGCGCGACATCGGGACCGGCCGTCCCGAAGTCCATCATCGTCATCGCGCCGTCGCGCAGTAGTGCCGTTAACGTGGTACGCACCCCCATCATCAGCTGGTCGCGAACCCACTGCATGGCCCGGTCCGAGTCCGCGGCTCCCGTCTGACCGACGAATTCTGCGACGAACTTGGCGGGGTCGACGACCTGGAAGGAGTAGGTACCAAACGCCCGCGGGTTCACCCGAATCTCGAGCTCGGGATCGCGCATCGAACCGATCGGGCCGCCGAACGTTTGGTTGCACAACGCCCGCGTGGTGACGAAGTAGAGCTCACTGATGAAGACGTTGCCACCAGTGAACTTGTCGACCAGCGCACCGAGGAATGGGATGTTCTGCGTGTCGAGCGTATGCCGACCGGCACCAAGTGTCCCAACGTAACGGCCGTCCTTGAAGAACAGGGCAACCTCGTCCGAATCGACCGTCAGCTGAGTCCAGAATGGGAAGTTCTGATCCGGATGTTTGTATACGACCGCTTCTTTGGCCGCGTCGGGCCGTGCGATCATCATCCGTTGCACACCGTTCTTCACGAAATCGAATATCCCCATGACTGTCGTTTCTTCCTCGTGTGAAGTCGCAGGCTCCTGCCTGTTGCCGAGCGGTGTTTTAGCAGACCTTGCAACTCACTTACGAACTTGGCTGGGTTTTTCTGTATGGGCCATCCGCGTCGCCGAAGGCGTAGCGGCCGAGCGGTTGGCAGAAGTCCCTTGAATACCCGGAGGCCTGTCATCACACTCCGCCTCCCCATGAGTCCGCTCGACCTGACCGCCCTCCCCCCTCCCGCACAGAAGGTACTGGATGGCACGGCTCCCGCGCCGATGCGACAAATGGCAGCCCGCGGCATCGTGCCCGGGTTGAAGCCGGCCGACCTCGTCACGACCTTGGCGGGTCTGTGTTACGACACCGACCCGGCGCTGAGCGCTGCCGCGGAACAGAGCTTGGCCAAGTTACCCAGGGCCGCGCTGGACAGCGCCTTGGAGGTCGCCCTGCAAACCCCGGTCCTGGCGCGCTTGGTCGTTAGCTTGCGTAGCACACCGGATGCGACCCCCGAACACTTTGGTCGATTGCTCCAACAACCCGGCATCATCGAAGACGTCGCCGTCGAAGCGGCCCGGCAGGCGAGCGAGATGGTGGGAGAGGTGATCGCCACCAACGAGTCCTTGCTGCTGCGCTTTCCGACGGTGATCGAGGCGCTCTACATGAACAAGCGGGTGCGGATGTCCACGGCCGACCGCATCCTCGAACTCGCCGTGCGCAATCAACTCGAGCTGAAGATACCTGCATACAAGGAGGCCTCGGCGGCGATCCTGAGCGAGCTCATCGCCGAGCCGACGGCCGAGCCCTCGTACGACGACGTGCTGTTCAACGAGACCGACTCGCTCGCCGAAGCGGCCCGACTGGCGGACGGCGACGACACGCACGAGAGCGACGAAGAAGGCGAAGAGACGCTGCGCAACGAGTTCAAGCCGCTGTATGCTCAGATTCAGTTGATGACCGTGACGCAAAAGATCCGTCGCGGTATCCTGGGTACCTCGGCGGAGCGCATGTTGCTCGTCCGCGACACGAACCGCTTGGTTGCGTCTGCCGCGGCGTCGAGCCCGATGTTGACGGAAAATGAAGCCGCGCGCATCGCTGCCAACCGCAACGTCATCGAGGACGTCCTTCGCATCATCGCGCAGAACCGTTCGTTCACTCGCTCCTACCAAGTCAAGCTGAACCTGGTGACGAATCCGCGCACGCCGCTCACCTTCTCGGCGCGCATGCTCCCTCATCTCCGAGACAACGATTTGCGTGCCATCGCCCGCAGCAAGAACGTGCCTGCGAACATTCAAACGTTGGCCAGACAGCAGCTGATGCGCAAAGAGAAGAAGTAGCTCACTCGGACGGGGAGAGGCGCGCGGACTCGAGCCGCTTCTTCTGGCGCTCGGCCTTCGCGTCTCGCGCTTTTTCCTTGGCTTCTCGGATCTCTTCCTGGCGCTTCACCTTTTCCGGATCGACCAAAAACGTCGAGATGCGCTCTGCGGCTTCCAGCTTCTGTTGGTATTGCTGTGCTTCGTAACGGCTCTTGAACGGACCTACGCGCACCCGATGCCACAAGCCGCGCTCCGGGACGTACGCCGCTTGTCGATACGCACGGTGGCCACGTTTGCGCAGCTCGGTCACGAAGGCGTCGGCGTCGTCGGACTCGCGAAAGCTGGCCACTTGGATCTCGTACCCACCCTCGAAGCCCATGGGCGCCATCGCGGCTTCGTCGGCGCCCGCCGTCTGTTGCTTGGCGATCTGGGTGAGATCGTCTTTCGGCGCTTCGGTCACGGCAGTACGGCTCAGCAAATCCCCCGCGGGTAACACGCGATTGGGAAGCTTGTCGTTCACCTCCTGCGGCGCCACCTCGGGCTCCGAAAGGTCGGGCTGCAACGCGTTTTCGCTCTCGCGCAGCCGTCCGCGCTCGTCTTTGACCACCGCGAGGGCGGTCGTCGGCGCGTTTCGGTCACTGAGGATCTGAGGGAACGTCACCTGCCGCTCGCCAACGGTCATCGCCGACGGCGTCGGGTTTCTGCGCGCCGACTCGACGAGTTCGCCGAGTGGGTCGCCTTGATTCTGAGTGGGCGCAGCCTTGCGCTCGAGACCCATCATCACGACGACCACGAGAGCGCCGCCGGCGATCGCCGCCAGAAACAGCGTGCCCAGCGGGAACCCGCCGGATGACGTGTCGTTTTCTTGAATGTCTTCGAGGTTACGTAAGTTCACGGGACAGCCCTTCGGAACCAGCCTAGTCCCGCTGCGTCATGGAGGCCAAGATTGTGGCCCCTACAATCGCTGGACCCCTCAACGTGCGGCGCCGCGGAGCACTTGCTCCGCCTTCCAAAACGTCTCTTCGAGCTCCCGCTCCGGGTCGCTGCGGAGCACGATGCCGCCACCGACGTGGTAGTGCGCCACCTCGCCTTTCCTCACCAAGCACCGAATCGCCATGCCGAGGTGCACGCACCCGTCGTGACCGATGTAGCCAAGCGCCCCGGTATACGAGCCGCGCCGGTGCCGCTCGAGGTTTGCGATCCACTCCATGGCGCGGACCTTCGGCGCCCCCGTGACGCTACCACTCGGCAACATCGCTTCGAGCAGCTGCCGTCGGTCGACGTCGGGGCGCGCCCGACCGCGCACCCGCGCCACGCGGTGAAACACCGTGGAGTAAGGCAACACACGCGGCGTTTCGGCGATCACGCTGCCGAACTCGGCGATGCGGCCAACGTCGTTGCGTTCGACGTCGACCACCATCGCCAACTCGGCCCGCTCCTTGACGTCGTTTTCGAGCTCACTCGCCGTCGCGTGGTCGGTGAGCGGGTCCCCCGTGCGCGGCCGTGTGCCCTTGATTGGAACCGTGAGCACGCGACGTCGCTCGTCGGTTTGCAGAAACAGCTCCGGAGAGGTGCTGGCGAGCCCAACGCCGTCATCGAGCTCCAGCGCTGCCGCATAGGGCGCACGCACGGACTCGCCCATCCGTTCGAGCAACGCCAAGGTGTCGCCCGCGACCTCGAAGTCGAGGCGACGTGCCAGATTGATTTCGTAGATGTCGCCGTCGGCGATGAGTTCGAGCGCCTTGCCAACGATCGCACGGTGATGCTCGGCCTGTTCACGCAGGTCACCCGCGCCTGCCTCGACGCGAGTGATACGCGCCGCGGCGCGCGACGATGCCGTCGTGCTCAACCGACGGCACAGCTCGGCGACGGCGTTGACGTCGTCGCCGACCACCGTAACGGCGTGGTCGATGACGGCGACGGCGCCGAACCTGAGCCACGTGCACTCGGAGACGAGTGGCGCTTCGCGGTGGTCGGCGCTCGACCACCTCGGGCGTTCGAGCCGTGCGCGCTGTGCCTCGTAAGGCAACACCCCGAACCAGCGTGGGACATGCGCATGAGGCATCCCCACGCCGGCCCAGGGCAAGGCGGGCTCGGGGTCGAGCTCACGAGACCGCTCGACGGGCGAACACGCCAAATACGATGGGCCGGACCCGTCTGCCGAGTGCAGCAGGACGCTGCCCGTTTCCCAGATCCGGCGTGCCAAGAGCAGCGGATCCGGTGGCAGATCCAAGTGAATCACACGCAGCTCGGACCCGGACGCGATGCTTTTCATCCACCCGCTCCTTCGCCGCCGCGTACGTTGGGCGCCACGGTCGTGCCGTCGGCCGCGACGATCGTGCCATCCGACATCACGACGACGTCGCGGAGCGGCGCGGCAGCGAGAGCCCCGGGCCAAACGACGCTGTCGACGACCTCACCAGCGCCCACCACCCGACTCCCTGCTCCCAATACGCTGCGAACCAAGTGCACCTCACGCGCGCATTGCGCCCCCTCACCCAGGTAGCTCCCCTGGCGGGCCAACTGGGGGTAACGCGCCAGCCAGTCGCGGTTCTGCTCTAGGTATCGTGCGAGGGTTCCGCCATCGGACCAGTGCCCGCGGTGCGGCACCGAGCCCACCGGTTTACCTGCGGCAAGCCACGGCAGCAAACCGTCGGCGACCAGGCACCCGCGAGGCGGAAGTGCCGTGACGAACGCTCTCGGGAACGCGGCGATACCGATGTAGTCGGTGCTCGTCGTTTCGGTGCCGAAGCGCGCGCCGCGCAAACGCACGACGCGTCCGTCTGCGCCGAGCCCAACGGTGCCACCACCAGCAGCGGACGCCACTACGAGCGTCGGCCAGTCGCGCCCTGCCGCCGCGAGCACGGCCCCGACGTCCAGGTCCGGCGCGTAGATGTCGCCGTTCCAGACGAGGACGTGATCTCGTCCCGTGTACAGGCCTCGCACGCCTCCCGCGGTGCCCAAGAGTTCGTGTTCCACCACGCATCGAATCCCCAAAGACGCGAGGCGACGCTGTGCCGCGTAGCGCTCGACTTGCTCGGCAAGGTGAAAGGCGTTGATGGCAACGTCGTCGATGCCTTGGGCGGTGAGTGCCGCGACCGCGTGGTCGACGAGCGGTCGATCCCCGACGGGAACCAACGGCTTCGGAACGAGCGAGGTCAGCGGTCGGAGCCGTGTACCAAGCCCGGCACACAACAATGCAGCGGCCCAAGTCACGCCCTGCTTGTAGCGCGTATCCTCCCAGGCGTTGAGCCAAGAAGCGGTGTTCCGACCGTCCGCCCACAAAAGTTCGCGCACCGGTGAGGGGCATGTTACGGCTAACAGGTGTTTGCCTTTGCCTCATCGCGCTGGAGCTTCTCGGCTTCGCCTGTGTTTTGCGACCGACCGCTGGTTGGACGAGCCCTCGGTGTCGGGGTGTTGGTGGTCTCGACGATGGCGGGCTGCGGAGTCAAGGCAAGCGGCGTGCAGGAGTGCCGGCAGATCGAGCGCGCGCGCTGCGAGAGCGCCGCAGCGTGTGGCATCATCGAGGATGTCGCGGCATGTGAACGTTACGTCGAAGACCAGTGTCGTCACGGCTTTCCGCCCGATCTCGGTCCGTCGAACTCGAGTGTCGCGGCGTGCGTGAAGGCGATCCAAGACGTGGGTGTGTGCGCCGAGCGGTCCGGCAAGAAAACGGCCCCCGGCGACTGCGGCCGCTCCTCTCTCAGCGGTGCTGACGCGGACCGGGTTTGCGAGCTAGTCGAGCATCCCGAATCCATCCCGCGTTGCGATTTCCTGGCCGAGGCGGCGTCGGCGGATGAAGACAGCGAGGACGCGGCGGCAGAGCCCGAAAAGGCCGAGGAGGAGGAGGCCGAGACCGCCGTCGATGCTGGTGCCGATGCAGCCCGGTAGCTCCGGTGAGCAAAACCGTAGCCGTACGCGGCGTCGTTGAGTAAAGACGCGCCATGCGTTTTTCCGGCTTTGTCCTTCGGCGTTGGTTCGCAGCGAGTTGCCTGATCGGCGTGGCTGCGTGTACTTCGACCCCCTCCTCGGTCCAAGTACGCACGGATGGGCGACTTCGGGTTTTACCGGAAGAGTTCACGTCCGAAGTGGGATGCAGCTTCGCGTCCGCCAACTCGAACGAGCTCAGTTACTACGTCGCGACGCTCGTTGATTTGGGACCCGCCCCGGAAGACGGCACGGAGAGCCCCGAAACCGACGACGCAGACTATCCGCAGCTGGCCGGCAGCGCCGACGCGGCGCGTTGCACCTCCACGACGACCTTCTCCACCGCTTCCGACGACAGCCCGATCGAGGTGGGTCACATCTACGCAGCGATCGTGGACGGTTACGTCGGCGGCAGCCCGACGGTGTCCGGCGATCGCTCGAAGGGCAATTGGACGGCGCCCGATTGGCAATGGCTGTGCGGTATCGGCGGCCTCGACGAAAAGCAGCTCGAGTCGCTGGTGAAGCAGGCTCACCTGTTGGACGTGAAGGACCCGGAGTCAGACGCAGGCACGAACGTGGCTGATGCGATGGCCAGCGACGCCAGCGGCTCGGCCGTGAACGATGCCGGCAGCGATGCTGCGGCCAGTACCGGCGCACTCACTGTGACCAGCGAGAACCCGTCGACAGTCACGCTCACCTCGGGCGCTGATGCCGCCATCATGAGCACAGCCGGTGAGCTCGATGCGGCGACTCCTTTGGGCGATGCCAGCCTTGTGCTGGGCGACGCGGGCTCGTCCGCGACCTCTGCGACGTCGGCACCACGGACCGACGCACCGCCCAGTGACGCGGCCTCGTCCGCTACTTCTTCGACCCAGCCGAGCGCGCTCGACGGTGGTGCCGGCGCGACCCCGACGTCGGAGCCAGGACCAGACGCGTCTCGGGCGGTGGACTCCGGCACGCAGGTCCCCGTGCCCAGGGACTGGAGGGCCGAACTCAGCGCTGCTGCAAAGGGCGATTGGCCTCCCCCCGCCGAAGTGGTGAGCGGCGGCCAGTCCGGCGTGCGCGGGTGCGTCCCGTTGTTCTAGTCGTTCGGAGCCCGCGCCGAACCGCGACCGACGTTGCCAGCCAAGACCCTAACGTGTAGCGTCCCTTCATGGGCAGCTGGGACACGAATTCATCGCTGACAGGACTACCAAAGCCCGGAAAAGTCGTGATCGGAGTGCTGATCCTCCTGTTCACCGTGTGGCTCATGTTTGCCATGGCGGTGAATTGGGGGGGCGCGAGCTTGCGATTGTTCGAGCTGTTCTGTGGTAACCAAGAGGCGCTACTAGATGGTCAGTTGTGGCGCCTAGTTACCGCCGCGTTCATGCACGAACCCAGCGGCAGCATCAGCCACATCCTGTGGGCCATGGTCGGGTTCTACTTCTTGACGCCCTCACTCGAGCAGCGCTTCGGTGGCGCACGCTTGACGCGCTTCCTCTTGTCGTCGGCGGTGTTTGCTTACACCTTTCAGTTCCTGTGCTTGCTCGTGCTGCCGGCGTCGGTAGGTGCACGCTTGGTCGGCAACGAGTACTGGTTCGGGGCCTTTCCCGTTCTCGAGGCGGTGGCAGTCGCCTGGGCGTTGAACTTCCCAGACCAACAGATCCGACTGTTCTTGTTCCTGCCGGCGTCGTCGCGAACCCTGATTTGGATGGTGGTGGGGTTGAGCGTGCTGAGAGTGGTCGCTCAATCGCAAGCCCCCGAAGGCCTGCTGTCGCCGTTCGGCGGGATGCTCGCGGGCTGGTTGCTGGGAGGGGGCACCCCGTCTCCACTTCGCCGCTTGTATTTGAATTGGAAGTTGTCCCGACTGGAACAAGAGACCGAGCGAGCGCGCGTGACCCGTTCGGAGCGAGTGAAGAAAGCGAATCTCCGAGTAGTGCCGGGCGGCAAGAGTGACAAACAGTCACGTGACCCGAAGGACTGGCTCAACTGAAGCGATGGTTGTCGCGTCCTCGTTTCTCGACTGAGTCGCGGGCAATTCGTTCGTCGGCTCGTTCCGATGCGCACGCGGGCAACATTGCACGCCTCGACGTCTAGCCTCCGACGTGCAACGATGCGGAGTATGAGTGCCGCTTCCAATGCTCACCTGGAGCAATCCCCCGAAGTCGTCTTGCGTGACGTCCCTGCCGCAAGAACGCCACGCATCGCGCCGTCGGCGCGCATCGCTCTGGTTCACGATTGGCTCACGGGCATGCGCGGCGGCGAATACGTGCTCGAAGCGATCGCCGAGATGTTGCCCAACGCCGAGCTGTTTACACTGCTCCACGTTCCCGGCTCCATCTCCGGCCCGCTGACGCAGTTGCCGACTCACACCAGCGCGCTGCAGAAGATGCCCGGAGCGGCAACATATTATCGGCACTACCTCCCACTGCTGCCGGCGTTTGCTTCGACCCTCGACGTGAGCGGCTACGATCTAATCGTGTCCTCTAGCCACTGCGTGGCCAAAGGGGTCCGTAAAGCTCCGGGCGCCGTCCACGTCAGCTACGTCCACGCGCCGATGCGTTACATGTGGGACCGCTTCGACGACTATTTCGGTCCGGGTAAAACCTCGACGCCGGTGCGTCTCGCAGCGCAGCTGTGCAGACCGTTCTTGCAGGCGTGGGACAAGCGCGTCTCGCAGGCCCAAAACGTCGATCGCCTGATAGCCAACAGCGCCTTCATTGCCAGTCAGGTCGAGCGCAACTACGGTCGCCCTGCTTCGGTCATCCACCCGTTCGCCAACGTCGATCGCTTCGTGGCGCCCCGCGCTCCTGGTGCGCACTACTTGATGGTTGGGGCGTTCGCTCCGAACAAGCGCGTCGACATCGCCATCGAGGCGTTCAACGCCCTCAAGCTACCGCTCAAGATCGTAGGCAAAGGCCAGGAAGAGGCGCGCTTGCGAAGTATGGCCGGCCCCACCATCGAGTTCCTGGGCACGGCCGACAACGAGACCATCGCGCAGTTGTACGCGACGGCCCGCGCGTTCATCTTCCCCGGCATCGAGGACTTTGGCATAACGCCACTCGAGGCGATGGCCGCCGGTTGCCCGGTCGTGGCGTACGCGGAGGGAGGCGCTCTGGAGACCGTAGTGGACGGAGTCACCGGCGTCTACTTTAGGGAGCAAACCGCGACCGCGCTCGCGGCTGCCGTGCGACAGCTGGAAGACGGCACGGTTACACTAGACGAAGGGTCGATCCGTGCCCACGCGCGCCAATTCTCCAAGCGCCGCTTCCAGCACGAGCTGGAAGCGGCAATTGTCGACGCCTGCCTAGCAGCGGGCAGGCGCGACCTCGTGACCGCGTCCGTCTGACGGTTCGTTTGGCTAGGTCGATCTGGCCGTGGTTGGGTCATTTCTCGCTGAAAGCGTGCGTACCCTTTCTTCCTGTCCTGTTAGAAAGGACGGCCACTGGACGTGTCGCACTGGCAAAGTTCCGCTCCAGCCGCCCCTTGGTCGTGTGAGACGGTGCGGGGCGTTGTTGGCTAAACGCAACAAGCAATCTCCGCCGGAAGCGAGGATGGCTTGTTGCGCGAGCGCCGATGGCTCCAATCTACGGATTCAGTAGGCGTTCTTGTTCACGAACCCCTTCCAGAGGGTCATGGTTAGGATTTTGAGATCGAACAAGTAAGACCAGTTCTGGATGTAGTAGATGTCGCATTCGATGCGGCGGTCGAGAGACGTGTTGCCGCGCCAACCATTAATCTGCGCCCAACCAGTGATTCCCGCCTTCACCTTGTGCCGCAGCATGTAGTGGGGGATCTCCTTGCGGAAGCGATTGACGAACACTGGTCGCTCCGGGCGGGGCCCGACGAGTGACATGTCTCCACACAAGACGTTCCACAACTGAGGGAGCTCGTCCAAGCTGGTGCGCCGCAGGAACGCGCCGACCGGCGTGCACCTATCATCACCTTTCGTAGCCCATACGGCCCCCGATTGTCTCTCAGCGTCGATGCGCATCGAACGGAACTTGAGCATCTTGAAAGTCCGACCATCCAAGCCCATCCGTTCCTGTGCGTACAAGATGGGGCCAGGTGACGACAACTTTACCGCCACCGCGATGATGGCTAGCAGCGGTGAGATCAACAGGATGCCGACGAGCGCGGCGAAGAAATCCGTTACTCGCTTGCCCAACGCAGCCCAGCCGCTCATGGGTGACTCGTTGATGCGCACCACCGGCAGGTCGTAGAACTGTTCGACTTCGCACCCGAGCGTCGAGTAACCACGGACGTCTGGTACGACGTGGACGTCGATTGCCTCGTCTGCCAGTAGCGAGAGGATACGATCCATGTGGTGCTGATGCTGAGCGGGCAAAGCGACGAGTACGCCGTCCACTCGATGTTCTGCCACCACGGTGTCGATGTCCTTGTAGCGCCCGAGCACGCGCTTACCGAACAAGGACGTCTCGGCCGAGGACTCGTGATTGACCACCCCGACGACCCTCACCCCCAGTTCGACGTTCTCGTCGAGCTGCTGGATCAGCATCTCGACTTGCTTGCCCTCGCCTACGACCACCACGTGCCGCAAGTTGTATCCGTGACCGCGGAGGTGTCGAAGGGTCATGCGAAGCACCCCGCGGAACACCAGGAGCGAGACCGCGCCGATGGTGCCGAAGTAGGCCATCACTAGACGCGAGTAGTGGTACTCCTTGAACGAGTACGCGATCGCGACGAACAACAGCAACGCCACGATGTGCGCCCGAAGCACGAGTCCGAGCTCCTGACGCAGCCGCCTCAGACGCTGCGACTCGTACAAGCGCATGAGGCTGAAAACGGTAACCCAGAGGATCCCGACGAGAGGCGCGAGGGCGGAGTACTTCTCGAGCGGCGGTACTTCGCCTGTGCCACCAGCAGCCTCGAAACGCAACCAGTACGCCACGAACCAGGACGCCACGATAATCACGGCGTCAATGACCCGAAACGTCTCACACACTGCAGCTTGATACCTTTTGAGCATGCCGTCCACCTTTCACTCAACGCATAAAAGTCTATGACCGCACACGTCTCACCAGTCAAATGAAACCTGATAATCAGACACAACAAATAAACCAACGCAACAACACTGAAACACTCAACGCTGTCACACCGAAACCCAGAAGTCGCCTCAGGCAACCTTTGGATATGTCTCACCGTATACCCAGTCCTCGGACGCGTCGTTGACCAACACGCCGTAGACATTCGATGACCCCAAGATCTGTCGAACGTGCTCGAGGGCAATGCGGCGCGGCGTGTTACCCGGCCGCAACACGGAGATGGTCACGTCTGCAGCAGGCGCGACGATCAATGCGTCCGACACCAAGGGGAAGCTCGCGGAGTCTACGATCACGTAGTCTAGGTCACTCCGAAGGGCGTTCAAGAAGGGCCGGATATGCTGCCCCGAGAACACCTCGGCCGGCGCGGTGCGCTCCAGGCACAACAGGTGAATGCGGTTGTTCGACCCCTTGATCGGTCGCGCTGCGTCTTGCCAACTGCACTCGCCGTTCAGCACGTCGATGAGGTCGCCGCCCGCGCCCTTGCCGGGTTCGGTGAGCACGATGTGACTCGGCTTTCGAAGGTCGGCGTCGACGATCATCACGCGTTTACCGTCGGCGGCCAAGATCCAAGCCAAGGCCAACGCGCAGGTGCTCTTTCCGTCGCCGGGTGAAGGTGAAGTTACCAAGACGACCTTGCCTTCGCCTGGTGCCGATGGAGCCGCCAAATACAAGTTGGTGCGCAGCGTACGACACGCCTCTACGAACCCGAACGTCACTTGATGCTCCAACATCGCACCGTTGGGCGGCAGCTCCAGTCTATTCTTTCTGCTCCGGGCAAACGCCCGCGGGACCGTGGCAAGGACGGGCACGCCGCCCAAGCTCGAGTAGACTTCTGCGCTCGATTGGAAGTAGCGGGAGAAGAAGCTTCCCACCAAAACGACGAGCACTCCCAGCACCAAACCCAGTGGCGCGCTCATCAGCCTGAGTCCGAGCTTCGGTGAGTCCTCCCAGAAGGCGACCTCTGGATGATCGAGAACTCTGTTCTTCGACACCGTGGAAGCCTTCGTGATGGCCGCTTGTTGTTGACGTCGCAACAGGAACGCGTAGAGCGAGTCGTAGACCTCTGCTTCACGAGTGAGTTGAGCCAGCCCTAGCTCCGCCTCCGGCACGGTCTTCAACTTGTTCTCGTAGGTGCCAATGACCCCGGACAGCGTACCTAGGTTTTCCTGAGCTCTTTTGAGCCGGTTGCTGACGTAACTACGAATCGTCGCGAGCTGCGACTCTACCTGCGCCTTCTTGTTGATGACGTCAGGGGCCTCCGAGCTGAACCGGGTTTCGAGCTCCGCTAGGTCTCGCTTCGATTGAGACAACGAATGCGCCATCTCGGACAACACGGTGTCTCGCGCCTCACCGAGCATGAACGCCTCGGGCGCGGGATTGCCAGAGGACAACGCGACCTTGACGTCGGACAACGCCTCGGCCTCCAGCCGCGCGGCCACGCGTTGCTCCTCGTAGCGGCTGATCTGAGCGATCATCGCCTCGGCTTCGTTGTCCAACACCACGACCCTGTTGTTTGACCGATAGGCCGCCAGATCGGCTTGCGCCTTGTCCAAGGAAGCTCGCATCGCCTTGAGTTGTTCGGACACGAAGGCCTCGGCCGCCGAAGCGTCTTCCGTCTTCCACTCTTGCCGTTCGTGCAGGTATGCTGCCATGAGCGCCGTGAGGAACTCCGCAGCCATGAGTGGCGACTGATCGATGTAGGACAAGTTGATGACGTTGGGCTGGGCCCCCGCGCCTGCCTTGGTGGCGGCCACCGTCAGCGATGCAAGTGTACTCTCGACGGCAGCGGGAACCGGCACGACGGTGGCCTCGTAGGTCTCGCCGGGCGCCGGCTTCCCTTCTTTGCCAGCGACCAAGTGCAGGTCGACGTTCTCGAACGAGATCGGTTCGCCCAGTTTGCCAGTGGCGAGCACAGCGTCCGTCGTCAGACCCCTCACCTCGTACTGGTCCCCATCCAAGAACGAGATTCTGTAGGTCTTCGAATCACGAGTGCGAGTCTTGAACCCACTCTGAGTAGCGCGTAGCCGCCGAACCGCGGCGTCGAGTAGATTTGGGTCACGCTTCGAAAGGCGCCAGTCCCAGTACCGTGTTGGTCGCTCGCCGAGAAATCTGAGCTGTACATTGAGGCCCGACGTAGCAACGGCCTTCGACACCAACGAGCGAGAGGTTAGGATCTCGACCTCGCTGCTCACGTCGCCGTGCATCCCCGTCGACAGCTCCACCTCCTCACTGGCCGGTGCCGGCGAAGTCGTCAACTCCCCGAGGTACAGCCGGCCACTGGCCGAAAAGGTCATCGGTGAGACTAGTGTAGCGGCGACAACGGCCAGGAAGGTAAACGCCGCAACGCCGAAGATCGTCCGCCAGCGGGACCGCAGCAGCGCGAGGATCCGCATCACGTCTACGGCGTCTTCGTCCACTTTCGCCACGCTCGCAGAAGTAAAGTTATCGCGCCTCGTTATTGCCAGGGACATGTCCACTCCACGACGTGTGTGCTCGCACCGGAACACCAAATACTAAGTACGTACGACAAGTTACCACCTGTCACCGATGTCGGGAATCATATGGTCCATAACCCAAGACGTCAACACACCACCCTACCAACGTTTCGAATGACGCATCAACGTCACACACCGATGCAACATTCGCGAAAGAATCGCACCAGCCTTTGCAGTCAAAGCGCATGAACGCGACAATCTTCTTCTCCTCCACTGTAAACGAGGCAAGGCTGTAACTACGGCGACTGTATCGCGGTGGGACAAAAGTACTCACGAGAAACAAGCGTCATCACGTCGCAAGTCGCCCCAACTCGCGGAAACGAGAACATCACGGTCGAGAAACGCCACAGCCGTTGGGCCTGGCGTATCTCGACCTACGATGATCGCTCGCGACACACGGGCATCCGCACCCAGGCAAGGTGCAGACCCGTTGCGACGAGCGTGCGGCGTGCGTAGGAGCTCAGTCCTCCGACAAGTACTTGATCTGCACGAAGGGCGACAACACGCCGGACACTACTTGAAGGGTCGGAAGCAACTGCGTCAGCACTTCGTTCCAACTCGCGACCTTGGTGATCGGCACGAAGACGATGTCTCCGGGTTCCAGTTCGAATGGGGCAGCTTCGCCGTCCAAAATGCGTTCCGCGTCCACGATCAAGAGTTCACCCCGGTCGCCTTCGCTACGGATGATGCGAACCTCGGACAACTTCGACTGGGTGCGCTCTCTGACGCCGAACCCCACCTGGGCCAACGCTTGGAGTAACGTCAGCCGCCCACTATTGAACTGTACGGCGCCGCCGCGAGCGTTGCTCCCCGCGGCCCCACCAAACACGAAGGCCTTTTCGTTCTGGTTGTCCGGTACCAGCACGACGTCGCCGGTTTGAAGCTTGATGTTCTGGCTGAGATCCCCTTCACGAATCAGCCGGTACAAGTTGATGGGCAGTCGCTTGTTGCCCCGGGACACATATGCGCTTCTCAGGCTGGCGCTCTCCATTTGGATGGAACCCCCAAGCGCCAGAGCCTCCAGCAATCTAACCGGCCGGTCGCTGTACTTCAGCCCAGGGTTTTCGAACTCCCCCAAGAGATAAAAGCGCAAACTTCCAGTAAACGTCACTTGAACGGTTACCCGTGGGTCCTTGATATAAGTGACGAGCGCACTTTCCAAGTAAACACGCATCTCTTCCGCGGTCTTGCCTGCTACGGGAGTGGATCCGATCAGCGGGAACTGAATGGTGCCGTCATTGTCCACAATCAGCCCCGGCGTAGTTTGCATCGCGTTGCCCGTGTAGGCACCAAGCGAGAGCTCGGGGTGGCCGTAGACGGCCACCAATAGTCGATCACCCGGACCGACTCGGTATGCCTCCCCATCACGCCCTCCGATCGCAGCGTCCAACAACTTGGGGTCGAGTGTGGCGACCTGACGCGACTTGATCGCCGAAGGCAAAGTCTTCCGAACGACTGGAGGGATGGGCGCACACCCGATGCTCTGCGAAGCTGCCACACTGACCATCATCAACCAAAACATCACACGCGTGGTGAAAACGCCCATACGATCGCCAATCCTATTCGCGTGAATATTGGTGTCGATCACAAATTTACAAGAAGCATTCAGTTGCTTATTCTCGCCTCATCGCCGCATGGTCCGATACAGCGTCAACGAAAGCTATTGGTCGGCTGAGTTGCAATCGTGGGTGCAGTCTTCCTGACACAGCAATGAAACCTGGCGCTGTTAACGCAGAGCTCTAATCTCGAAATGGACGATGCGAACGGAGAACCGTCATGAGTGAACGTCTCGCGGGCCAACCCCGTTCCCACCGACCAGTCAGCCCCGAGCCGAGTTCTCATCGACAACCGAGCTCGAAAACCTTGAGCCAGTTCCCAGCCGCACGACTGGCGAGCCCTCCCGAGCGCACGCTCGACGGAGGTTGGCTTGCTCCCGCACCATCGAGCAGCCGCGTACCCGTGCTCGGTCCCAAGAGCTCGTTGCTCTCGAAAACATTGTGGTCACACTTCGTTCGTGCGCTTTGTCACGCTAACCCGATCGGCGAAGCGCGCGGCGCAGCGTGCGCAGTTTGGGCCCTGGCCGAGACATTGAGGGATCTCCCGAACAGCGAACGCTCGGCTGGAGCAATCGCTCTTGCAGAAGTGAACACGCGCGGTGAGGTGACTCTCGGCGGCGGCACACGGCACGTCAATGCGCGGTTGATTGCCGAACCAGAACTGGTTTCGGAGTTGGTGTCCTGGTTGCGGGCCGCGGCCAAAGGGGTCGAGGATCCGCTGGGCGAGGAAGAGTTTGCGCCAGCCTCGCGCGCCTCCAGCGCACACTTGGAAGCGTCCAGTCTCGATTGGTCGACGCAACTCGTGGAGGGTCTCGAGCGCCACCCATTCGAGACGCTCGATGACTTGTGCAACTGGCTGGAGGAGAACCTGGGCGTTCTCCGCGAACATCAAGCCGAACAGATTGGCCGCTGGGCGCGCCAGCACAGGCGCCTGGCACAATCTCGCGAAGGTCGGCTCGTCGAAGAGCTGGGCGTCGCCCTCAAACGACTATCCCTTGGCCCCCAGGCTTCCAGTCCCTCTCGCTTTGGCATCAAAATTTGGCTCGCCTCGTTGGCGCTGTTGCTGACGACCGTAGGAGTCGTATCGCGGCTGCTGCTCCGTTGAACACCGATGTTACTAAAGTCTTACCCTTCTCCACGGACGCAGAGTGGCGGCATGCCCTTGTACATCAATGGGCGTTTCCTCACCCAGCGCCAAACTGGTGTGCAACGCTTTGCGCTCGAGGTGCTGACCGCGCTGGATGCGACGTGGAAAGCCGAGATGGATGCAGCGCCTGCGCCCGTACTGCTCGTGCCCAAAGGGGCCAAAACACCGCGGCTCGAGCGGGTTTCGATTGTGTCTGTAGGCTCGCTGACGGGTCACGCGTGGGAGCAGATCGAGCTCCCGTTCGCGAGTCGCGATGGCTTCTTGTTGAATTTCGGAGCCACGGGGCCCTTGTTCAAGCGGCAACAGTTGATAACGGTTCATGACGCAGCCGTCCACGTAGTCCCCGAGGCTTACAGTCGCGCATTCAGAGTCTGGTACAAGGCTCTCGTCCCCCTGCTCTCGCGGACCAGCGCCGGGGTCATGACGGTCTCGGAGTTCTCGAAACGGGAAGTGAGCAAGTTCTTTCATGTGCCTCCGCGGAAGATCCGCGTGTGTCCCGAGGGCAAAGAACACATCGAACGAACGACGGCCGATGACACAGTACTCGAGCGCTACGGCTTGAAACCGGGTCGATACTTTTTGGCGGTGAGCAGCCTCTCGCCGCACAAGAATTTCCGAGTCATCACCCAAGCGCTCGCCCACCTCGTTGGCAAGGGTGTCACCGTGGCGATCGCAGGATCCACCGACGACAGCGTGTTTCACCACGTTCCGGAGCACGAGACGGAGCTCGTGAAGCTCCTCGGGTACGTTTCCGACGAAGCCCTCAAAAGCTTGCTCCAAAACAGCATCGCCCTCATCCACCCGTCTCGTTACGAAGGGTTCGGCCTGGCACCCCTCGAGGCGATGACCGTCGGATGTCCCGTGATTGCTTCGCGGGCTGCGGCAATCCCCGAGGTCTGTGCCGACGCCGCGTGGTACTTCGATCCCTACGACGCGCGTGAACTTGCGGACCTAATGATGCGTTTGGCTGGCGACGCGGCGGAGCAGGAGCGTCTTCGCTCAGCCGGTCTCGAGCGCGCACGCTCCTTCAGTTGGTTAGACGCCAGTGCCAGCTACGTTGCTGCGCTCACTGAACTCGGCGTGCTCTGACATCTCGGCGTCGCCGCCGTGAAACAGAGGCACCTCCACGGAGTCAAGCGCCGGTTGCGTTGGCACCTGGAGCGAGGGCGACGAAGCGGTTGACGCGCCTGCAACGTACCGGCGCGAGACGTAGGCGGGGAGCACTGCTGGCTTCGCGAACGGTCTGCTGACCGTTGCCGAGCCGCGGGAGTTACTGCGGGTGTAACGCTCGTGACTGGTGCTCACCATCTCCGCCGCTGAATCGGGGCGCATGGGTCGAGCGGCTCGTTGCGGCGCAACGAGAGCGTCGACCATGCATCGAAACTCCTCCTCAACGCGTCACCCCACGAAACACAGCGCAAACAGTAGTGAGACACAACCACGAACCGCAGAACGAAAGCGCTTGGTAAAACATTCGACGCGTCACAGTTTTCACCGACAAATGTTTCACCAAAACCAACCTAGCTACCACGACCATCTACCCAAACTGTAACGACGCACCACTTGTCTCACATTGAATCACACCAAACAAAGTGACCACGACCCACACCTGGCCCGTCATGAGACATTAAGCTACGTTGCTCACTCGAACTCACCGACACGAGTCAACACCCAACCGTAGCAAGGACAGTGGTCATGCACTCACTGGTAGCACTGTTTCACCGTTCGAGAAACATTCGCGACGCTCATCGCGTCGCCGCGTCCGGCCTGCTCCTCGTGGTGACCGGCTGCGCGACGTCTGCCCCAGAGGACAGCCCCGCCTTTGCATCACTTGGCCAGGAGCTCGATGGAGTTTTGGCCATCGACTTCAAGGATCAAGGGTCTGCTACCGCCGTGGGTTTCTTACCAGACTACGGCCAGGCCTACGGCGATCGGGGCGGAGGGCTCACCTACGGTTGGGTCGCCAGCGGTACGACGAATCCCACGAGCCTCGTTGGGCAGGGTCGCAACAGGTCCCAGCCGACCGACACTTCGCTAGCGACGTTCATGCACATGCAGCGCTCACCAGTCGGCGCATGGGAGCTAGCGGTCGAGCCGGGCACGTACGCGGTGAAGGTTACGGTGGGTGATTCCACGTACTTCGACAGCATTCACGGAGTGCGCGTCGAAGGCGTGCCGGCGATCGTCGGCTTTCAACCCGACACTAGCGACCCTTTCCAAGAGGTCGAGATCCAGGTCCAAGTCACGGACGGACGGCTCACCGTCGAAGCGACGGGCACGAACACCAAGATCGCGCGGCTGCAGGTGACCCCCCAGAGCGCGCAGCCGGTCGTTTGTGGCGATGGCACGGTGACGTCTCCCGAGACGTGTGACGACGGCAACACGACGAGTGGGGACGGCTGCGATTCGACTTGTAGGAACGAGCCTCCTGCCGTCGGCTGCGGAAACTCCCTCGTCGAAGCAGGCGAAGCGTGTGATGACGGCAACGTCACTGCCGGTGATGGCTGCAGCAGTCAATGCGCCGCCGAACCCAGTGACCTCAGCAGCGAGGTGAGGCTGTCTCTCGCGCCGGTGCAACACGACGGTTGGAACCTCGTCGCTGCGTCGGTGGATGGCAACCTCGCGACCAAGGCCGAAGCTCCGGGGGCCGCCTTGCATTGGATCCAGTATACTTTCGGCGGGACGCGCCTGCTTACCAGGGCACGGATAAACGAAGACAATGCGGGTAGTCGTGAACTCGACCAGTGGAAGGTCCAGTACACCGACGGTGTGACGTGGTTCGATCTCTTCCCGCTGCAGCCGTCGACATCCGCCGGATGGCACGACTTCGACTTCACGGACGTCGTCGCGACCCAGATCCGTTTGGTCGCCCAAGACCAAGCCTTCGTAGAGGTGCAAGAATTCGAGATCTATGCCCGACCGCTCCTGGGCTTCCAGACGTGCGGCAACGGCGTGATCGAGGCTGGTGAAGCGTGCGACGACGGCAACGCCCAGAACGGTGACGGCTGCAGCAGCGGCTGCGCCGTGGAATTGCCCGTGTGCGGCAATGGTCGTGTCGAGGCGGGCGAGACATGCGACGACGGGAACGCGCAGAACGGCGACGGCTGCAGCGTAACCTGCACCACAGAGCCGCCCTCCCCCGTCTGCGGCAATGGAGTGGTGGAGAGTGGTGAACTCTGTGACGACGGCAACCTCGTCACCGGGGACGGGTGCAACGCCGCGTGCACGCCGGAGGCCCCAGGCGGCCCGGTTCGGCTGAGTTTGACGATGCTCGGTCAAAATGGTTGGACCGGTGCGACGAACCTGACCGACGGTGTGTTGACTACGCGCGGTGAACGCGCCGGCTCGACGCCAGCTTGGGTAGAATACGATTTGGGTGGTCCGAAGGTCCTCACACACGCCAGGATCAACGAGGACAACGCCGGCGCCTGGCACGTCGACTTCTGGAATCTGCAATATTGGGACGGCAGCGCCTTCAAAGACGCGTTCACACTGACCCCTTCGACGACGGCGGGCTGGAACGCATTCGACTTCTCCGACGTGGTGGCGTCTCGAATCCGCCTCAACGCTCAACACTCTTCCCACGTCGAACTCTTCGAGTTCGAGGTGTACGGCCAAGCAGCAGCCCCGGGCGAGCCTCTCTGCGGCAACGGCGTCATCGAGGGCGGCGAACAGTGCGACGACGCGAACCCTCAAGCCGGAGACGGTTGCGGACCGAGTTGCATGGTCGAGATAGACAACTCCGCGATCGAGGTCGAGTTGCCACTCATGTACGCGGCCAACAGCGGAGGCTGGACCAACGTCGGAGCGTCGTTCGATGGAGACGTGGCCACGCGCGCCGACAAAGAGAGCGGCCAAACGGAGTGGATAGAGTTCCAGCTGGGCGCTCCGTTCACCTTGACCCGAGCAAGGATCAACGAAGACAACGCCGGCAGCTGGAACGTCGATAGCTGGGGACTCCAATATTGGGATGGCGCGACGTGGCGAAACGCCTTCGCCATGGTGCCCTCGAGCCAAGTCGGGTGGAACGAGATCGATTTTCCAAACGTCACGGCAGACCGCGTGAGGGTACTCGCCCGCGACGCCAACCACGTAGAGATCTTCGAGTTCGAATTGTACGGGCTCGCCACCAGCGGCGGTCCTTGCGTTCCGCAACTGTCGCAATTCCACGGTCAAGCCGTCTCACCGCTGGCTTGCCCGTTGGTCAAGGTCGAGACGCCCTACGTCCTGGAGTTCGGGCAGCCCACGATCGGGGTACCCGACGTAGTCAACCGCATGACGGGCATGACCATGGCTCTCCCCCCGCCGAGCGGTGAGTCGCTCGACCCCGCTCACTTCACCTTGGACACGAGCGCGGGGGCCTTGAGGATCAGCTCGACCAACGGCACCTTCACCGGGCCACAGAACGACCATAAGAACGCGCTCGGGGTCGGCCTCGACCTCCCCAACGCGAGTTTCCGCATCGAGACCCGATTTCTCGGCCAACCCAGTGCCACCGGGGCCAACGAACGGGCGGGGCTGTGGTTCGGCATCAGTCAAAGAGACTACATCGAGCTCGCCTTCGTCGATACCCCGACCGGACCCGTCGTACGCGCCATGCATGAACAGGGCGACCTGCTCCTGGGCGAGGTCTTCGAGACTCCCATTCAAGGTTCGTTCGGGGCCCTGACTTTGACCCTGGAGGCATACCCGCAGGACCGCTTGGTGCGAGCCTTCTATCGATTGGGAACGGGCCCACAGGAAGAGTTGGGAGTGTTCGACGCCATCCCGGCGGCCTGGTTCAGCATCGACGCCGCGGGCATCGACTTCACCGTGGGAACGAGGAGCTACTCGGGGCTGTTCGTGAACGCCGGCAACCGACCCGAAGGCTTGGGTCCCGTCACCTTCTCGTTCGATCGGTTCGTGGTGGACACCATCGCCGGCACCGTTGCGCCGCCGGTCGCACAAGATCTCGACTTCGACAACTGGCGCTTCTCGGTACCCATCAATCCCACCGCGATGGCGTACGGACCCGACGACCGACTGTACGTAGGCACGGTGACGGGCATGATTTACGCCTTCACGTTGGACCATGAAAGCCAGGCGGTCGTTGCCCAACACAACATCGGTGGAGTGAACAACACGCTCTTGCTGGGTCTAGCCATCGACCCGTCGTCGACGCCGGACAACGTCGTGTTGTGGGCCGGAGTATCCGACGTCGACCAAGGCCACGCCGCGGCAAACTCCGGGCGCATAGTCAAACTCAGCGGGCCCGACTTCTCGGTCGTCCAAAACGTGATCATTGGGCTTCCGCGCGCCATCGCCAACCACTCCACCAATCACATCCACTTCGGCCCCGACGGCAGATTGTACATTGCCCAAGGGGGTAACACCGGCGCCGGCGCCGCCAACGACGGCAACTCGGAGTTTGGACCGCGCCCCGAGCAGCCCCTGTCTGCGGCGCTCCTGGTCGCGGACGTGTTCGCACCGGGTTTCGACGGAGACTGCACGCCTGCGCTCGACGCTGACGGCGCACAAATGGACGCCACGGGCATCGCCCAGACGGACATCCCGTGCGACGTCGAGGTGTATGCATCCGGTCTACGCAACAGCTACGACTTCGTGTTCCACTCGAACAGTGAGACATACGCAACCGACAACGGCCTCGGTGTGGAAGGCACGTTCCCCGAGCTGCACCCGGATCCGCTCACCTGGGAGCCACAGAACGGCTGCGAAGGTCCGCTTCGCGGACTCGAGGCAATAGAGGCCAACAACCCCGGCACCCGACCCGACCTACTCGTTCACGTCGTCCCCGGCGCCTATCATGGTCACCCGAATCCGGCTCGCGGCGAGTGCGTATACTTCGGCGCCAACCCGACGTCGGGTGCCGACTACGGAGTGCCGTCTGGAAGTGGTTCGCCTTTCGCGTCCGATACGTCCAAGTACCCCGTTGGTGTACAACCCGAAGCCAACTACATCCCGCCCATGTACAGCCTCGGTTACAACCGTTCGTCGGACGGCATCATCGAGTACACTTCGAACGCCTTCTGCGGCGTGCTCAAGGGAGAGCTCCTCATCACTTACTACTCGTCTTCGGACCAGGTCCGGCGCGTGAAGCTGTCGCCCGACGGCCAGTCGGTACTCTCGGAGCAGACTCTACCTCGCACCACTACGGCGACAGGTGGGCTTGGGCTGAACAATCCGTTGCCCTTGGTTCAAGACTGGCTCGGCCGGCTCTACGTCGGGGAATTTGGTGCCAATCGCATCTCGGTATTCGAACCAATTGGTCCGGGCTGCTGGCAAGACGCCGAGGTCGCGCCGCTACCCACCCCCCTCCTCGACAGCAGCGGCGCGGCTATCGACGACCAATTCTACGTGGTTGCCGGAACGAGCTCCTTTGGTCCGCGAGACACTATCTATCGCTACTCGCCCCGAACGAACACTTGGTCACTCGTGACGCACCTCCCCAATGGCTATCCGGCGGTCTCGAACCCCAGCGTGGCGGTTTACGACGACGAACTCTACGTTTTGGGGGGCTCGACCTCTCCGCTCAGCGGGGCGGTAACGAATGCGGCGAAGTTCAATCCTCGAACGAGTTCTTGGATCAACCTGTCGCCTCTGCCGGCACCGCGCGCTGGGGCGAGCGCGCAGGTCATCCAAGGCAGGCTCTATTTGGTAGGCGGGATGGACCAAGGTATCTCGCACGGTGAGCTCTTCATCTACGATATCGCCACGGACACTTGGACAACCGGATCGCCGCTGACACCTCCGCGAGACAGCGCGATGACCGCAGTGTTGGGAAATGCCTTGTACTTGTTCGGAGGAAGTTCGCGCAGCACTCCTTTGGGCGACGCAACCACCCTCGACACCGCCATGGTGTACACTCCAGCAACCGACAGCTGGTCGGCGCTGCCCAGCATGCCGACCGGCAGACACAGCGGCGTCGCCATTGCCACCGAGACCCGCATCGTCGTGTTCGGCGGCGAAGCCAACGGCTCGCTCGGAACAACGGAGCTCTTCGATCCAGCGTTGGGTGTCTGGGATACGTTGGCAGAGATGCCAACGGGCCGACACGGCGTCTCTGCCGCACGGATTGGTAACGCGATCTACGCCGCTGGTGGAGGCTCTGACCAAGGCGGAGCCTTCACGTCCGTAGTGGAAGTACTTCATCTCGAGTGAGTGTTTCACGCAAAGAGACGTGTTGCTTCTTGCCTCGCTAGTGTCGGAGCCCCAGCGCTGGAGCAGCGTCCATCTTTTGCCCTGCCGCGGCCCCTACCTTTGAGCTAATCTACGGCAACCATGCTTGAACCTCAGAGCGTATCGGTCGTGATCCCAACTCACAATCGACGAGCCGAGCTCGTCCGCGCGGTTGAAAGCGTGCTCGCACAAGAAACGCCTGTGGACGAGATCGTCATCGTAGACGATGCCTCCACCGAGGCTCTCGGCGACATCGCCGAACTCGACCCGCGTATCCGCGTCGTGCGACATGAAGCGAACCGCGGGGGCGCGGTGGCTCGCAACACCGGTGTACAAAACGCCACTTGCCGATGGATCGCCTTTCTCGACTCCGACGACACCTGGTTGCCTCACAAGCTGACTCGTCAGCTTCGAATGCTCGACGAACTCGGCGACGAAAATGCGTTCGTGTGCTGCAATGTCGTGTCGCGACGACCTGACGGCGTCGACCGCTCCTACAACCCCCGCGCACCGAGGGACGGCGAGGAGCTCAGCGAGTACTTCTTGGCAAACGGCGCGAGCTTTCAGACTTCGGGCCTGGTCGTGCCTCGTTCACTGCTCCTGAACGTACCGTTCGACCCGACGCTCAAGCGACACCAAGACTGGGATCTCGTTCTCCGCTTGGTACAGTCGGGGTGTCGTTATGCGTACAGTCACGAGCCGCTGGCCGTGTATTGGGACGCGTCCGACACCAAGCGGATTTCGCGCCAGCCCGATCCGGGGCCTACGCTGAGCTGGTTCAACAAACCCGGCATTCATCTATCACCGGCGGCGAAAGCATACTTCTACGGGCACTTCTACTTCCCGCCACACCTCCGCCGCCAACCCCTGCAGGCCATCACCACGATGGCCGCGTTGACGAGTCGAAGCCCTCGCGCGTTCACCTACGGGCTCAAAGGTCTCGCGAAGCAGGTCGCCAACCGGTTGCTGCCAAGTGCACACTGAAACGCGCTCAAACCGGTCACTACCAAGTGTACGCTGAAGCGCGCGTGGTCGAGCTTACCGGTAACGCAGGGCGCGCTGCGGGTGCACCCGACCAAAAAGCACCTCCGCGAGCGCGATGACGTTGCCTACGAGACGTCCGCGACGGTCGACCCACGGTTCCGGGTGCAACGCTCGCCAAGCGTTCTGCGCGACGTTTCGCACCAGCTGCGAAAACGCGTAAGACGCGGCGACCGAGCCCTTGCGCCACAAGTAGATCGGGTTTGCAACCTGCGAGTACCCGAGTTGGCGCCCCGGTGAACGCCCTCGTTTGGTCCCGAGGTGAACACCTTTCAGTTGGTTACTCGTCACCACGCGACCATAGGCGCTGAGGCGGCGAGTGAAGTCGATGTCCTCGAGCCAGCCGTAAAGCGGCAAGTTCTCGTCGAATCTGAGGCCATGCTGCCGAATCGGCGCCATCCGTAGTGACATGTTGCACCCATAGCCGCCGTAGGTGCCGCGGATTCGCTCGTCCCCACTGCCCTCGACCTCCAGCGCAGCCAACGCTTCGAGCGCCTGCTCGTGCTCGACACCGGGGCCGGTAGCGCCGTCCAGACGTGGATGGTGCGTTGCTGCGACCACCTCGGGATTGTTGGCAAACAGCGTGGAGATACGCGCGACGTAGTCGAACGCGGGATAGAAGTCGTCGTCGAGGAATATGATGACGTCGGACGTGGTGCAGGCGTCCAAGATGCTGTTACGCTGCGCACACAAGCCGCGGGGTCCTTCCACGACGACCAGACGGTCGCGAAGCTCGCTCGGGCAGCTTCCGTCGTAGTCGCCGCTGGACGCCGGAGCCAGTACCACCCGTTCGGGAAGCGGCGAGAGGCGCGCCAGCTGCACGAGAGTTTTTGCAAGTTGTTCGCGCCTTCCCGCCGTCGCTATTCCGATGCTCACCGAAGCTTCAGCCATCGTCAAACCACCATCCTGTAGAATCCGCATCGAGTCTGTTTGCTCACCCTGTCTGCGCCAGTTGGGTCGTTCACTTTGCCGCCACAGGTTCGCTACTCGAACAATCTCAGTCTTTCCGCAAGAACGCCACACGTCCGGCTCGTTCGTCTTGGCCAAGCTTCACGTGTAACGGGCCGGAGTGCAAATTGATTCGATACCAACTCCGTTATTGGTTCAAGCGGCCAGATATAACAGGGCTAAGGTAACACCACCGCAACATATCAGCGATGGCGTTGCGGTCTCGACGGAATAGGTGCGAACTACCAAACCAGCGGCGCGCTTCGAAACGTGAGCATGACCTCTCCAAGGCATCCTTGCCATCACGCGGCCAACCCGACACAGGACTCGTCTCGACTGATTGTCTCACGCTCTCGACTCACGACCGAGGTGGCGGTTGCTGCTGCCGCCAACGCGTAGAACGCCACGCCGAGCTCGAACACAGTGGCAGATAGCGACGCAGAAATGATGCTGGCGAGCACCGCGTTCCGGGACGCCTGTTGAATCGGATCGGAAGCACTCTTGGCTCTGGACAGCACGTTGCCCAAAAACCCGCAGTAAAACAGCGTCCCGATCAATCCGAGGTTCGATAATAGGACGATGGGATAGCTCGAGGCGCGCGCGCTTCCCAGGCCAACCCCTAGTCCATAAGTGTCGATGAAATTCGACCACGCTTGCGAGTTCCACTGCGCTCTCTCGACGCCCGAATCGCTCTCCATTTTGGACACGATGAACACGTCGACCACGCGCAGGATGGCCTTGGCCAATGGCGTCTCGAGCGCGAACACGAGAGCCATGACGCACACCAAACTGCAAAACACGATCGCGAGCAGCCGCAGGCGGCGTAGGCGACCGACCAGGTACATCTTCCAGATGAGCGCGCCGAAGACGATGGTTAGATAGATCGTCATTCCCACATAGGCGGTCGTCGACGTGGAGATGATCAGGAACGCGAGCGTACCCACGGTGAGTAAACCGGTCCACTTGGTTCGGTCACCGCAGAACCAGAGCGTCGACACGAACGCGAATAGCGACAACGTAAAACTCGCGAACGCCGACGCCTCCGGAAAGGTGCCAGAGATGCGCATGAGGCCGGCTTGCTCGTAGTCCTCGAAGTTGGCGTAACTTGCAGTCTTGGTGAAGGCGAGCAGGTTGGGAAGGCCGGCGTAGAACTGGGCGAGGTTCAGCACGGCGGCGAGGCAATCCAACGCGGCCAGCGTCAATACCGCGTCCCGAAAGATGCGAAGGCGTTCGCTCGTGCCCAACAAGATGCGCATCGCCAAGAACGTAGCCACGGACCCAAGCGCGTACGTGGATTGCGTGATGTTTCCCGACACAGGCCGGAGCGGGACGATGGCGGTAGCCGTCATGCCGGGGGCCGTTCGATCGATGGTCAATACGTTCACGTGACCCGACAGAAGCCGAGGCAAAAACACCGCGCACAAAACCCCCCACAAGGCCGCAGCCAGCAAGTACATTCCCGGCTTCGGCACCCGGCGCCAATAGTCCCTGGGTGCCTCCGTCCAAGCCCGCCAGACGAGAAACGGTATGAACATCACCGCCGGAGTGATGGTAGAGCCGCCGAGTGCCGGCAGCGATATCGCCGCAGTGGCCCCGAACAGACTGAATACAATCTGCCAAGTAATCGTTCCCTTGGCTCGAGACAACAACCCACACAGGAGGACCAGTCCGCCGAATAAGGTAGGTATCATGCTAGCTCCGGCGGTCCGCGGCTACTCGTGTGTCGTTAGAACGACAGCTGGCTGTGAGTTACCGGCTTGTCGGGTCGCGCAGAAACCACCCTCTACGACCTGACCCGGCGCTGCCGTCCTGTTGAATGAAACCGGCTCGAGATCATACAGGCCCGCCCCGAGGTCGCTCCTCACCAGGTTCCAAGCGTCGGACATACGTGCGTTCGGCGTGGACACTCTGACCGACCACCCGTCGAGTCCGGAGTCGCTCCAGACGCGCAAGGTGGCGCAATACCCGGAACCCCAGTCGTTGAAGACCGCAATCGTTGCCTCCACCGGCTCCGGGGGTGCAGAAGTGCTGTCCTCTGGCTCAGCGGTGCTGGACACGGGCTCGGTGGACGACGGGTGCGCTTGGGTCGTTCCGTCACCGGTCGACACGGAAGCTGCGTCACTGCTGCTGATTGCCCCGGACGTCGAATCCGCAGACGCGAACTCGATGTCGAGGTAGTCGAGGTTAACCCGCCCCCCGGTCGTGCCGAAGTCGAAGCGCAACGTGTGGAGCCCTACGCCGAGTTCTACGGCCGGACCAACTGCATCGACATACGATGACCACCCCAGCGGCTGGGGCCTGACGAGCCCTGCGGTCAACATTTGACCGTCCAACGAGACGCTTGCGCCACCCGCGTTGCTCACACCGGTAGCCCAACGCCACGTCACCACGTAAGCCCCTGCTTCGCTCACCTCGAACGTATAGTCCAACCACTCGCCACTACGCGTGAAGGCAACGACACAGCCACCCGAAGTCCCGGCGACGAGCTGCACGTCGAGCGCGGACGTCCCGCACGCAGCATCGCCCTGATTCTCGACCGTGGAGTCGGCGAACGTCGCCGGCTTCTCCGCCTCGATTCGGGCGGGCACCACGACCCATGGTTCAGGCTCCGGGTCGCCCCCATCGGGCTCGGCGGAGGTGACCTCCAGATAGTTGATGTTCACGCCGCCACCGGTTACGCCGAAGTCCAGACGCACCGTGTGGACGCCTGCCGACAACGAGACTTCGTATTTCGGCGAATCCTGGTACTTCTGCCACCCTTGGGCACTTGGTTTGACGTAACCCGGGCTGATCGGTTGACCATCCACCGACAGGACCAAGCCGCCAGCGGTGGAGCTGCCCGTGGCCCAACGCAAAGCAATCTCATAGTCACCTGCAACGGTGACCACGATATCGTAATCCAGCGACTCACCAGGACGGGTAAACGCGAGGTTACACCCGCCGCCCACGTCCGAGCACAGCTGCGCATCGACACCCGATTGACCGCACTGCGCATCGCCTTGATTGTTCGAGGTCGTGTCCGTGTACCGCGACGGCGTCTCCGCTTGAATTCTACCCGGCACGTCGAACTGCGGGTCGGGAATGACGCCTCCGCCGTAGTCCGAAAACGCGATCTCCAGGTGGTTCAGGTTGGCGCGACCGGTCGCAAACGACACACGTAACGTGTGCGCGCCCGCCGTCAGCGGCAATGCCAACAGCTGGTAGTCCCGAAACGCCTGCCACCCCAGGTTGCTCACGGCTACCGACCCCACCCCGACACCATCGACTTCGACCGCCAAGCTCGCGTTCGCAATGCCCGTGGCAGCCCTCAGCCACAAGTCGAAGTCCCCTGGCTCGTCCACCAGAAAGTCGTACTCGAGGATCTCGCCGGGCGTGGTGAATGCAACGTTACAGCCGCCGCCCACGTCAGTGGTCTTTTGCGCGTCCAGGTCGGCAACGGCGCATTCACTGTCGCCGGCGTTGCCCGATGTCGAATCGGCATAACGGCTAGGAAGTTCGGCCTCCATCCAGGCCGGTACCACTGGCGGATCAGGTGCGTTGGGATATTCAGTCAGCTCGATCGGGATTGGTCCGTTGGAACAAAATCCGAACCCGGGAACTACGGGGGGCTGATCATCCGCAGGCGGCATGGGTAGCTGCCCCACGTGTGCGGAATCGGTCAGAGCCACGACTAGGTAACCGTTCCGGGTTCCAGCGTTCTCGGGGACGTAGTCCGTGACTGCCGAATCGAACGTCCAATTGGCTTTGAACCAACGCCCCGAGTTGAAACTACTGAAGTCGTCGTTGATGAGCGACGGCGTCGCAGATATCGTCTTCGTCGTAGGGTCGTAAGGGTACACGCGGATGAAGTCCACGAACGTGGCGGAAGGGACGTCGTCGGGATCGAAGATGCTGCCCCACGGTATACCCGAACCCCACAGCCCGACGCGCACTTGGGCGCACTCCGCGAACACGCCGTCCCCGTCGGAGTCCAGCCGGTCCATGTGCTTTTCGAATTCGACCTTGTTCGTCTCGCGCCGCAGCTCCACTCCATCCACGAAGAACGCTATGTAGTCCTCCGTCCACTCCATGCGGTAAGTGTAGTAAGCTTCCCAAGGGTTGGTGGGGAGGCAGTGATAGATGTTGTGTTCGGTTCGGTTCTGAGGGTTATCCCCCGGCGTCATGATTTGGCTTTGGAAGGACCGCTCTCTCTGGTCACCGAAGAACTCGAAGTTCATCTCCTGCCACAACGCACCGGGCAAGTGAGAGCCGTCTTTCCACAAGAAGAACGGAGTCACGAAGCCTTGTCCCTTTGCCGTCCGAATTCGCGCCTCGAAGGCGCCGTAGCAGAACGTCTGCTGGCTGATGACCTCGGCCCCCTTGTGCGGCCAAGCCAAGGCCCGACTGTTTACAAGCACCACGGCACAGCACACGAACGTAGCCAGCAACACGGTACGCAACATGAGCCGAGTATCCAGGGTCCCGCGACGAAGGGCAATTGGGCGTCTCACGCTCCACGACTTTCTTTCAGTACTGCAACCCCAGCGTTCGGCATCTGTCCGAAACAGCAACGCAATACCGGCGAAGCTCCCGAGTGCGTGCACTCTCACCACGGAACGAGGCAAAGTTGCCACTCGTCCACGGCGTCGTCAAAGCGCCCTATGAAGGGCGGGAGCACCGATATAGGATGTCACTATTCTCAGTTCTTACGTTTTGCGACGAAGTTACGTTTGGTATCGAACGCCTGCACACCAGACTGTCGGAGTGCACGGGGCGAAATTGCGTGAGGTAGCGAAGCATGGCTGAGCACTCGAACCACTTTTGCGTCTGGCCGCCCACGGGTAACGGCATCGTACGTTGGGTGCGCGGCCACGTGACCCAACGTCGTGTAGCGTTACTGCTCGCGCTGGGTTGCAGCTCTAGCTGCACGAGTTCGAGTTCCGACACGCCCGTCGCAGAGCTCGATGCACAGGCTACCGCACCGGTTCGGAACATGGACGCCGCCATCCAGACGTCGGAAGGTGATCCATCGGCACCAGACACTGCAGGTGCCGATGCTGCTTTTGAGGGATTCGACGCCAGCCTCGTGACGACGGAAGCGACTTCCACGCATTCGGTCGATCTGGATGCGTCGGTTTGGTCGACGAGTGCATCCTCCGCGGCGACGTCGACTAACGAGCCCGCGTTCAGCTGCAATTATGACACACTGCTCAGACACTATCGGGTGACAGCGCTGGCGGACGGCGATTTTTGCCTCGACGCGCGGTTCGAACTCGCCGAGGGTGCGCCCGTGGAAAGTCGACCGTGCCGAGGCTCGGATCCGCAGCACTTTCGGTTGGCGCTCCGGTCGGACTGTTCCTTCGCACTGCAGCTCCAGTGGGGAGAGGCCCCGTACGCGTACACTTGGTGCCTCGGGTTCGAGGGCGACGGCGCCGAGCTCACCGCCTGCGAGGCGGCCCCCGGATTTACCCTGGAAAGCCTAGACGACTCCACGTTCCACGTCATGTCCGAGGCGGGACTGTGCCTGACTCTGCCGCCGGAAGAAGGCGCTCGAGCCCTACTCGGAGATTGCGCCACCGCGTCGCAGCTGAGCCTAGACGTCTCACCAACCGAGGCGCAACCGCTCACCACCACCCCCGACGCCGCTCCCGTCGAGGTGAGCCCGACCAATGGCGGCGGCCTGCGCATCGATTCGCCAATTCGAGCCGGAGGCTTTGGTCTCGAGACTTCGGATGACCGAGTCAGGTGGGTCGACGCTCGTGAGGACTTCGAAGCAACGTTCGCCTTCCGGATCCAGTGGGAGAGCGACTACTTGTTGTCCTTCATTGCGGCGTCGGGTTTCGATGACGCGGCCATCGACGTGACGTTGGGCAACGACCATCTGGGCGAGGCGGTATTGCGCAAGACCGCGGAGCTGAACGACTATCAACGCAGCCGCGCCGTCAAGCTGGGGCTTACCGGGCTAGACCACGTCATCGGACTGCGCAACGGTGGAGGAAAGCCGTTTGGGCTTGCCGACGTAGTCGTGTGGCCAGTGAACGGCAGACTTCCAGACTTCGGCGCGGTGCATGCAGTGGATGCAGCTGGAGCGACGGTCTTGCCAACGGCTGCAATAAGCGACATGTACCGCTCTCAACTCGACGACGAAGGCGCGGAGCCTCACTGGACCTGTGGGTGGACGTTCTGCTTCATCGAGTACGACGTCGTCGTGGAACGCCCCGGCACATATGAACTGACGCTCGAGTACCGAACCTACGATCAATTCACTGGCGCGTTGGTACTCATCGGCGGTATCCAAGTCGCCGATGTCCCATTTCCCTCCGTCGCCGAAGGTGGCCCCTTTGCTTGGAGCACACCGGTGACCGTGACGCTCGCCCAAGGCAGCAACAACATACGCCTCCAGCACGGCGACTACTTGTACGAAGGAATGTTGTCGGGGCATTACGCGGTTAGAAACCTCCGCTTGGTGCCAACCAACGACTAGGCATGTACCGCACGATTTCTCGCATGAGTGTACCCATCACCCGCACGCCAATGGGTGGGTCAACGGTGAACGATGGGCCTTAGGGCTGCCGCCGCTCGTGGCGCTTTCTGGAACGTGGCGGTCAACTTTGGCAGCCAGGCAGTCACCTTTCTCGTATTCTTGGTGCTCGCGCGCTTGTTGCCGCCGGAAGACATCGGGGTTGTCGCCGCGGCCAACGCGATCTTGGGGTTCTTGTGGATCCTCGTGGACCAAGGCATCTCCACGGCCATCGTCAGGATGCCATCGACCACCGACCGGACGCTCAATACTGCGTTCTGGTTGATCGCCGCGACCACCAGCATGGCTACGCTCGGCGTGATGCTGGCCGCGCCGGCGGTCGCCAACCTCTACCACAGCCCCATGCTGGAGTCGGTCCTGCGCGCGTTGATCTGCGGTACCGCGATGTCGGCGTTGGGTTCGGTACCGTCCGCGATCTTGCTGCGCGATCTTCGCTTCGCGGCGCACGCCGGGCGACGCCTGGTGGCCGTGATCATGGGGGGAGTCGTCGGGCTGGTCATGGCGTTCGGTGGCTATGGCGTATGGAGCCTCGTGGGCAAACAGCTGACGGAAGCCGTCGTGGACCTGGCCCTTTTGTGGGCAGTGACGAGGTGGCTCCCGGGCTTGAAGACGAGTCGAGTGGAGGCGGCGCCGATGCTCAGCTTCGGCGTCAGGATCGCCGGGTCGAACTTGGCCTCGTTTGGGATCCGGCGTGCGGACGAGTTCTTGGTCGGGATGTATCTCGGAAGCGTGCAACTCGGGATCTACGCCGTAGCGATGCGGGCAGTGGTGCTGCTGAACGAGGTCTGCGTCTCGGCCATCTACAAGACCGCCGTGCCCATCTTGGCCCGCATTCAAGGTGACCGCGAAAAGTTGGGCCGCGCATGCCTCGAAGGGCTTCAGCTCACTTCAGCCGTCGTGTTTCCGTTGTTCGCCGGCCTCGCACTGACGGCACCCGAGGCAATAGTCACGCTGTTCGGAGATCGTTGGACCGTCTCGGTACGGGCCATGCAACTGCTGTCTCTGGCGGCGCTCCCCGCCACGGTGGCGCTGATGTCCGATCCGCTGATGATAGCGACGGAGCGGGCGAGTTGGGTGTTTCGTCTGACGCTGCTCCGTTCCGCGTTGACTCTCGGCGGGCTGCTCGTCGCAGTCCGCTTCGGCATAGAAGCGATCGCTGCGGTGTCGATCGTGCGCGCGGTATTGTATCTGCCAGTCAGCGCTTACGTCATGCGGCGACTCGCGGGGCTGGGCGCGGCGTCACTTTTCTCGGGAGTGTTCGGCCCCACCGCGTCGATAGCCGTCATGGGTATCGCCGTCAGCGCCGTTCGCCATTTCGTTACCGGGGGCTGGCCAGCTCCGTTGGCTTTGGTGGGACACGTCATCGTGGGAGCCGCCGCCTACTCGGTGAGCCTGCTCGCGTTCGACCGAGCGATCGCTGGCCGTTTGCTCGGTCTTCTCCGCAACCGTCTGTAGCCTACGTCCCGCGTCAAACGGTGCGAAGCGCCTCTTTGACGAATCCGAGGTTGTGCCACAACCGAATGTACGCGTCGTGCCCCGTGTCGTGTCGGAGCCTCTCGACAACGGTGAGACACGCAAGGTAAGGGAGGGAAAACGCTACTTTTGCGGCAGTGGCCGGCTTGCGACTACACTTGCGAAGAAGCACTCCCTCGGCGATGGCGCGTTTCCTGACCCACGCCGTCGTCAAACGTTCGGCATGGACACAGTGAAACACCTCGAGCTCGCCGTCGAAGACGACCTTCCACCCGTTGGCAATCAACCTGCGTGCACACGCGATCTCTTCGCCGCCGAGCAAATTGTCTGGCGTACGACCCAGCTCGGTTGGGAACGCGCCGATCTCTAGCAATGCAGTGCGACGGATCAACATGTTGCAGCCAACGACCATGGGTAGCTGCGCCACGTCCGTCGGGCGCTCTTCTTCCAGCAAGGACAACAAGTCCCGCCAACGCCGCCCGAGGTGACCGGGAGACACTCCGTTGGTGGGTATTGGTTCGGGCCACTTGGGGTGCGCAGCGCCCGCGATGAACGCCAACCTGTCATCGCAACTTTCCGTCAGTTGTTTCGCTCGAAGGACCCAATCGGGGAACGGAATCGCGTCGTCATCCAAAAAGGCGACCCACTGCGCCGTCGAGTGCCGCAAGCCCGTGTTTCGCGCCACCGAGAGTCCAGGTTTGGGCTCGTCGATCAGTTGGACCTTGTCAGGTAGCTCGGACTGAAGGAGCGCGCGGTTCCTGGCGTCGGAGGCGTTGTCGACGACCACGATTGCGATCCCTTCGGCCCCCGCACAAGCCAGTAATGCACGAACGCAACTCAGCACGTCCGTCGCGCGGTTGTGCGTGCAAATCACCACACTCAAGAACGCTTCAGCCGACATTCCACTGTTTCCCCATGTATTGCTCCTTTGGATAAACGCTCCACTAGCAACCTGCGTGCCGGCCGAAATGCCTCATTCTGAACTTGGCAAAAAGTCACGATTGCTTGGGTAAACCCTTCACCGATACTTGGGACTGATCTCATATCGCCACAACTTTTCAAGCTGTTGCCATCATCGTTTCTACACGATGCAATGCCTGATCGATTTGCAGCGGGAAATCGTTCAAGACGATGAGCGTTGCGACGGTCTGACTCACAGAGGCGCTTTTGGGTCACTCCGAGCGTGCGCCGAGACTGGATTCACCAGAAACCGCTCGAGTCGAGCCCAATAGCCACATCTGCCGGATCACGCCCCGGCTCGTCAGCGAATCGACATATGCAAGGACCGCCAAACCTCGGACATCGTTTTGCCCCTCTGTTTTGCCTGCTCACCTGCAGCTCTTGGTTGTCGTTGGGCTGTCAGGGAGTGGTGGCAAGTAATCCCGAAGCAAAAAGTGAAGAACCCTCGCCCAGCGGCTCCGTGGTTGTCGAGGTGGCGTCTTCCGCCGCGAGCGAAAACGAGGACTCGCAAGATGTTGTGACAGGCGGGCCGCCGCCCGTGGCATCCGGAGTGGACGTCGACCCTACTCTAGACCCCTCGGCCACGGCGCCCACTACGCCGGAGCCCGAACAGCCCGAACAGCCGGAGCAACCCGGTGAACCCAGCACACCAACGGTTCAGGGCCAGACACCGCCGAACACCGCGGTGATCGACAAGTGCAGCGCTGATACGTTGCGTGGTTCGGCCAACTCCGGAGTCCGCAAGCTCACCAAGTCCGAACTGCTGGCCTCGCTCAAAGCCGCGCTGTCGGGCCACGATTGGTACGAGTTACGCGAGCTCGGCTTGTCGAAAGACTACACCTATGTCGGCGTCGAGAGCCGCGAACCCATGCAGGTGCTGATGAACCAGTACCCGGAAGACTTCAGCTACAAGCCCGGGGAAGACTTCCAGCAAGTTTACACTCGCGAGCAACTTCGGACGTGGCTCGAGCTCACCGACCACGTCGCTCTACACTTCGCAACGGAAGGTTGGGCCGCAGACTACACGAGCGACGGCTGCTTCGACGGCGGCGCAAGTGAGACATGTCTCACCGAACTAGTCCAAAACTTCGGGAAGAAGGTGTTCCGCCGGCCAGTCGAGGCGGACGAGGTCGCAGCGCTCAGCGCAGCGGGAGACGCGGATGACGCCGATGCGGCTGTCAGCCACGTCGTGTCTCACCTGCTGCAGTCGCCGCGGTTTCTCTACCTGCTCGAACTCGGCGACGAGGCCGTAGAGGGGCGGGTGCGCGTGGATGCGTACGGCGTCGCCAATCGACTTGCCTTCCAGTTCACGGGGCAACCACCAGACGAGGAACTCGCTGCCGCAGCGGCAGAGGGTCGACTCGAGACGCTGGAACACGCACGTGCACAGGCCGAGCGCCTCGTTCGTACCGAACCAGCCAGAAACAAGCTGATGGCGTTCTTCCGTGATTGGCTCGGCCTCGACCACGTGGTGAATCCGCCGTGGAGTTGGGCCAACTACAAGATGATCCCGACCGACATCGAGGGGCTCTACCACGCCGACAAGTTGGCGCCGGAGTACCAGGCCGAAGCGACTCGCTTCATCGAATACGTGGTGTGGGATCAGGAAGGTAGCTTCGAGGACTTGCTCACGCTGCGCGTGGCGTTTGCCGAAGACGCACGTCTCCAAGCGATCTACCAGACGGAGTCGATTTCCGACGGCGTAACACCGGTGACGGCTCAGGGCCACCCCGGTATCTTGACGCGAGCAGCGCTGCTGTCGTCCGGCGGCCTCAGCCCCTCGCCCATTCACCGCGGGATTCGCATCAAATCCCGGATTTTGTGTCAAACGATCCCGTCCCCCGACTTCTCGATCGTCGCCAGTCGCGTCCTCGACCTGAACGCGCTGGACTACACCGCGCTATCGAACCACGAAATCGTGAGCGAGATAACGGCCAGTGACACGTGCAACGGGTGTCATCAATACATCAATCCTCTCGGCTTTCTGTTCGAGGCCTACAACCCGCTGGGTCAACGCGAGACCAACCAACCGGTCATCATGGAGAAGTTCGACTTCCCCGAGCGCGGCCTCGATGAGCCGTCTACCCCGGACGGCGTAACCTGGGCGAAGATCAACGAGTTCGAACTACCGCCTTCGCAAGAGGTATTCATCGAAGACGGCTTGCCGAGCACGCACGCGGACTCGGATGCCCTGATCGACAGCCTCTCCAAGAGTCGCTCGGCCAGAGCCTGCACTTCCGTTCGCCTGTTCCGGCATCTACAGCGGCGTTCCGAGACCGACGCGGACGCTTGCGGTATCGGCGATTCCCTCGCACGGATGACTGACGCGTCACTGCTCGATGCTTTCGTTGGAGCAGTAGTTAACGAAGACCTGTTCTGGAGAAAGCAATGATTAAGTCCGATCCAATGAGCCGAAGGGCGTGGCTGTGCGGCGCCGGTGGCGCCACGCTCGCCATCCCGTTCCTCTCATCCATGTTTTCATCGACGGCGAACGCGCAGAACTCGCGACCGCTCAACTTCGTGTTCGTGGGTGGCATGTACGGTCGAGACATCGGCCGCTGGTATCCCTCCCAGGCGACGCTCGAAGATAGGGGCGGTGTGCGTGCTGCGGCGCTCCGCGACGTGGGCACCGATGGGATCATCTCGCCGATCCTAGGAGAAGCGTTCAACGACATCCGAGACAAGTTCTCCCTAGTGCGCGGGCTCGACGGGATGCAGATCGAGGGCGACGGCCACAGTCCGACATTCGCCCTCACCGGCAGTGGCTCGGTCAACGGGCAACTCGGCTTCGGGTATTCGGTCGACGCGGTGCTCGAGGAGTCGAACCTCGTCTACCCAAGTACGCCCGTCGTGGGCGCGTTGCGTTCCTGCCCGACCCCAACCGGCAATGCGCTCTCGTTCTCCTACTCCTCGCGCAGCGGCACCACCCAGCGGCTCAGTTACGACACCAGCCCGAGCGAGACATATTCGAAACTCTTCGAGCCTGGCCGCATTCTCCAGCGCGAGGCAATGTCTCACCGTCAACAACCGGTGGCCAATGCAGTCGCCGACGAGCTCCGGAGTCTGCTCGCGTCCGGCAAGATCTCGAACGACGACCGGCTCAAACTCGACGCCCACCTCTCGACGTTGAGCGACATCGAGCGCACGCTGGGCGTCTCCACACCGGCCTGCAACGTCGTCGAGCCCACCCCCTACACCAGCGCCGCCGTGATGCACGAAGCGTGCATGGACCTCGCCATCTCGGCGCTGTCGTGCGGCTTCACGCGGGTGGTGAGCCACAGCATCATTCATCACGACACCGAGCTCGTGCCAAACGACCCGGAAGCACACAGCGGTGCTCACAACGGTAAATCCCGACCCGAAGAATCGGGGCGAGATGCGATCGATCAGTGGGTCATGAATCGTTGGACGATGGAACAAGTCGCGCGATTCATCAAGAAACTCGACTCGGTCGCGACGGACCAGGGCACGTTGTTGGACGACACGGTGTTCGTCTACGGCAACGTCGAGTCACGCGGGTTCCACTTGTTCTACGACATGCCGGTGCTGGTCGCGGGCGCCCCAGACAAGTTTCAGCTGGGGTATTACCTGGACTACAGGCCTTATCCACTCAAGCTCCACAACCCTGCGTTGGACGTCTACGCGGGACGCCCCTACAACCACCTATTGGTGACGCTCCTCAAGGCCATGGGCCTCGAAGAAGCGGACTACGAGAAATTCGGTGGCCGCGGGTTCGGGGTTTACGACCGATTCGACAGCAAGGCGCTTTCGGAACACTATCAGCCCTATCTGGCGGATAGAAACGCGACCCTGCCGTTCCTCTATCGCAGCTAACGTTCGAGCGACTGCGTCGAGCTCGCCATACGCCTGTGGGAAGCTGGCACGATGCTTCGCGGCAACCTATCGGAAAAGTCTCGACCGAACGGGTGGACCACCCGGGCTGCAACGTTTGACGGGCGCTAGCGGCAGGGGCAGTTCGCGCTATACCCTAACGCGCGTGCTTCAAAGTCTTCAACTGCTGAGAGCTGTCGCGGCTTATGCCGTCGTGCTTTATCACCTCGGTGACGCGGCCACGACTCAGCATCCGGTGTTCGCGAGGCTGACGTCCATCGGCGCGTGCGGAGTCGACGTCTTCTTCGTCATATCGGGTTTCATCATGGTGCACACGACGCGCGGGTCGAGCTGTACACCGGGGTCGTTCCTCGCTCGCCGCCTGCAACGCGTAGCTCCGCCGTACTGGTTCATCACCATCGTCACGTTCCTCGCCCTGTGCGCGGGTTTCGAGCCCATCGGAAACCATCACGTCGACTGGGGCTACCTCCTAGCATCCCTGGCCTTCATCCCGGCATCACGCGAAGGGGGTGCCATCATGCCACTGGTGGGTGTGGGCTGGACGCTCAACTACGAGATGCTGTTTTACCTCACGTTCGCGCTCGCCTTACGATGGCGGCGATTTGCACCACCCGGCCTGTTGGTGGCGGTGCCGATCGCACTCTTGGCGACCTTGGGTTTCGCGTTCTCGTTCTCCAATCCGATCGCCCGGACTTTCACGGCGCCGCTGATGCTCGAGTTCCTATTTGGGACCGGCCTCGGAGTCGCGTGGCAATTCGTCGGTGCGACGCAGCCATCACGACGGTGGCTGATACTCGCCGCCGGACTAACTGCGCTAGGTATATGCCTTCTCGTCACCCTGTTCGACCCCACACACCTGGTCGGCGAGCAGAGCAAGTGGAGGTGGCTGACGATAGGTATGCCAGCCGCGTTGATCGTAGCTGGGGCTCTGCTCGCGGAGAAGGCGGGCTTCGCAGTGAATCATGAGGCGATCCTGTACCAGGGGGAAACCAGCTATTCGTTGTATCTGACTCATACACTGGTGTTGCAAGTGGCGACGAAGGTGTTTCGCCCTCTTGGCGTTCAACAGTACTTCGCCCTAGAGTTGCTACTCGATGTAGCAGTCTGCGCGTTCGCCGCAGCGGTGTTCCATCGCTGGTTCGAGAAGAGGCTGGTTGCGTTCGCAAAAACCGCCTTCTCTACGCCCTCTGCGACAGCTTCGATTTCATGAGTGACTCACCGAACATGCGATTCTTCCGTTTGGGTATCGATGGTGACGCGTTGCGAACCCCGATCTCGGGTGTCGGGCAATACGTGTTCCACGTCGCGCGAGAACTCGAGGCGCTATTTCCTCGAGCGGCGTTGTTCGCCTATTCGCGCCTCGCTCCGAGTCAACTGCGTCTACCTTCGGATCGTTGGGTGGTTCGGCAGGAGCCAGTGCATCAACTGCGCCGCCTGCCTTCGTTCTTGTGGCTCAAGACGCGCGGTCGATCCATGGCGATCGCGGACGACCTCGACGTGTTCTGGGCTGGCCGAACCATCCACCCCAACCTGCCGAAATCGATACGCACGTGCGTCACGGTTCACGACCTCAACCACCGCATCGTGCCCGAGACGATGCAAGCGGCGACGCGCGTGTCTCACGCGTTGTGGTTCGAACGAGACTTACGCAGCGCCAGCCGGGTGTTCGCCAACTCGCTCGGCACCGCGGCGCGGCTAAAAGACCTGCTCGGCGTCGAGGCCGAGGCCGTGTGTCGTCCCGGGTTGGATGCACGTTTTTGCCAACCGTCGGAGGCCGAGCGCGAGTCCGCTCGCGCGCAGCTCGCGGAGTTGGGGGTCAAACCGCCCTACTTCTTGTGCGTGGCCACACTCGAGCCCCGGAAGAACGTGGACAAGGTGCTCGCGGCGTTCCTGAACCTTCAGGCGCGCGGCGAGTTACCAGGCTACCAACTCGTGATCGCCGGGGCGCGCGGGTGGCGGAGCACGGCGCTGTATCGACGTATCGAAGCTGCGCGCGACCGGGGCGTAGTACTCACGGGATACCTGCCCGACGAACTGATGCCCGGGCTCTACGCCGAGGCCACGGCTCTACTGTTCCCGTCGAGTTACGAAGGGTTCGGAATGCCGGTGCTCGAGGCCCGCGCCTGTGGCACGCCCGCCATCATCTCGACGATCCCCGAACTCGTGGAAGCGGCCGAGACGTCGGAGCACACCATTCGTCCAACGGCGGAGGAGCTCGAGGCGTCGATGTTGAAGATGCGGGACGCGGGCCCCCGCCGCGTCACCCCGGTCGCGGCAGAGGCTTACGGCTGGCGTCAAACCGCATCCGGCATGGCGCGTTGCATCGAGACACTGCTCGGTCGCTCTGCGCAGGCCACCTCGACCGTCGCCCTGACGTAACGCAGCGCTGGCCCGTCCCCTGCGAGAACTTGCCAGGCTGCGGCGCCTACGTGGTAATTGAGTGCCATGCGGACGCTGCTTTCGGCCAAAGAACTCGACCAAGGGCTCCAACGCGTGGCGGCCGAGCTGGCCGAGCGGCACGCCGACAAAGAGGTGGTGTTGATCGGCGTTCGTCGCGGCGGGGACCACGTCGTGGCGCGGCTGGCCCATTGGCTCGCCAATCTTCCACCGGGCACGCGCGCGCCGCGCGCCGTCGCCGTCGGGTCCGTCGACATCACACTGTATCGCGACGACGCCGCCGCTGCGCTCCCCAACCCGCGTATCGGACCAAGCTCGATCCCCGGCTCTCTCGACGGGCGTCACGTCGTGATCGTCGACGACGTCCTCTACACCCGACGCACCACGCGCGCCGCGATTGACGCCGTGCTCGACTACGGCAGGCCAGCGGACATCGAGCTCGCCGTAGTCGTAGACCGCGGCGGTCGCCAGCTCCCGATTCAACCCGACTACACGGTACTGAAGGTTGACACCGTCACGGAAGCCGATCGCATCGACGTCGTGTTGGGGCCCGACGGTCTCTACGCGGTGGTGCAGCCGTTCGGCGCGCCGAGTATCCCGCCGCCTCGCTCCTGACCGCGACGGCCCGGTCGCAACCCCCAGAGCGCCTACTAGCCGCAGGTAAACCCCTGGTGCGTTTCCTTTTGGGTTGGGCCCAGCGCCGGAGCGACCGGGTCCGGCTCACGCCCACCGCGGTCGCCCTGACGCGCGTTCGAACCCGCGCACAAGCGACTTTACGTTGACCCGAGGCTCGTCCATAAAGCCCGCCATGTCGCTCCGCGGTTTGGTCAGCATTCGCCAGTTATCCTTCGAGGAAGCCAACAGCCTGCTGGATTCCGCACAAGCGTTCGCCGAGCTCAACCGCCGCCCCATCAAGAAGGTGCCAACTCTGCGCGGCAAAACCGTGCTCAACCTGTTCTTCGAGAACTCGACGCGCACGCGGACGTCGTTCGAACTTGCCGGCAAGCGCCTCAGCGCCGACGTCGTCAACATCAGCGCCTCGGCATCGAGCGTCAAAAAAGGGGAAACGCTGAAAGATACGATCGCGACGCTGAACGCGATGCACCCCGACGTCGTGATCATCCGGCACAGCACCTCTGGTGCAGCCGAATACGCCGTCCGTCACACCCGCGCCTCGGTGATCAACGCCGGCGACGGCACGCACGAACACCCGACCCAAGCCCTGCTCGACGCGTTTACCATACGCCAACACAAGGGCACGGACTTCAGCAAACTCGTGGTCACCATCTGCGGCGACATTCTACACAGCCGCGTCGCTCGTTCGAACATTCTCCTGCTCAAACTACTTGGGGCGACCGTGCGTTTGGCAGGTCCAAGCACGTTGCTACCGAAGTACTTCGCAGAAATGGGGTGCGAGGTGTATCACCGACTGGAACCTGCACTCGAGGGCTCCGACGTAGTCATGATGCTGCGCATCCAGAACGAGCGGTTGGGCGGCATCTTCTTCCCTGGCGTCGTGGAGTACGCGCGGTTTTTCTGTCTCAACCAAGCGCGTCTATCGTTGGCGAAACCGGACGCGATCGTGCTGCATCCGGGCCCGATGAACCGCGGCGTCGAGATCGCCGACGACATCGCCGATTGTCCCCAGAGCAGCGTCCTCGAGCAGGTCGAGGCGGGGGTGGCCGTGCGCATGGCCGTTCTCTACCGGTGTATGGGCGAGCCACCCGTGGACGGCGCGCAGTAGGTCGAGCGCGCAGCGTTGCAGCGCTCGGGCCGCTAGGTCACGGGCGACTCACGTCAGAAGCGCGAGACACACTCGAGCTGCACGTGTTTGATGCCCTCTTTGTCCACACGGAAGGGCATGTCGCATGCAGGCAGCTTCGCCGGTTCGGGTGCCGCGATGCTCAGCACATTGCACTCTTGTCGCCAGCGCTTGATGCCGCTCGAGTCGAACTCGAACGGTTCGTCGCAGTTCGGTGTGGTCGACGGCGGCGTCGGATTTCGACGCTGGCGCTCCTCGGCGAGTTCCTCCAGCCGCGCCTCGAGTTGCGCGACACGCTGGCGCGCCTTTTCCAGTTGCCGCTCGGTGTACTGATATTCGTGTTCGACGTCGGGCCGCGCGGCGGCGGTGCCGATCAAAGAAACCCCGATCAATGTTGCCAGTCCCAAAGACTTCGCAGGTCGCAGTAAACCGGTCATGCGTTACCTTAGCCCATCGAGACCACCGGCGCCCGTGCGTTCGCCAAGGCGCCGCTGTGGGACATGCCCGAAATGCAACCCGTCCGCACAAGCAAACCGTAGTCGAAACCGAGGGATCCACGGCGTGCCGTTTCGAGCCGGTACGGTGCGCGTCAGCGCGTGTTGCGCAGCTCAAGCGTCGTCTTCGATGCGCACCAGACGTGCCTTGGAGCGCATGAACGGGAACTGATTGATCTTGGCCAGGGCTGCCTGCACCTTACCTTCCACGCAGCTGTGGGTGATCATGAGTATCGGCACCCACTCGTCGCTACCAGACGTCTTGGCTTGGCGCATGTTCTCCTGGACCATGTGCGCCACGCTGATGCCTTGTTCACCCAACGCACCGGCAATCGCTGCCAACACGCCTGGCACGTCTCTCACCTCGAACCGCAGGTAATACCGACCTTCGACCTCCGCCATGGGCACGAGCGGACGAGGCACTGGACGTATCGCACGGGTCGCCAGACCAGAAGCCCCCTCGACGCGAGCGCGTGCGACGTCGACGAGATCGGCGACCACACTGACAGCCGTGGGCATTTCACCTGCGCCCCTACCTACCAACAGGCAGGGCCCCAAGGCGCGGCCTTGGATGAAGGCGCCGTTGAGGACGCCGTGAACGCCGGACAGTGGATTGGCAGCGGGTAGCAGCGCTGGGTGGGCGTGGAGTTCGAGACGATCGCCTCGCTCACGCGCTTTGGCGACGTGTTTGATCGTGAAGCCGTACCGCTCTGCAAACTCGAAGTCGAGCTCGTCGATGGCACGGATCCCCTCCACGTACATCGACTTTTCGTCGACGGCGGCGCCAAAGGCGAGCATGCACAATACGATTAGCTTCTGGGCGGCGTCGTGACCATCGACGTCGAGGCTGGGATCGGCTTCGGCGTATCCCAGGGCTTGAGCGTCCTCGAGCACCGTCTCGAAGCTCGCTCCCTCCTCGCGCATGCGGGTCAGAATGTAGTTACAAGTGCCGTTGAGGATGCCGCACACGCTGCTCACCCGGTCGCTGGTGAGCGCATCGCGCAACGTTCGGATGATCGGCACGCCGCCGCCCACGGACGCTTCGAAACCGAGGTCCACGCCCGCCTCGGCGGCTCTAGCGAGCAGTCCCGGGCCGTGAGCGGCGAGCAGCGCCTTGTTGGCCGACACGACGCTCTTGCCCTGGGAGATGGCGCGCTCGATGTAACCTTTCGCGGGCTCTTGACCGCCCATGACCTCGGCGACGATGTCGATCGTCGGATCGCCGAAGACAGCTTCCGGGTCGGTGGTGAGCCAATCGCCGTTGCACTCCTGGACGCGCACTCTGCTCTTGTCGCGGACCAACACGCGCGCCACTTCCAACTCGGCGCCAACGCGAGCTGCCAAGTGAGCGCGGTTCTCCGAAAGCAGCCGCAGAACGCCGCCGCCAACGGTGCCACAACCCAAGAGCGCAATCCGAACCTTCTTCATGGCGCGCTTCTACCCCATCACCACGGCGACGTGCAGAGCAAAACGGCAGCCAGCTTCGAGGAGTCGATGGTACGTTGCTCGGCGATGTGCCATCGCCCTGCACAGAGTCGCCAAATGAAAAACGGGTAGGTTAACAGCGCGCTCGCCGTTACCTACCCGATCATCCTACCCGCGCGACGTTTCAATTCGTTTGGGTGCGCGCGGCCTCTTTGGCGGCCACCTGATCCAGATACTCTTGCGAGGGCTGGGGCACCGACTCCAGAGCAGCGCGCAAAACCTCTTCGAGGTGCGTCACCGGTACGAACTCGAGTTCGTCGCGGATCTCCTTGGGTACCTCTTCCAGGTCCGCCTTGTTGCGTTCCGGGAAGATGATGCGACGGATCCCGGCGCGGTGCGCCGCGAGCGTCTTCTCTTTGAAGCCGCCGATCGGCAGTACACGGCCGCGCAGAGAGATTTCGCCGGTCATGGCCACGTCGTGACGAACGCGAATGCCAGTCAGCAGCGACACCAACGCGGTGAACATCGTGATGCCGGCGCTGGGTCCGTCTTTCGGCATTGCCCCGGCCGGGATGTGGACGTGGATGTCGCTCTTCTCCAAGAAGTCCTTGCTGATGCCGTACTTCTCGGCGTTCGTACGCACGTAGGACAACGCCGCGTGAGCGCTCTCCTTCATGACGTCACCGAGCTGGCCCGTCAGCTGCAACTTGCCCTGACCGAACATGCGGGTTGCCTCGATGAACAGGATCTCGCCGCCCGCGCTGGTCCACGCGAGACCGGTGGCGACACCCGTTTCCTCGGTGCGTTCCGCGACTTCACTGGTGTACTTGATGGGGCCGAGGTACTCGCGGAGGTCGTCTTCGGTCTTGATGATGCGCTGGGCCGTGTCGCCCTCGGCGACCTTCACGGCAACCCCGCGGATGACGCTCGCCACCTGACGCTCGAGGGAGCGTACGCCAGCCTCACGCGTGTAGTGTTCGATCAACTCCTCGATCGCTTCGTCCGTGATCACCACCTGGTCGACCGACAACCCGTGTTCCTCGAGCTGTTTGGGCAATAGGTGCTGCTTGGCGATAGCGAGCTTTTCACGCCGCGTGTAGCCCGGGATGTCCAGGATTTCCATGCGGTCGCGCAAGGGCGGAGGGATCGGATCGGCGACGTTGGCCGTTGCGACGAACATCACCTTGGACAGATCGTACGGGATCTCCAGGTAGTGATCGGCGAACGTGTTGTTCTGTTCGGGGTCGAGCACCTCGAGCAATGCCGCGCTCGGATCGCCGCGGAAGTCGTGACCGATCTTGTCGACCTCGTCCATCATGAACACGGGGTTGACGGTACCGGACTTCTTCATCCCCTGGATGATCTGACCCGGCAACGCGCCGACGTAGGTCCGACGATGACCGCGAATCGCCGCTTCATCGTGAACGCCGCCCAACGAGACACGTACGAACTTGCGCCCGAGGGCACGCGCGATGCTCTTGCCGAGCGACGTCTTGCCTACGCCGGGTGGCCCGAGCAGACACAAGATTGGACCGCGTTTGTCCTTCTTCAGCTTGCGCACGGCAAGGTACTCGACTATGCGCTTCTTGACCTTTTCCAGGCCGTAGTGGTCTTCGTCGAGCACGCGCCGAACAGCGGCGATGTCCATGTTGTCTTCGGTCGACTCGTGCCACGGCAAGTCGAGGATCCAGTCGAGGTACGTGCGGACGACGGTATATTCCGCGCTCCCAACCTGCATCGCGCGCAACCGCTTGAGCTGCTTCTTGGCGACGTCCATGGCTTCGGTGGGCAACTCGGCCTTGGCAATACGCTCTTCGAGGCCGTCGAGGTCACCCTGGTCGCCGTCGTCCTCACCGAGTTCCTCCTTGATCGCCTTGAGCTGTTGACGCAGCACGTATTCGCGCTGGTTCTTGCCCATTTCTTCTTTGATCTGGGAGTTGATGCGCTCGCGCATCTTCAGCACTTCGAGCTGACGAGTCAGCAAGCGCAGCACCTTGCGAATGCGCTCTTTGATGTCGATGGTCTCGATCAGCTGCGCCTTCTCTTCGACAGGAGCGTCCAAGTTAGCGGCGACGAGGTCAGCGAGCGAACCCGGCGACTGCACGGAGTCGATGAGTGATGCTGCCTCGCGCGGCAGCTCGGGCATCAATTGAATGACTTGTTTGGCGACGTCGCGGAGGCTCATCGCAAGCGCTTCCGCTTCCACGTCCTCGAGCGGCGGCGACTCGACGCGCACGACGCGCGCACGCATGTAGGGGTCGCTCGTGAGCTCCTCGCCGAACCGGATGCGCGTGAGGCCCTGGAGAATGAGCGAGTAGTTGCCCGAGCTGTGCTTGAGCGCCTTGAGCACGCGCGCCGCGCACCCAACTGGATAAAGGTCCGATGCACCAGGATCGTCGGTCACCGGGTCCTTCTGCGTGAAGATCGCGATCACCGGCGACGCCTTGTCGTGGATGTCCTCCACGAGCGCAACCGACTTCTCTCGGCCCACGTCGAAGGGAGCTACTTGACCTGGAAACAAGACCGAGTTGCGGATTGGCAACACCGCCAGCTCATCGTCGAACCGCAGTTCGTCTTCGCTTGGAGGGGGTGCCGCGCTCGTCGTGGGATTGTTCTTTTTGCTATCGCTCATGGCAGGACTCCGGAAGTCGTTTGTCCAAGCTAAGCGCAAATCATTGAGTTGGCCAGTCCGTGAATTTTTTGTCGGCCGCTGGGGCCGGTCGCGTAGTCGACAACTGCTTGGCGATGGCCTCCTCGAGACCACGCGCGTGCACCGACGACGTGGACGCCAATCGCAGGCGCTAGTACAAACGTCCCGTGAAATCCGTGTTTTTCGGTACCCCCGCCATCGGGGTTCAGGCCTTGCACGCGCTCGCCGCGACGACCGAGTTGCTGGGCGTGGTTTGCCAGCCGGACCGTCCAGCTGGACGCGGCATGCAAGTCGTGCCCTGCCCCATAAAAACCGCAGCTTTGGAGCTAGGTGTGGAGGTGTATCAGCCCACTCGTGTGCGTGACGGAGCGCTCCAGAGCTGGCTCGCGCAAACGCGTGCCGACGTCGCGGTGGTGTTCGCCTACGGTCGCATCCTCCCGGCCGACGTATTGCGCACCCCACGCCTGGGGTGCGTCAATTTGCACGCCTCCCTGCTTCCGAAGCTTCGCGGAGCAGCTCCAATTCAATGGTCGATCGCCCGCGGCGACTCCGAAACCGGCATTTCTCTGATGCTCATGGATGAGGGCCTGGACACGGGGCCGGTGTTTACCCGGCGAGTGATCCCCATCCCGCAACGATGCACCGGCGGAGAGCTCACCGAACAGCTCGCAGCGCTCGCGGTAACCGTTGTTCGCGAGGATCTACCCCTGGTCGCGCAAGGCCTTCGACCCGAGCCCCAAGATGCCGCGCTGGCTACGCACGCTCCTCCGATTCAGAAGGACGACCTCGTCCTACACTTCGACCAACCTGCGGTGGTCCTCGAACGACGCATCCGTGCCTTTGCGCCGCTACCAGCGGCGTTCTGCTACGCCGGCAACAAGCGACTGAAGGTGCTCGAGGCCAACGTCGTGGCCGATGCCGCAGCATGGACGCGCGAGGCAGCCCCAGGCACGGTCGTCGCGGCGCGAGGTGAGCTCCTGTGGGTACAGACCGGCGACGGCGTGCTGGCGCTGACCCAAGCTCAGCTCGAAGGCAAGCGCGCCATGAGTGCCCGTGACCTGGTCAATGGACGCAGTCTCGTTCAGGGCGTTGTTCTAACGCCGCAACCCGGCTGAGACCATGCAACCCGCGGAACCAGCAGGCGCCCTTCTTGCGGCAATCATGGACGAACTGGTAGCCGAGTTCCGCGCGTTCCGTATCGTCTACAAGCGCGACAGCGGCTTGTCGAAGCTCATCGATCGGTTGCTGCGCGTTGTCACCCTCGGCCGCATGAACTCGTTCATGACTGTGTATCACACGGTTGTCGGTGAAACACTCTACGTACCCGATGTCTGGGATGCGATGAGCGACGTCGACAAGGTCATCTTGCTCCGGCACGAGCGAGTGCACCTCCGGCAAAAGCGGCGACTGACTTTCTTGGGGCTCGCCTTCGTCTATCTCGTACCCATTTTGCCACTCGGCCTCGCCTATGGCCGCGCCAGGCTGGAGTGGGAGGCTTATGTCGAAACGCTGCGCGCCACCTACGAACTGCTCGGACGCGAGGCAGTCCTGAGCCCGCGCCTACGCGCCCATATCTTGGAGCGTTTTCGGGGGCCGGACTACGGCTGGATGTGGCCCTTCCCGCGCCAACTCGACCGCTGGTACGACCACGCGCTCGAGTCCCTGGGCGTGCTTTCCCAGGGTCGACGGGCGCGGTAACCCAACGCTCCCACTCGCGCTCACCACCGCGACGACAACCCGACCCCGGCGCGGCTGTGACGAGCCTGATGCGGATTGGAGCAGTAACCGCTCGAGGAGCACCTCGGCAGTTATTTCGTGTGGCCGTGCCTAACGCGATGTGTCAAGTTGGAATGCGTGCGCCGAGCACTGCCCTGAAGTGACACTTCGACTTTTCAGCGCGTTGCGGCAAGTCGAACGTAGAAGGCATTCGGAACAGCCAATTTTCCTTCGATTCTACTGCCAGCTCTGTGTGCCCGTATGTTACAGAGCCACGTCCGTACCGCCGCGAGGGTCACGGTAAAGCATCGCCCGCGCAGGCCGCTCTTCATTCTCGAGAAGAAACTCACCGTCCGAAGGCATCTCCCCGTGAAAGTCTCTTGCCCCAGTTGTGCCGCTAAGTACTCGATTGCTGACGAGAAGGTTCGTAACCGTCTAGCCAAGATCCGCTGTCGCAAGTGTGAGACGACCATCGTTATCGACGGTAAGACCGATCCACCCACGATCGCCGCAGCCGACGCCTTGGTGGGCCGATCTGACGAATACACCGTCGACATCTCCGACAACGACCAACGTCAGATGACGATCGCGCAGTTGGTGACCGCCTACAACGAAGGTCTCGTCACGGCAGAGACCTACGTCTGGAAGGACGGCATGGCGGACTGGGAACCGCTGGCCAACGTACAGGAGGTCAACGAAGCGCTACACCGGGCCGCGGCCGAGGCAGCAGCCTCCGTGGCACCGGCCGTCTCAGTGCCGCCGAGCGCCACCTTCAGCGCAGCGGGGGCCGCGAGCCCCGGTCGGGATCTGTTCAGCGGCATCACCAGCACCAACGTTCCGCGGGCTTCGACTCGCGGCGGTGGCGCAGACTTGTTCGGTGGAATTGACCGCGCGGGCGGTGAGACGGACCTCGCGACCAGCGCGCACGAGCCCCTCCCGCCGCAAGCGGTCACGGGCGCCCGCAACGAATCGTCGGTGCTGTTCTCGCTGAGCTCCTTGACCGGTGGTTCGCCGGAAAAGGCGAAGCCCAGTTCGGTCAGTCGCGACGCTGGCGACGACTCGGGCCTCATCGACCTGGGGGCGCTCGCCGCGAAGTCAGAGGCCGGAGCTCCAGACGTCATCGCGGCGTCGCCGTTGGGGATGGCCGGCGTCTCACCGCTCGGAGCGCCGTTAATCGGCGGAACGACGGCACCCTTGGGAGCCGATGGTACCCCCGTGAGAGCTGCGGCGGCCAATCGCAACGGCCTCTACATCGGTGGTGGTATCGCCTTCGCTGCGTTGGTTGCTGGCGCGGTGATCCTGCTCAAGGAGCCGCCCCCCGCCGCACCGGGCGTGATCGCGATCACGACCACCGTTGCCACCGCACCCGCCGAGGTCGCCGACCCCGACAAGGACAAGCCGGTCGAGGAGGACAAGGGAGAAGAGAAGAAAGAGGCGACGGAAAAGAAGGACGAGCCCACCGCCAAGACTGGGTCGAACACCGGGCGCAGGTACGTCCCGAAGTCGACGACGAGCAAGACCGAGTCGAAGCCGACCGAAACCAAGTCTGAGCCCAAGTCCGAGGCCAAGACGGAAAAGCCCCCCGAAGAAAAGAAGAAGAAGAGCAACTGCAACTGCAAGCCTGGCGACTTGATGTGCGCCATGAAGTGCTCTGCGAAGTAAACCTGCAGCGACTCCCGACTCGAAACCAGGACCGGCGCTCGATACAGCGCCGGTCTTCGTGTTTTTGGGTCACTCGAGGTGGATGCTGACGCCAGCCCGCGCACGAGACGTGAGCAGCAACAATCCGTCTGCCGGGGCAGTGAACTGCGCCGCCAACTCCACCGATTGCGGCACGAGCTTCGACGCGTCCGCGACGAACTGGGCCGTTATTCCCTCACCCGCCACCGTCAGCTTAGTACCCTCGCTGACCTCGTAGTGTAAGAAGCCGTACGGTTCGATGGTCTCGGTCCTGTCGTCCGTGAGAGCGGTAACCCTCAACGTGCGGGGAAGGTCGAAGGAGCGAAGCCCAAACCCCCGCTCGGGGTCGTCGAAATACAGCGCGGCGCCGAGTTCGAGGAACAATTCCCAACCGGAGCGTGTCTCACCGATGCTCTCGAGCGCAGCGTCGAGTCCGTCCCAGCCGTTGGCCTGCTCACTAGTTACGGCCTTCATGAGCTCAGCGCCCCCCTGTTCCCAAAGGTAGGTTCCCCACGCCAGACACGCGCCGTAGTGCACGGTGGTCACGTCGAGGCCGCTCGGTCCCCAATCTCGGTTGACGTCGCCGAGGTAGTCGCTCAGCCAAGCGACGTCGGTGAAGAACCCGTTCACCGTCATCGCGGCTTCGGCGAGGCTCTCGTCCATCCACACCTCCTCGTCGGCATCGTAACCGCGATGAATCGCGTGGTAGAGTTCATGAGCGCTGATCGACAGCGCCTGTTCGCCATCGAGAGGCCCAACCAAATGTGCGTCGAGGTGCAAATCCGGGTACGTGCACCAGCCGCACAGGTAGCCATCACCGGCTCCCGCCGTATCGACGATGAATACCCGCTGTTTGCCGTCGGGGAGGCGAGCGCGTCGCAGGGCGCCGAACACACTTTCGTTGGCTGGGAGGATACCGAGGTCCGGCCGGTGACTGCTCGGGCCGCCGTTTGTCATCAGACGCCGCAGAAAACCGTCTAGCTGCGCGTCCGTAACCTGCGAGGCAAGCTCGTCCTGTACGAACACGACGACGTCGTCGCTCCGAGCGCGCAAGGTCGCGGGGGCGACCCCCACGAGGTGAGTCTCACCGTTGTAAACCTGAGTCACTTCTTGCGTCGCGTCGGCCGCGTCGACCAA